>JAUXRN010000060.1 GCA_030681835.1 Actinomycetota bacterium
GCCACCGCGCGCCGCATGGCCTCGCGCCACCGGTCGTCGGCCTCCAGCTTGGCCTGGACGTACAGGGCCGAGGCCGGAACGTGGGCGCGCAGGGCCTCCACGACCGGATTGCGGCCCATGAGCATGCTGCCGCCGGATCGCCGTCCCCCGGACCGGGCGGCCGGCTTGCGGCCCGAGGAAGACATGCTGGCCGCCGACTTGGCCTTGGCCCGCTCGCGCCGGGCAGCCGGATGGTGCGGCCGCTCGGTCGCCTTGGGCGTGGGCCCGCGACCCTGCAGCGCGGCCCGGCGCTGGCCCCCGGAGCCGACCGTCGAGCCCTTCTTGGTGCCGTCCTTGCGCATCGCTCCGCGGCGCTGCGAGTTGCCTGCCATGTGCCCTCCCGTGCTCAGTCGTCCAACGACCATCGCACGCCCTGGGGCGTGTCCTCGACGCGGATGCCGATGCGGTCCAGGCCGTCGCGGATCGCGTCGGCTGCCGCATAGTCCTTGCGCGTGCGGGCCTCCGCGCGCTGCTCGAGCACCACCTCGACGAGGGCGTCGATGACCCCGGCCTCCCGCCCCGAGGAGGATCCTGCCCACGGGTGCTGCCACGGACCGAGCCCGAGGACGTCGAGCATGGCAACGGCGGCACGGTAGGCCGACTCCGCTCCGCCCCCATCATTCGCGGCCAGGCAGGCGTTGCCGCGGCGGACCGTGTCGTGGAGCACGGCGAGGGCCTGCGGAACGCCGATGTCATCGTCCATGGCCTCGTCGAACTCCGCCGGGCGTGCCTCGTGCATGACGGTGGGGGTCCCGGGGGTGCCGAGGTACGACGCGGCACGGTCCAGGAACCCCTCGATCCGGCGATATCCCTGGCCGGCCTCGGCGACGGCCTCGTCGGAGTACTCCATCATCGATCGGTAGTGCGATCCGGCCAGGTAGTACCTCAACTCCACCGCGCGCACCCGGGTGAGGACCTCGTCGATCAGCAGCGAGTTGCCCAGCGACTTGCTCATCTTCTCGCCCGACGTGGTGACCCAAGCGTTGTGCAGCCAGAAGCTCGCGAACCGATCTCCGGCCGCCACCGACTGGGCGATCTCGTTCTCGTGGTGCGGGAAGATCAGGTCCAGGCCGCCGCCGTGGATGTCGAAGGCCGTCCCGAGGTACTTCGCGGCCATGGCGGAGCACTCGATGTGCCAGCCGGGCCGACCGGGGCCCCACGGCGTCGACCAGGCCGGCTCGCCCGGCTTGGCGCCCTTCCACATGGCGAAGTCGCGGGGATCGCGCTTGGCCCGTGCCTCCGAGTCGGCCGCCGCCAGCATGTCGTCGATCCGCTGCCCGCTGAGCGACCCGTACGCCTCGAATGACCGCACGTCGAAGTACACGTCGCCGTTGGCCGCGTACCCCGCGCCGGCCGCCACGAGCCGCTCGATGAGCTCGACGATCTCGGGGATGTGGCCCGTGGCGCGCGGCTCGTACGTGGGCGGCAGGCAGCCGAGGGCGTCGTAGGCCCGGGTGAAGGCGCGTTCATTGCGCATGGCAATGACCCAGTACGGGACGTCGTCGTGCTCGGCGTTGTGGATGATCTTGTCGTCGATGTCCGTGACATTGCGAACGAACGTGACCTCGAGCCCGTTGGCCGTCAGCCACCTGCGGATCACGTCGAAGGCGATGCCGCTGCGGATGTGCCCGACGTGGGGCGGGGCCTGGACGGTGGCACCGCACAGGTAGATGCCGGCCCGCCCCGGGGTCAGGGGCGCGAAGTCGCGGATCGACCGCGTCGCGGTGTCGTAGAAGCGCAGTGCCACATGGGGAACAGTACCGAGGCCGGCGGGACCGGCTTGACGCTGCGGGACGCTGCTACCGCGTGACGACCTTGTCCGGCCTGATCCGCACGACGACCCGGACATTGTCCGTGCCGTCGTCGCCGGGGTAGCGCTCCCAGCCCCGGTAGGCGTGGCCGAGGCGGTCGATGAGCTCGCGGCCGCCTTCCTCGGTCAGGGTGGCGGTGCCGCGTACCTCGACGTACGAGTACGGGCTGTCGCGTGGGTAGACGAGGACGGTGGCCCGGGGGTCGCGCTCGAGATTGGCGTGCTTGCGCCGGCCCTTCACGGTGGAGACGAGCAGGTCGTCGCCGTCCCGCTCGACCCACACCACGGACAGGTGCGGCTGCCCGTCCGGCTCGATCGTTGCGATGGTCGCGAACTCCGGGGCGTCGAGCCAAGCCTTGGCTGAATCGGGGATCGTGGTCATGAGCAACTCCTATCGGGCGGCGTGGCCTAGTGAGGCGATCGCGATCGCCGCGATGCCTTCGCCCCGGCCGGTGAGGCCAAGGCCGTCGGTGGTCGTGCCGGAGACCCGTACCGGAGCACCGGCCGCTGCACTGAGGATGTCTTCGGCCTCCTGGCGTCGGGTACCGATGCGCGGACGGTTGCCGATGACCTGCACGCTGGCATTGCCGATCAGCAGCCCGGCAGCCCGCACGAGGCCGGCAGTATGCGCCAGCAGCGAGATGCCCGACGCATCGGACCACTGCGGGTCATCGACGCCGAACACCGATCCCATGTCGCCCAGGCCGGCCGCGGACAGCAGCGCGTCGCAGAGCGCATGGCTCGCAGGATCGGCATCCGAATGGCCCGCCAGCCCAGGCTCGCCGGGCCACAGCAGACCAGCCACCCACAGCGGGCGGGAGGCATCCACGGCGTGCACGTCAGTGCCGATCCCGACCAGGGGGATGGAGTCGCGGTCAGACGGCACCGGCTGCCCTCCTGCGGGCCAGGATCGCCTCGGCGATGACGACGTCAAGGGGGGTGGTGACCTTGAAGGCCTCCTCGTGCCCGGGCACGACGTGCACCCTGGTTCCCAGCCGCTCGACCAGGCCGGCGTCGTCGGTGGCGACAGCGTCAAGATCGGCGGCGGCGTGCGCCCGCTGGAGCACTGCCCGGTCGAAGCCCTGGGGGGTCTGGATTGCGCGGAGGGACTCTCGGTCGACCGTGCGCTCGACATCGCAGGCGGCGTCGACCTGCTTGATGGTGTCGACTACCGGCAGGCCGGGCACGACGGCCGGGTGCCCTGACCGTACGGCCGACACCACGGATCCGACGACCTCGGCCGGCACGAGCGGGCGAGCGGCGTCATGGACGAGGACGACGTCGATGTCGTCAGGCAGCCCCAGCAGGGCCCGAGCGACGGAGTCCTGCCGGGTGGGCCCGCCCGTGACGACCACGACCTCCGCGGAGAACTCCTGGTCGGCCAGCATGGATGCGACCGCCTCGACGTCGTCTTCCGGAGCAGCCACCACGACGAGATCCACCACTCGGCTGGCAGCCAGGGCCCGCACGGCGTGGACGAGCATGGGGATGCCCCCGAGCGGCCGCAATGCCTTGGGCGCCCCCGGGCCGAGCCGCTCTCCGCGGCCCGCTGCCGGGACGAGGGCGGCCGTGCGCCCCAGGTCTCCGGGCGTCACGTATCCGTCGGCCGTCAACCGACTAGGACGCGAGGACCTCGTCGAGGATGGCCTCTGCCTTGTCCTCGTTGGTCTTCTCGGCCAGCGCCAGTTCGCTCACGAGGATCTGGCGGGCCTTGGCCAGCATGCGCTTCTCGCCTGCCGACAGCCCGCGCTCGCGCTCGCGGCGCCACAGGTCGCGGACCACCTCGGCCACCTTGATGACGTCGCCGGAGGCCAGCTTCTCGAGATTGGCCTTGTAGCGGCGCGACCAGTTGGTCGGCTCCTCGGTGTAGGGCTGCCGGAGGACGTTGAACACGCGGTCCAGGCCCTCGGCGTTGACGACGTCGCGGACGCCCACGAGATCAACGTTGTCGGCGGGTACCCGGACCGTGAGATCACCCTGGGCGACCCTCAGGACCAGGTACTTCCGGTCCTCCCCCTTGATGGTCCGCATCTCGACAGCTTCGATGAGTGCGGCCCCGTGATGGGGGTAGACGACCGTGTCGCCGACGTTGAACGTCATAGAGGGGGGCCCCTTTCTCAGGCCCTCTAGGCTACCACGGGCACACCCCCCGAATTCCGGCGCCTGCCACGCCGCAGAGGCGGCACCGTGCCCTCCAGCCACGGGCCGCTTCGCTACTCTGTGCGCGTGAAGCGCACCCACGCCGCCGCCCTCCTGGCCCTCGCCGTCCTCGCCGTCCCGGCTCTCACCGGATGCTTCAACGGGCGGGGGGCCACCACGTATACGCAGGCCTCCATGAACTCCGGCAACGGCATCGAGGCGCGGGTCGGCCCGATCCACGTCGAGAACGCGACGCTGGTCCAGGGACCGGAGGGCTCGACGTCGGCCACGCTGACCACCCGCATCGTCAACGAGAGTGCCAGCCCTGACCGCCTCGTCTACGCGACCATCAACGGCCAGCCGGCCGACATCACCGGTGGCGGCACCGACCTCGGGGCCGGCGCCTCGGTGTCCTTCGGCTTCGACGCGGACAACTGGATCAACACCTATGCGCTTGACGCACCGGTGTCGTCCTACGTGCCCGTGGAACTCGGCTTTGCTGAGTCGGGGCTGGTCAGTATGCAGGTGCTGATCGTCCCGCCGGTGGGCTACTACGCGGGCATCGCTCCCAACCCGGCCACCGCCCCGGCCGCCTGACCGGCCAGGGGCCGCCTCAGGCCCGGGTCACGCCTCGAACTTGTAGCCCAGCCCACGCACTGTCAGCAGGTGCCGGGGCAGCGCCGGATCGTCCTCGATCTTGGCGCGCAGCCGCTTGACGTGCACGTCGAGCGTCTTGGTGTCGCCCACGTAGTCCGACCCCCACACTCGTTCGATGAGCTGGCCCCGGGTGAGGACCCGGCCGGAGTTGCGCACGAGGTACTCCAGCAGGTCGAACTCCTTCAGCGGCATCGAGACTGTTCCTCCCCGCACGGTCACGACGTGGCGGTCGGCGTCGATGCGCACGGGACCCGCCTCGACGGTCAGCGGCACCAGTTGCTCCGGCTCGCCGTTCCGGCGCAGCACTGCCCGCACGCGGGCCAGCAGCTCGCGGGACGAGAAGGGCTTGGTGACGTAGTCGTCGGCCCCGAGCTCGAGCCCGACGACCTTGTCGATCTCCCCGTCCTTGGCCGTGAGCATGATGATCGGCACCTGGGACTTCGCTCGGATGACCCGGCAGACCTCCGTGCCGGGGATGCCCGGCAGCATGAGGTCCAGCAGCACGAGGTCGGCGCCGCGCTGGTCGAACGCCTCGACCGCGCTGTTGCCGTCGGCGGCCACCTCGACCTCGTAGCCCTCGCGACGCAGCATGAAGGCAAGCGCCTCGGAGAAGGACTCCTCGTCCTCCACGACCAGGACCCGGGTCATGCGCGCGCCTCTCCGGGAATGGACAGCAGGTTCACGGCAAGCTCGGTGCTGTCGCGGTCGAACGGGGTTGTCGCGTAGTACGCCGGCAGTCGCAGGGTGAAGGTGGACCCGACGCCCGGCTCGGACCACACGGTGCACTCCCCGCCGTGGTTCTGGCACACATGCTTGACGATAGCCAGGCCCAGTCCGGTGCCACCGGTGATCCGCGACCGGGCCTGGTCGACGCGGTAGAACCGCTCGAAGATCCGGTCCAGGTCGTTGACCGGGATCCCGATGCCCTGGTCCTTGACGGAGACCTCCACGATCGTCCCCGTCGACCTCGCCCCGACAGCGACTCGCGTGTGGTTGGCTGAGTAGGCGATGGCGTTGCTGAGCAGGTTGCGCAGGGCCGTGAGCAGCTGGCCGTGGTCGCCGTAGACGGCGGCCCCACTCGCCTCTCCCGTGACGAGCTCGATCTCGTGGCGGGCCGCCAGCGTCCGGACCTCCTCCAGCGCACGCGCGATGAGGTCGTCGACATCGACGACCTCGGCATGCGTGAGCGGGTCGTCCCCCTGAAGGCGGGACAGGTCGATGACGTCCTGGATCAAGTGGCTCAGCCGGCCAGCCTCGGACTGCATCCGCTCGGCGAAGTGGCGGACCTGGTCGGGGTCGTCGCTCGCGGCGAGGACCGCTTCGGCGAGGAGGGACAGGGCACCGACGGGGGTCTTGAGCTCATGGCTGACGTTGGCCACGAAGTCGCGGCGGACCACGTCGACCCGTCGCTCCTCGGCCAGGTCGTCGATGAGCACGAGGATGGCACCGGTGCCGAGGGGGGCCACCCGTACGCGCAGCTCGAGCAGCTCCCGGCCCAGCGGCGGGCGACGTACCCGCATCTCCTGCTCGCGGGCGTGCCCGTCCTCGACGACTCGTTCGATGAGGTGGGCGATGTCGGGGATCGTCACCGCATTGCGGTTGACCAGGCCCAGCGCCAAGGCCCTGGCCGAAGCACGCAGGACGGTCGCATCCGGGGCGACGACCATCGATGCAGACGGCAGCACGCTGAGGACGCGGATGACTTCGTCGGGCACGGCGGGCTTGATCGCGGTTCGGGCCATGGCAGGCGACTCCGCGGCCGGGGTGGACGCATTCGAACGTCGACGGCGGGCCACGCGCCAAGGATAGGCGGGGTTTCCTGGCGTGCGACTCCTCAAGGCGCCTTACACGCAGCGAATTACCCGAGCGTTCATCCCCAGCGCGTGGCGTTCACCTCCCGTACCGGTGCCGTTCATCCCGGGGACGATCGGGCCAGCTGGCCGCCCGGCAGGGATACTCTGGTCCGGCGCGAGGCCGCCCGGCTCGCCGGACTTGCCCGCGGGAGCCGCCCGATGACGTCTGCCTACGCCGAGCAGCTCGACCCGGTCTACGGCGAGCTCGTGCAGATCACCACGCTCGTCGGATCCGCGATGAACCGGGCCACCCAATCCCTGCTGGACGCCGACCTCGCGATGGCCGAAGCCGTCATTGACGCCGACGCGCAGATCGACACCCTGACGAGCGACGTCGAGGACCGCTGCTTCGACATCATCGCCCTCCAGCACCCCGACGGAGAGGCGCTCCGGGTCGTCATCGGAGCCCTTCGGATTGCCGCCTCCCTCGAGCGCATGGGCGACCTCGCCGAGCACGTCGCGAAGCAGGCCCGCATGAGGTACCCGCGGATCTCGGTCCCCCTGGAGCTGAGGGCCACATTCGCGGAGATGGGCGGCCTGGCCGAGGCGATCGTCTCCAAGACCGGGTCGGTCATCGCCACGAAGGACGTCGCGCTGGCGGCCGACATCGCCCGTCACGACGTCGAGATCGACCGGCTGCACCGCGAATTGTTCACGATCGTCCTCATGCCGTCCTGGTCGCACGGCGTCGAGGCAGCCATCGACGTCACGCTGCTGTCGCGCTACTACGAGCGCTATGCCGACCACGCCGTCTCCGTCACCCGGCGCGTGGTCACGATCGTCACGGGCGAGCCCTATGTCGGTGTCTCCCTCAACTGACCCGCGGCCGGCCAAAGGCGCCCAGGTGGCCGACCGGCGGGGAATGCGCGAGACTTCCGGGCGGTTGACCGCGGGGAGCCTCCGAATGGGCTTGGGGGCCTCGTTCGGCTTGTAGGAGGGTGGACGCATGGTCGTCACCACGTCGCTGGACGCCATGCGTCGGCGACCGCTGCCGCGTCGCATCGCGCTCCTGTCCATCCACACGTCGCCGCTGGACCAGCCCGGCACCGGTGATGCCGGCGGGATGAACGTCTACATCGTCGAGACCTCGCGCCGGCTGGCCGAGGCAGGCATCGAGGTGGAGATCTTCACGCGGGCCACGTCGTCCTCGCTGCCCCCGACCGTGGAGACGTCGCCCGGCGTCACCGTCCGGCACGTGACGGCCGGGCCGTTCGAGGGGCTGCTCAAGCACGACTTGCCCGGCCAGCTCTGCGCGGTGACGGCTGGCGTGATGCGCGCCGAGGCCGCCCGCCCCGAGGGATGGTTCGACCTCATCCATTCGCACTACTGGCTCTCCGGGCAGGTGGGCTGGCTGTCCAAGGAGCGGTGGAACGTGCCGCTCGTCCACTCCATGCACACCATGGCCAAGGTCAAGAACCGGGACCTGGCCCGAGGCGACCAGCCGGAGCCGCAGATGCGGCTGATCGGTGAGCAGCAGGTGGTCGAGGCCGCCGACCGCCTGGTGGCGAACACCGCGGATGAGGCCGCTGAGCTCGTCAGCCTCTACGGCGCGGACCCGGACCGGGTCGACGTCGTGCACCCGGGAGTCGACCTCGATGCCTTCCGGCCAGGCAACCGGGCGGAGGCCAGGCGCGAGCATCGCATCCCGGCCGACGCGATCCTGCTTCTCTTCGTGGGGCGGATCCAGCCCCTGAAGGCCCCGGACATCCTCATCCGGGCCGCGGCCGACCTCGTCGCGAAGGACCCGACCCTGCGCCGCAGGCTGGTCGTGGCCATCTGCGGCGGACCGTCGGGGAGCGGCATGAGCCAGCCCACGGCGCTCATCGACCTGGCCCGGTCCCTTGGCATCCTCGACCTCGTGCGCTTCGAGCCGCCGCGAGACCGCGCCTCGCTGGCGCAGTGGTACCGCGCCGCGGATGTCGTCGTCGTGCCGTCGTACTCCGAGTCCTTCGGACTCGTCGCCGTCGAGGCGCAGGCCTGCGGCACCCCGGTCGTGGCCGCTTCTGTCGGCGGGCTGAGGACCGCGGTCGACGACGGCGTGAGCGGGATTCTGGTCGCCAGCCACGACCCGGGCGACTTCGCCGACGCGATCGCGCGGGTCGTCACGCGGCCCGGCCGGCAGGCCTCGCTGGGCATCGGGGCCCGCATGCACGCCAGCGCGTTCGGGTGGGCCGCGACCTCAGCCGGGCTGATGTCGTCCTACTCCGCGGCCCTCGCGAACGCTGCGGCGGGCAGCCGCCACGCCAGCCTCGGTTCGTGAGCGCGGAGGCGGCCGCCGAGGCCATCCGGGCGTACCTCGACGAGTCGGGCCTGGACTGGGAGCCGGGTGCCGGTACGTCGTTCGTCGCCGTCATGCCGGGTGAGCACAAGTTGCGCACCGCCGTCTCCTTGACGGTCGGCCGCCAGGCGGTCACCGTGAATGCCTTCGTCGCACGGCACCCCGACGAGAACGAGGGGGCCGTCCACCGGTGGCTGCTCGAGCGCAACCGCCGCATGTACGGGGTGGGCTTCGCGATCGACCAATTCGGCGACATCTACCTCGTCGGGCACCTGCCGCACTCCGCGGTGACACCGGAGGAGCTCGACCGCGTACTGGGGTCCGTGCTGGAGTACGCCGACGGCTCGTTCAATACGATCCTGGAACTCGGCTTCGCCAGCGCCATCCAGCGCGAGTGGAAGTGGCGCATCTCGCGGGGGGAATCCACCGCCAATCTGGCGGCGTTCGCCCATCTGGCCGACAGTTCCGCCGAGGGCGCGGGCGATCCACCGGCCTGACCCATGCGGCAGGATGGGCGCATGACGATCGCGGCCGCGCCCTACACGCTGATCCTGCTCCGCCACGGCGAGAGCGAGTGGAACGCCAAGAACCTGTTCACCGGCTGGGTCGACGTCGACCTCACCGAGAAGGGGCGCGTCGAGGCGGCCCGCGGCGGGGAGCTGCTCGCGGAGGCCGGCCTGCTGCCCGACATCGTGCACACCTCGCTGCTCAAGCGCGCGATCAAGACCTCGCAGCTGGCCCTGGAGGCCGCCGACCGGATGTGGATCCCGGTGGTCCGCAACTGGCGCCTCAACGAACGCCACTACGGCGCGCTGCAGGGGACGAACAAGAAGGAGACCCTCGAGGCCTACGGCGAGGAGCAGTTCATGCTGTGGCGCCGTTCGTACGACGTCCCCCCGCCGCCGATCGAGCCGGATGATCCCTTCGCCCAGACCTACGATGCCCGGTATGCCGCCCTCCCGCCGGAGGCGCGTCCCCGCACCGAATGCCTCGCCGACGTGGTGCGCCGGATGATCCCCTACTGGGAAGACGTCATCGTCGCCGAGCACCTGCGGGCCGGCATGACGGTCCTCGTCGCGGCCCACGGCAACTCCCTGCGCGCGCTCGTCAAGCACCTCGACGGGATCTCGGACGATGAGATCGCCGGCCTCAACATCCCCACGGGCATCCCGCTGGTCTACCGACTCGACTCCGACCTGCACCCCGTGATCCGGGGCGGGGAGTACCTCGACCCGGAGGCGGCCGCGATTGCCTCCGCCGCGGTCGCCGCCCAGGGCAGGAAGTAGCCGCATGGGGGCCACAGCCCATGGCCGGACGCTGCGGCTGGAACTCGACGACTCAGGGTTGCGCGAGTGGCAGGCCGTCGTGCTCGCAGCCGACCCCGAGACCGGGATCGTCCTGGACCGCTCCGCCTTCTACCCCGGTGGTGGCGGCCAGCCCCCCGACCACGGCGTCCTCCTGTGGGGCGGTGTCCAGACACGGATCGTCGACGCGCGGCGGCTCGATGACCTGTGGCTCGTGCCGATGGACGGCGATCCGGTACCGCCGCCGGGCACGATCGTCACGGGCGCCCTCGAGGACGACCGGCGAACCGCGCTCATGCGCACGCACTCCGGGCTGCACCTGCTGTCCGGAGTGGTGTTCCGCGACTTCGGCGCCCTGGTGACTGGCTCGAACATGGACCCGCTCAGTGGCCGGCTGGACTTCAACCTCGACGATGTACCGGCGGGCTTCAAGGAGGCGGTCGAGGCGGCCTGCAACAACGAGGTGTCTGCCGACCGGGCCATCTCGGCCTACGAACTGCCGCGCGAGCAGGCCCTCGCCATCCCGGACGTCATCAGGACCGCGAGCAACCTGCTGCCCCCCACGATCGAGATCGTCCGGATCGTCGACATCGCGGGGCTCGACGTCCAGGCCGACGGCGGCACGCACGTGGCGTCCACGCGCAGCATCGGGACCATGCGGGTCACCAAGGTCGAGAGCAAGGGCAAGGGCTTTCGGCGGATCAGGATCACGATCGACGCCTGAGGGCCGGGGGCCGATCAGGTGCGCGGCTACCCCTGTCCGAGCGCGGTGTGCCACGCGTCAAGGGCCGCTGGAGAGAACAGCACGAAGCGGACGAGCCTGACCGACGAGTCCGGATGGAGCCGTGCGTGCTCACGCACCGCGCGGATCGCGATCGGTGCGGCGGCCGGAGCCGTCCATCCGTAGACCCCGCAGGAGATCGCCGGGAACGCGACGGATGCCACTCCGAGGCGGTCGGCGCATGCCAGTGACTCGAGGTGGCACGACGCCAGCAGCGCCGGGCCTCCGTCGGGGTGCTCGTCGTGCACGGGGCCGACGGTATGGATCACGTACCGGGACGGAAGGTCGAATCCGGGGGTCGCCACCGCCTGCCCGGTGGGCAGCCCGTCGGGGAGGTCGGTGTCCCGAAGCCGCTGGCAGGCGGCCACCAACCGTGGGCCGGCCGCCGCATGGATCGCCGCGTCGACTCCGCCGCCGCCGAGCAACCCCGAATTGGCGGCATTGACGATCGCATCGACGTCCTGCTCGGTGATGTCGCCCAGGACGGCCTCGATTCGCACGGTCTTCCCTAGCGCGAGCCGGTGATGTCGATGATCCGAGTCCGCACGTCGAAGAGGTACACGAGGGCGATGACGATCCCCGCGATCCCGAAGATCGACAGCGTCAGGGACGGCAGGATGCCGGCCAGCGCGGCCAGCCCGGTGAGGACCAGCCAGAGGACCTTGGACTGCCGGCCGACCGCGGGGAACGCAGACGGCTGGCGCCGCAGGCAGTCGATGAACGCATAGCCCTTGAGGGCGAGGGTGATGGCCCACAGGGCCAGCACGACGAGTTCCTGGACGTTGCCGAACATTGCTCCACGCTAGCGCCTGCGGGCGTGACGAAACGACGGGAGGGGCGCAGGTGCGCCCCTCCCGTCGCTCATACGTGTCGTGCGTCAGACGCCAGCGGCCTCACGCAGGAGGGTCACGGTGTGGTTCACGTTGCCGCGCAGCGACTCCGCCGCCTCGTTGACTGCCTCGCGGGTCTGCTTGGTCATGTCAGCGACATCGACCTTGGGCATCTCGACCTTCGGCATCTCCAGCTTGGAGAAGTCGATCTTCGAGAGGTCGAACTTGCGCAGGTCGAACTTCGGGAAGTCCACCTTCGACAGGTCGAACTTCGGGAACTCGACCTTCGACAGGTCCAGCTTGCTGAGGTCGAACTTGCTCAGGTCGAACGCCGGCAGCCCGAACGGACCGGTTGCCTCCGGACGCTTCACGGCCTTCTTGGTGGCGGTCGCAGCCTTGGTCGCCGACTTCTTGGCGGCCGTGGTCTTCTTCGCCGCCGTCTTGCGCGCAGCGGTCGTCTTCTTCGCCGCCGTCTTGCGGGCAGCCGTGGTCTTCTTGGCCGCGGACGTCGTGACCTGAGTGGTCACGGTCTCCGGGGTGGTGTCGGGCTTGTACTCGGTTGTCATGGCCTGTCCTCTCGTTTCTGCTTCTCGGGTTCGGTTGAATCGGTGTGGTCCGTGGTTGCCGCAGCCCGCTCGGCCTGGGCTGCGTTCTCGGCCTGGAAGGCCGCGTAGATCTGCAGCAGGGTCGTGCGCTGCCGCTCGCTGATGGTCGGATCGGCTGCGATCGCGGTCGTGACGGTCGAGTCGCCGTCTCGCTGGTCGAGGATCCCGGCCTGGAGGTACAAGGACTCGGCTGAGATCCGCAGCCCCTGGGCGATCCGGCTGAGGATCTCCGCACTCGGCTTGCGCAGGCCCCGCTCGACCTGGCTCAGGTAGGGGTTGGAGACGTCGGCAGCCTTGGACAACTGCCTCAGTGACATCTGTGCCTGGTCGCGCTGCTCGCGGATGAAGGCGCCGAGGCTGCCGAGTCCGTCGAGTCCGTCGAGTGCCATGCCGCCAGTATGACTTCGTCTGCTTGCAATTGCAAACGCTGTCGCTTGCAGCAGTTAGCGTGACCTGCGTCACGCCGCCGTGACACGGGGCTGGTCAGCCGACCAGCGAGTGCAGCCTCCCGACCGCCTCGCCACCCCCGACGACGCGTTCCTCCCGGAGGCCAGCCAGCCCACCCGGGTCGGCTCCCAGCCCGATCAGCACCTCGGCGAGCACGACTCGCCGGGCAGCATCGGAGCCGTCCTCGACCTTCACGGCAATGGCCGTGCCGTCGGGCAGGGCGGCGACGTAGACGCCGGCCGCGCCGTCCTTCGCCATCAGGCCGGGTACCGCCCGCATGAAATCCGTGACATCGCGCCGGGTGCCGCCGACGACGTCGGGGTAGTCCCGCATCGCCGCAGCGACCTGTCCCTCGGGCGATCCCGCCTCGGCCAGTACCAGTCGCGAGGCCGATCGGGCCAGGCCCGCGAGCGAGATGGCCAGGACCGGCGCCCCGCACCCGTCCACCCCGGTGTGCGCGATGGGCTCCCCCGCGAGGGACGCCAGCCGGGCGGCAATGGCCACCTGCAGGGGGTGCGCCGGGTCTCGGTAGGAGTGCAGTGACCACCCCTGGGCGACACATGTCGCCAGCATCGCCGCGTGCTTGCCTGAGCAGTTCATCGCCACCGAGGTCCGGGCCTGCCCCGCGACCAGCCAGGCGTCCCGCTCGACCGGGTCCAGCGGCCAGTCCGGCGGGGTCTGCAGCCAGGTCTCGTCCAGCCCCGCATGGGCGAGGATGTCGCGCACCGCGGACAGGTGAGACGGCTCCCCGCTGTGCGACGAGGCGGCCAGGGCCAGCAGGCGCGGCGGCAGGTCGAGGCCGCTGCCCACCATCGCCGCCGCCTGCACGGGCTTGTTGGCAGAGCGCGGGTAGATCACCTGGCCGGGATCCCCCCACGAACGGACGACGGCACCCGCGCCGTCGACGATGGCAACGTGCCCGACGTGCACGCCCTCGACCATGCCGCTACGGGTGTACTCGGCGATCGGGACGGGGCTGGGGGGCGACGGCACGCGCGAATGATGGCACGCTGCTCGCCATGCGGGCAGTCCTCCAGCGCGCGAACGGTGCATTGGTCATGGTCTCGGGGAGCGTCGTGGGCGCATTCGATGGCCCGGGGATCGTCCTGCTCGTCGGCATCACGCACGACGACACCGTCGCCCGGGCGCAGCGGCTGGCCGACAAGGCCTACGACCTCCGCGTCTTCGACGCCGGCCACGCCGCAGGCCGGCACCTGCCGGCCGATGCGCCGCGCGAGCTGTCGGCGTCGGACCTGGGCCTCCCCGTGCTGGTCATCAGCCAGTTCACCCTGTACGGCGAGACCCGCAAGGGGCGCCGACCGACGTGGGACCGCGCCGCCTCGCGGCCGGTGGCCGAGCCCTTGGTGGCCGCGGTCGTCGACCGCCTTCGCGAACGCGGAGCGGAGGTCGCGTCAGGCGCGTTCGGCGCGGACATGCAGGTGTCCTTCACCAACGACGGCCCCATCACGATGCTGCTGGAGATCGACGACTGAGCGGTCAGGCCTGGACCACGACCTGCTGGCTTGCCGCGACATCCCCCTCAGCCGTCCGGACCGCCGCAACGGCGTCCACCGGGGACGCCCGCCTCACGACCGCCGTGGCGATCGGGCCCTCCTCGAAGTGCCACGCGGCGGTCCCCACCCAGCCGACGTCCGCGCCATCGACGAAGACACGGTCACCGTGGGCCGGCAGCACCTGGTCGCTGCCGTCGAGGTGCAGCAGGGCCAGCCGCCGCGGCGGACGGCCGAGGTTGTGCACCCGGGCCACCGCCTCCTGGCCGCGGTAGCAGCCCTTGTCGAGGTGGACCGCCGGACCGATCCAGCCGACCTCGTGCGGGAGCGTGCGATGGTCGGTCTCCAGGCCGATCCGCGGGACCGCCGCGGCCACCCGCAGGGCCTCCAGCGCCCAGGTGCCGGCGACCTCGTCATGGGAGGCGATCCGGTCCGCGACCTCGCCGATCGGGAGCACCACCTCGCGGCCGGGCAGCGACCCGGGGCGGTCGGCCACGTACTTGTCGGCGTCGCCACCCCGGTCCGAGCCGGCGTCGACCCGGCCGCGCCCGGCGAAGTCCGCAGGCACCAGCCAGGTGGGGAGGGCCGGGTCTGCGGACCACTCCTGCTCCCAGACCACGCCATGGCTCGTCGATCGGTCATCGATCTCGACCCGAAGCAGGAACCGCATCGACTCGAGGTAGGCCACCAACGTGGCGGCCGAGCCGGGCTCCACGACGATCCACGTGCGCTCGCCGTCATCGACGAGGTGAAGCTCGTGCTCGACATGGCCATGCGGACTCAGGACAAGCGCCAGGGACGAAGCGCCCGGGGCGAGGGTCGACACGTGCTGGGTGGTCAGGTCGTGCAGCCAGGTCAGCCGGTCCGGCCCGGCCACCGTGACGACGCCGAGGTGCGACAGGTCGACAGCTGCGCGCCCGGAGCCCAGCATGCGCTGCTCTCGGTGCGGATCCCCGTAGTGCCACGGCACGCCGGGGTCGGGACCGCCCGAAGGCGGCGCGACGGCAGGCGGCCAGGAGCCGGCCGGGCTCATGGCGCGTCGTCCGCCTCGAGGTCGAGCGGGCGGTCCTTGCAGTCGGCGCACAGGCCGTGGACCGAGACGTGCGAGATGTCGGTCCGGAACCCGAAGTCGTCCTCGAGGCGTGCGACGAACTGCGTGGCGACCTGGGCGGGAACGCTGAGGACCTTGGCGCAACGGTCGCACACGAGGTGGATATGCACGTGCTCGTCGACCGAGTGGTACGTGGGCGGGCCGTGGCCGATGTGGGCGTGCGTGACCAACCCGACGTCCTCGAGCACCTCGAGCGTGCGGTACACCGTGGACAGGTTCACGCCCGTAGCTGTGCGCTGCACCTCGACCAGGATCTCCTCCGGTGTGCCGTGGCCGAGGGACTCGACGGCTTCGAGGACGAGCTGGCGCTGCGGGGTGATCCGGAAGCCGTGCTCGCGCAGCCGGCTTTCCCAGTCCTCGGTCACGCGTCCTCCGGTGGCTCGTCGTCGCCGGCCGGCGACAGCTGGGCGGCGAGGTGGTTGGTCATCTCCTGGCCAACCGCAGCCATGTCGTAGGTCCACAGCAGGCGCCCATTGACGAGGCCGTACATGCGGTGACCCTCGGTGTACTCCTTGGCGGTCGTGGTGCGGGCCACCACGTCGGTGCGCAGGTCGACCCGGGCGCCGACGACCTGGGCGTCCTGCAGCCCGGTCACCTCGAGCCGTCCGCCGTAGATCTCGGCGTAGCCGGTCGGGTGCGACAACGTGACCTCGATGCGGTTGTCGTCCTGCGGCCGCCAGAAGCCCGCCTCGGTGGCCAGCGGCCGGACCCGGGCGCCGTCGTCATCGAGCAGCCAGCTGCGCGACGAGTAGGCAAGGAAGGGACGGCCGTCGGTGCTGAAGGCGACCTCCTGGCCGAAGCGGAAGTCATCGATGGTCGGGTACTGGCCCGTGCCCACCCCGACCCAGCGCCCGAGCAGCCACGCCCAGGGGCGCAGGGGCTCGGGAAGCGCAACACCCGACCCCGCGAGCACTTACTCCTGGCCCTTGAACAGCTTGTAGACCACGTAGAAGGAGAACCAGCCCGCCGCTGCGGTCGCGACGATCAGCATCCCGGTATAGGCGACCTCGACCATGCCGGCAGCCTATCCAATGGCGGCGTGAGTACCCGCCCGGACCGGCCGAGCGCGATCAGCGTGAGGCGAGGCGGCGGCCGAGCAGGTACATCTCGCAGCCGAGGCAGAACCCGAACGCCGCGTTGAGGAACGCCGCAGCGAGGGCGAACGCCACTGCGACCGTCGCCACGACCGTGACGCCGGCCAGCGAGGCAACGAGTGCGACGACCAGGAAGACCAGGCCGACGGCCTGGGCGAAGCGCGGGGGCGCGGCGTCCTCGAGCTCGGCGGGAGGCGACAGCCGCGGCCGGACCACCCGCCGGAAGAAGATCCCGTACGGCTGCGCGTGCAAGCCCACGATCGCCCCGAGGGCGAACACCAGGGTCTGCCAGGCGATCAGGACAGTGCCGGCCGGGGTCCCGATGAGGACGAGGGCGAGCGCGAGGACCACGGTCGTGACCGCGCCGCCGAACCTGGGGCCGCGGGGGTCGACCTCGACGCGCGTGCAGTCCCCTACGAGGGCGGGCGGCTTCGTCGCGGTCATGACGGTCTCCTGGATGAGAGTGACGGTTCGGGAACACGACGGTAGGCGGTGATCGTCACCCCGTCGATCGTGGGTACCGCAAAGGCGCGGGCCTCGTTGCTGCAAGGGATTCGCAGCAATCAGATGGCGAAGTCCGTGGATTCCCCAGGGACGATCTCGCCGATGGCGGCGATGACATCGGCCTTGCGGGGCAGCCCGCTGGCATGCTTGCGCAGGACCCCGCCGGCATCGAGGAACATCACCGTGGGCGTCCGCCGGATATCCAGCGCCCGGACGAGGTCGAGGTTGTCCTCGGCGTCGATCTCCACGTGCGTCACCCCCGGCACCATCGCCGTGACCTCCTCCAGGATCCGCCGAGTCGCCCGGCACGGCTGGCAGAAGGCCGTCGAGAACTGCACCACGGTTGCGCGCGCGCCGAGTCGTCCGTCAAGCGCCTCGACGAGGGCGGCCGAGCGGGCGTCAGGCAGGTCGGCCACGATGTCGACCTCGGGATCCCCGGGCGCGGCCGGCACGATGCCGGGAACGGTCGACGGGGCTGGCGAGGCCGACTTGATCCGCCCCGACGTGCGGGCATTCCAGAGGCCGAAGACCGTCGCCGCGATGAGCACGCCGGCGACGACCCATAGCCCGGTCATTCCCCGTCCTCCGTCATGTCCCGCACCAACCCGTCGACGTCCGTCACCATTCCCGGCGCCGTCGCGCGCTCCCACGAGCCAATGCGATCGAGGATCTCCGTGGAGACTGCCGATTCGGCGTGGCCGAAGCCGGGGACAAGCAGAAGGTCCGTACACACCCCGGATCTCCGGGCCGAATCGTGGATGGCCTGCGGGTGCTCGATCGGGAAGTAGCGGTCGACGTCGCCATGCACGACCAGGAGCGGGATCCCGCCCAGCATGGAGGCTGCCTCGTAGGGCGGAGTGGGCTGCGGGTCGGGCCAGCCCTCCCCGCTCACCCGGGTGCCGGACACCCGCATCGCCAGTCGGCCGGATCGGCTGCCGACCAGGTGGTGCACGAACCGCATGACCCGGGTCCCGCGGTAGTACCAGAAGGCAGGTGCGCTCACACTGACCACGCCGTCGACGCGGCCATCGGGGAGTTCCCCCGCAGCCGAGAGCCCGGCCTCGCGCAGGACGACGGCGCCACCGAGCGAGAAGCCGACCGTCACCACTCGCGGGTAGCCGAGGTCACGGGCCCATTCGACCGCGGCCGCGACGTCGAGGACCTCCCGCTTGCCGACAGTCGATGCACCCCCGGAGCGGCCGTGGCCCCGCATGTCGATGGCGATCACCGAGCCAAACCGCACCAGCCGCGCCACGACCTTCTGCACCCGTTCCTCGCGCCAGTTGCCGGTGAAGCCGTGCACGACGACAAAGCAGAGGTCGGCCAGGTCCCCGGGGCGGTGCATGGCGCTGATATCGACGCCGTCGGCCGTCACCAGCATCCTCGCTTGGTCCGCCATGCCGCCTCCTGTGCTCGGTGCCGTAGCCTTCTGCCATCGACCGTCCCGCCATGCGGGAGCATCAGTCCGAGGAGGTGCCCACGTGCGACTCATTCTCCTCACCCGCGCCATGGAGTCCTCCGCCGAGGTGCTGCCGGCCCTAGGGCTCCTCGCGCATCACGTGCGCACGATGCCGGCCGAGCCCACCGCGCTGCTCAACGCGCCCTCATGCGACGCCTTGCTGGTCGATGGCCGGCGCGACCTGCCAGCCGTTCGGGGACTGACCCGCCTGCTTCGCCAGACTGGCGTCGGCGTCCCGCTGCTGCTTGTCGCCACCGAGGGCGGACTGGCCGCGATCCAGTGGGACTGGGGCATGGACGACGTCCTCATCGACACCTCCTCCCCGGCCGAGGTCGAGGCCCGCCTGCGGCTGGCCGTCTCGCGGGCTGCCGAAACCACCGGCGGTCCGACGGAGGCGCCCGAGGAGATCCGCAGCGGCGAGCTGCACATCGACGAGGCGACCTACACCGCCCGGCTCCGGGGGCGCACCCTCGACCTGACCTTCAAGGAGTTCGAGCTGCTGAAGTTCCTCGCGCAGCACCCCGGTCGGGTCTTCACCCGCGCCGTGCTGCTCCAGGAGGTGTGGGGCTACGACTACTTCGGCGGCACCCGCACCGTCGACGTCCACGTCCGTCGCCTGCGCGCCAAGCTCGGCCTGGAGTTCGAGGCACTCATTGGCACGGTGCGCAACGTTGGCTACCGCTTCGTCCCCGACGGCTCCGGCGCCAGCGCCGGCCTTGCGCTCGACGACGCAATCACGCTCCAGGCCTGAGCCATGCCGGCGCAGCAGCCCGGTCGCGGGTCCGCTCGGCACGTCGTCGACGTGCGCCCCCGGCTCACGGCGGGCCAGATCACGGCGGTAGGCCACCTTCTCGACCGGGTCACCGAGCACGACGGCATGCGCCCGATCTCCGAGCACGTCTGGCTGCACCTGCGCGAGGGCGGCGACGACCAGGGACAGCACATCGTCGCAACGGACCCCGCGGGCATGGTCGTCGGCTACGCCCACCTCGACGTGACCGACCCGGTCGACGGGCCGAGCGCCGAGCTCGCGGTCGACCCGTCCGCCCGTCGGGTCGGGCTGGGGCGGCGGCTCATCGACGAACTCGTCCGCCACTCGCCGGACGGACGCCTGCGGCTGTGGGCGCACGGGGAGCAGGCCGGGGCCGCCGAGCTCGCCACGAGCATGGGCTTCCGGCATGCCCGGGTGCTGTGGCAGATGCGGCGGTCCCTGTTCGCCCCGCTGCCGCGCCCGAGGTTCCCCGAAGGCGTCATCGTCCGGCCCTTCCGCGTCGGCATCGACGATGCCGCGTGGCTGGACCTCAATGCCCGCGCCTTCGCCCAGCTCCCGGACCAGGGCGGCTGGACCACGGTCGACCTCGATCGCCGGCTTCGGGAGCCATGGTTCGACGCCGAGGGGTTCCTCGTGGCGTGGTCCGGGGATCGCATGGTCGGCTTCCACTGGACGAAGGTCCATGGGGCAACCCCGTCGGGCGGCCAGCACCACCACGAGGCCATCGGGGAGGTGTACGTCGTGGGTGTCGACCCGGCCGAGCGCGGCACGGGCCTGGGCCGGTCATTGACCCTGGCCGGCCTGCACCACCTCCGCTCGCTGTCGCTGAGCCAGGCCATGCTCTACGTCGACGCGACCAATACTGCAGCCATCTCACTGTACGAATCCCTCGGCTTCGCCCGCTGGGACACCGACGCCCTCTTCCGCCGGACCCCCTAGGCCCCGGTCCCTCGGGACCGCGGCGACGTGGCCAGCCGCTTGTGGGAACATGCATCCGTGACCAGTCCCCTCGTTCAGCGCCCGGGCGTGGACGAGCCGTTGCCGGCCGACCGCTTCCTCGACCGCGAGCTGTCCTGGCTGGCCTTCAACCGCCGGGTCCTCGAGCTAGCCGGCGACATCGACCTCCCTCCCCTGGAGCGAGCGAAGTTCCTGGCCATCTTCGCCAGCAACCTCGACGAGTTCTTCATGGTCCGGGTGGCCGGCCTGAAGCGCCGCATAGCCACCGGCATCGCGGTGCGGGCCGCCTCCGGGTACACCGCCCGGGAGGTGCTGGAGCGGATCTGGACCCACGCGTATGAGCTGCAGCGCCAGCAGGCCGACCTGTTCAACCACGACATCCAGCCGGCGCTGGTCGCCCACGACATCCAGCTCCTGCGGTGGGACCAGCTGACCCCCCAGGAGAAGGCGGAGACCGAGCTCTTCTTCGACGACAAGGTCTTCCCGGTCCTGACCCCGCTGGCCGTGGACCCGTCGCACCCCTTCCCCTACATCAGCGGGCTCTCGCTGAACCTCGCCGTCGTGGTCCGCAACCCGGTGACGGGCAACGAGCTCTTCGCCCGCGTCAAGGTGCCTCCCCTGCTCCCCCGGTTCGTGGCGGTGGCCGAACTTCGCTTCGTGCCGCTCGAGGACGTCATCGCCGCTCACCTGCACACGCTCTTCCCCGGGATGGAGATCGTCCAGACACACACCTTCCGGGTGACCCGCAACGAGGACGTCGAGGTCGAGGAGGACGACGCCGAGAACCTCCTGCAGGCACTCGAGCGCGAGCTCATGCGCCGGCGCTTCGGCCCGCCGGTCCGCCTGGAGGTGGAGGAGTCGATCGACCCGCATGTCCTTGAGCTGCTCATCAGCGAGCTGGGAGTCAACGAGCTCGAGGTGTTCCGGCTTCCGGGGCCGCTGGACCTCACCGGCCTGTGGACGCTGGTCGGCCTGGATCGCGATGACCTGAAGGAACGCAAGTTCGTCCCCAAGACGTCCCGCCAGCTGAGCGAGGTCGAGACCGCGACAGCTCCTGACGTCCTCGCGGTCATGCGCGAGCGCGACGTGCTGCTGCACCACCCGTACGACTCCTTCTCCACGAGCGTGCAGCTCTTCCTCGAGCAGGCCGCCCGCGATCCTCACGTTCTGGCCATCAAGCAGACCCTCTACCGCACCTCCGGGGACTCCCCCATCGTCGACGCACTCATCGATGCGGCGCAGGCGGGCAAGCAGGTCCTCGCCCTCGTGGAGATCAAGGCCCGCTTCGACGAGCAGAACAACATCGAGTGGGGCCGCAAGCTCGAGGAGGCGGGCGTCCACGTCGTGTACGGCGTCGTCGGCCTGAAGACCCACAGCAAGCTCTCCATGGTGGTCCGGGACGACGGCGACCAGCTGCGCCGGTACTGCCATACGGGCACCGGCAACTACCACCCCAAGACCGCCCGCCTCTACGAGGACTTCGGCCTGCTCACGTGCGACCCCGTGGTCGGCGAGGACGTCTCCAACCTCTTCAACGTGCTGTCCGGCTACTCGATGAACACCGAGTACGAGCGCTTCCTCGTTGCCCCGCACTCGGTCCGCACGGGCCTGGTCGAGCGGATCGAGCGCGAGATCGACAACCACCTTCAGGGCCTGCCCAGCGGGGTCCGGTTCAAGTGCAACTCCATCGTCGACGAGGGGATCATCGACGCCCTCTACCGCGCCTCCCGGGCTGGCGTCGCCGTCGACATCTGGGTCCGCGGCATCTGCGCCGTGCGGCCGGGCGTGCCCGGCCTCAGCGAGACGATCAGGGTGATCAGCATCCTCGGCCGGTTCCTCGAGCACTCCCGCGCCTACTGCTTCGAGAACGGCGGCAACCAGGAGGTGTGGATCGGGTCGGCCGACCTCATGCACCGCAACCTCGATCGCCGCGTGGAGACCCTCATCCGGCTCATCGACCACGAGGAGGTCGCCGGCATCGAGTCGCTCTTCGATTTCGCCTTCGACGAGCGCACTGCTGCATGGGACCTGCTGCCCGACGGCGCCTGGGTCCGCCGCATCCTCGATGCCGACGGCAACCGCCTCCGCGAGTACCAGGAGACGCTCATCGACATCAAGCGCAGGGGGGAATTCGCCCCGTGACCGATGCCCGGCCGACCTCCCACCGCGAGGTCGAGCGCAAGCTCAGGGTCCATGGCCTGTTCGAGATGCCGGACCTGCACGTGCTCGACGAGGTATCGCGGATCGACGCCGGTGAGCCGTTCACGATGCACGCCGTCTACCACGACACCGATCGGCTCACCCTCTTCCGCTGGGGCATCACCCTGCGCCGACGCCAGGGCGGCGCCGACGAGGGCTGGCACATGAAGCTCCCCGTCGCCGGGTCCGACGGATCCAGCCGCGACGAGATGCACCTGCCCTTGGCCGAAGGCGAGGTGGGCTCGGTGCCCGCCGCCTTCATCGAGGTGATCGCGCCGCTGCTGCGCGAGCAGCCACTCGTGCCCGTGGTCAGCCTCGTCACCGAGCGCACCCCGCGGATGCTGCACGGGGCCGACGACCGGCCGTTGGCCGAACTCGTCGACGACGTCGTGTCGGCACTCCACCAGGGACGCACGATCAGCGTGTTCCGCGAGCTGGAGATCGAGGCCGTCGATGCCGACGACCCTGACGCCATGGCCGTGCTCGACGCAGCCGTGCGCCTCCTGGCTTCCGCGGGTGCCGAGCCGAGTTCGGTGAGCAAGGCGGCCAGCGCGCTCGGCCCGCGCACCGCCGAGCCGCCCGACGTACCGGCCCTGCCGCTGCCGCGGGCGGGCGACCTCGCCGTCGACGCCATCCGGGCGGTGCTGTCCCAGCATGTGCGCCACCTGCTGCTGGCCGACGTCGCGGTCCGGCGCGACCTGCCGGACTCGGTCCACCAGATGCGGGTGTCCGCGCGACGACTGCGCAGCTCGTTCGCCACCTTCGCCCCCCTCCTCGATCCCACCGCCTCCGAGCCGTTGAGCGACGAGCTCAAGTGGATCGCCAGCGAGCTCGGGGCCATCCGCGACACCGAGGTGATGATCGACCGGCTCGACCGGCACGCCGGCGCACTCGACGATCCCGCCGACACCGACCGTGCCCGCCGGGTCATCGACCCGGTGCTGGCGCGGCGGCTGGCCGCGGCGCGTTCCAGCGCCCTTGCGGCCCTACGCAGCGACCGGCACCAGCAACTCGTGGACGACCTCATGTCGGCCGCGATCGACCCACCCGTCCTCGACGCGGCCTACACCCCGTGCGACGAAGCCCTGCTGCCCCTGGTGGCGCGCACGTGGCGACGCCTCGACAAGGCCATCGCCGGCCTGGAGCTCGACGGCGAGAGCACGCCGTGGCACCTGGCGCGGATCAAGGCCAAGCGCGCCCGCTACGCAGCCGACGCCGTGGCCGGCATCTTCGGCCGCCGCATGGAAGCGCTCGCCGATGGGCTGGCCGACGTCACCGAGCTGCTCGGCGACCACCAGGATGCCCACGTCGCCCAGACCATCATCCGCGAGCTCGCCTCGCACGAGACGACCGACGGCCTCACCGGCATGTCGCTCGGGCTGCTGCACGAATTCGAGGCGGAGGAGGAGATCCTCGACCGGATGCGCTTCGCCGAGCTGTGGCCGCGGGTGCGCAAGTCGGCGCGCAAAGCCGGGGTGGCGTGAGGCATGTCCAGTCAGGCGGCGATCCGGGCGGCAGGAGTCGTCCTCCTGCGTGACGGCGAGCATGGCCGCGAGGTCCTGCTGGTCCATCGCCCGGGTCGGGCGGACTGGTCACTCCCGAAGGGCAAGCTCGACCCCGGCGAGCACGTGGTGGCGGCGGCCGTGCGCGAGTGCGACGAGGAGACGGGGTTCACCCCGGTCCTCGGCCCGCCGCTGCCGAGCCAGTCCTACAGCGTCCTGAGCCAGCCCAAGGTGGTCACCTACTGGGCCGCGACCGTCAAGAGCGACGAGGGGTTCGCCCCTGACGACGAGGTGGACGAGATCCGGTGGGTCGGTCCCGAGGAGGCACCAGCCCTGCTCACCTACGCCAACGACGCGAGTCTCGTGGCCCTGGGGGCCGGCCTGCCGCTCACGACTCCACTCATCGTCCTTCGCCACACGCAGGCACTCAAGCGATCCGCGTTCAAGGGCAAGGCCGACGAGGACCGCCCCCTCACGGGCCGCGGCCGCAGCCAGAGCAAGGGGCTGGTCCCCCTGCTCGACGCGTTCGGCATCACCGAGGTGCACAGCTCGTCGGCTCGTCGCTGCATCGAGACCGTTCGCAGGTTCGCGAAGTCGATCGATGCCTCCGTCGAGGCGGAGCCGGACCTCAACGAGGAACGGCACGAGGCCAAGCCGTCCGCAACCGTCAGACGGGTCCGACAGCTCGCGCGCGTCGACGCTCCCCTCGTCATCAGCACCCACCGACCCGTGCTGCCCACGATCCTCGAGGCGCTGCAGGACGAGCTCTCGGTCGACCCTGACAATGCGCGGTGGGCCCGGGCGTGGGACCCCAAGCTGCCGCCCGGCGGCTTCATCGTCGTCCATCGCACGCGCGCCGAGGACGGCTCGATGGTCGCGGTCGCGGTCGAACGGCACACCGCCAGCGGGGAGTGAGCCGCTCGTGCGGGCGACGCGGGCAGCCCTCGCCGGCCTGCTGGCCGCCGTGGCGTGGGCTACCGGGGCATGCGGCTCCGTAGCCGCGGGCGGGACCGCCGTGCCCGTCATCCACCCGACCCCGGCCGCCGATCCCTTCTCCTCGGCCATCATCATGACCAGGTCGTGGGCTTCCGCGGAGGCGTCGATCGCGGGGCTCACGGTCATCGACGGTCGAGAGCACGCGATCAACGGCGAGGGGTACCTCGGCCTGGACGAGGGGCTGGGGTCGGTGGCCTGGTCCACTGCCGACGGCCTGGTCATCGAGCTCGTCAACGAACGCGCCGTCTTCGCCAGCACTGGCGCGGGCTGGGCGCGCCAGCCGGGCCGGCTCACGGACACCTCGTGCCTGGTCGACCCGTTACGCGGCCTGGCCGAGGCACCCGAGACGATCGTCCTCGACCCTGCCGACGGACTGCGTCGCTACCGGGTGCGGCTCCCGCTGACGGCGGAGTCGGTGGGGTGCTCGGGGATGTCCGTGCTGCGGACCGCCCAGATCCTCGCCTGGCCCGGGCTTGCGGGTTCCGTGGACGTGACCGGATGGGTGGACCCCAATCACCGGCTGGTCCGGATCGACCGCGAGCTCACCGCGAACGCACCAGGACACTCGGCGACCGCGGCCATCACCACCCGGTTGGAGAACTTCGGGATCATGCTCGACCTGGAATCGCCGCCGTCGGCGTCCGTCACATCTCTGCCGTGACGGCCTTCCCCAGGCAGACGATCCCGGCACTGCTGACCGTGTAGCGATCACGGTCACGCTCGAGGTCGACGCCGATCTGCGCACCGTCCGGAACGACGACGTTCTTGTCGAGGATCGCCCGCCGCACCACCGCATTCCTGCCGATCCTGACGCCAGGCATGAGGACGCTGCCCTCGACATAGGCCCCGGCATCGACGTAGACGCTCGTCGCGATGACCGACGTCCGCACATGCGCTCCGGAGATGATTGTCCCCGCGCCGACCATCGACTCGTGAGCGTTGCCGCCCTCGACGAACTTCGCCGGAGGGAGCGACGGCAGGTTGGTGAGGATCGGCCAGCGTCGGTTGTACAGGTTGAA
>JAUXRN010000071.1 GCA_030681835.1 Actinomycetota bacterium
CACCTACCGCGTTCGGCAGGTGGCGAAAGCGGCACCGGCCCGCTGACCTGGTCCCACGACCTCGTCGTGAGGCCGGCAAGGACGACAAAGCCCCAGGTCAGAAGACCTGGGGCTGTTGTGCGCGAGGGGGGAGTTGAACCCCCACGTCCTTTCGGACACACGGACCTGAACCGTGCGCGTCTGCCTATTCCGCCACTCGCGCGAGAAGCGGGCCAAGGCTAACGCACGCGTGACGAGCATCCCAAAACGGGACTCCCGGTGTGGGGGAGGGTCAAAGGGGGCAGCACCTATACGATCGGACCCGACCAACCGGGGGGTCGCGCTCTTGCGTGCGCAAGGACTGAAAGGAGGCGGGCCGATGGGTGGGCTTCAAGACTTCGAGCACAAGCTGGAGCAGATGATCTCGGGCGCCTTCGCCCGGGCCTTCCGCAGCGCCGTGCAGCCGGTGGAGATCGCCGCCGCGCTCCAGCGCGAGTGCGACAACAACGCCCAGATCCTCTCCCGGGACCGCCGGATCGTCCCCAACGACTTCCACGTCGAGCTCTCGCAGAGCGACCTCGAACGCCTCGCGCCGTACGACACCGCGATGGCCAAGGAGCTCGTCGACCAGCTCCAGAAGCACGCCGACGCGCAGAGCTACGTCTTCCCCGGCCCCGTGGCGCTGTCCTTCGAGACCGCCGACGACCTCACCACCGGCCGCTTCCGGATCCGCAGCGAGGCGCAGGCCAAGGTCACCGGCAACACCAGCTACACCCAGGTACGACGGGCCCGTGCGGTGCTCGAGGTCAACGGCACCCAGCACCCCCTCCAGTCGCCCGGCCTGGTGATCGGCCGCGGCACGGAGGCCGACGTACGCATCAACGACCCGGGAGTGAGCCGGCGCCACGTCGAGTTCGTGGTGACCGGCTACGGAGACGACCTGATGGTGGAGGCCAAGGACCTCGGCTCCACCAACGGGATGCTGGTCGACGACCGCAAGGTCCCGCGTGCCACGCTGCGCGACGGGTCC
>JAUXRN010000079.1 GCA_030681835.1 Actinomycetota bacterium
ACCGGCCATTGTAGCGTGGGTGTAGCCCAGGACGTAAGGGCCATGCTGACTTGACGTCATCCCCACCTTCCTCCGAGTTGACCCCGGCAGTCTTCTATGAGTTCCCGGCATAACCCGCTGGCAACATAGAACGAGGGTTGCGCTCGTTGCGGGACTTAACCCAACATCTCACGACACGAGCTGACGACAGCCATGCACCACCTGTATAGAACCCTTACGGACCTGCCATCTCTGACAGTTTTCTCTATATGTCAAACCCAGGTAAGGTTCTTCGCGTTGCATCGAATTAATCCGCATGCTCCGCCGCTTGTGCGGGCCCCCGTCAATTCCTTTGAGTTTTAGCCTTGCGGCCGTACTCCCCAGGCGGGGCGCTTAATGCGTTAGCTGCGGCACGGAGAACGTGGAATGTTCCCCACACCTAGCGCCCACCGTTTACGGCGTGGACTACCAGGGTATCTAATCCTGTTTGCTCCCCACGCTTTCGCTCCTCAGCGTCAGTAGTTGCCCAGAGACCCGCCTTCGCCACCGGTGTTCTTCCTGATATCTGCGCATTTCACCGCTACACCAGGAGTTCCAGTCTCCCCTACAACACTCGAGTCTGCCCGTATCGAATGCAGGCCCGGAGTTAAGCTCCAGGATTTCACATCCGACGTAACAAACCGCCTACGAGCTCTTTACGCCCAATAAATCCGGACAACGCTTGCACCCTACGTATTACCGCGGCTGCTGGCACGTAGTTAGCCGGTGCTTCTTCTGCAGGTACCGTCACTTTCGCTTCTTCCCTGCTGAAAGAGGTTTACAACCCGAAGGCCGTCATCCCTCACGCGGCGTTGCTGCGTCAGGCTTTCGCCCATTGCGCAATATTCCCCACTGCTGCCTCCCGTAGGAGTCTGGGCCGTGTCTCAGTCCCAGTGTGGCCGGTCGCCCTCTCAGGCCGGCTACCCGTCGTCGCCTTGGTGAGCCGTTACCTCACCAACAAGCTGATAGGCCGCGGGCCCATCCCAGACCGAAAAACTTTCCAGCCCCGCAGATGCCTGCAGAGCTCGTATCCGGTATTAGCACCTCTTTCGAAGCGTTATCCCGAAGTCTGGGGCAGGTTGCCCACGTGTTACTCACCCGTTCGCCGCTGTACTCACACCCGAAGGTGCTTTCTCGCTCGACTTGCATGTGTTAAGCACGCCGCCAGCGTTCGTCCTGAGCCAGGATCAAACTCTCCATAAATGAATTGTTTGGTACTGGCAGAGAATGAGCTGTGTGCTCATATTTCTACCAAAGGAATCCGTCTGAGAGATGACCTGTCGACGATTGCCGCCAGGCCAAGCCCCAGAACGGGGTATTGGCATTGACATGTGACACGCTGTTGAGTTCTCAAGGAGCGGGCGCGCACCTCTGCGAGGCTTGTGACCTCGTTTTGGGGCAACGTTCCCAACTTACGGAGTTCGCCTGAGGGAGTCAAATCTGCGCCGCCGAGCGGCGAGTCATGCCCCTGAGGAGGACCTCATAAGTTCCGCAGGACCGGCCTAGCTTGGCGCACAACCTGCGAGGTGACCTCGCGTTCGGTGTGCGGCTTGGTGTCCGTTACTCCCTTGCGGCCTCGCAACTATACGCCGGGCCACTCGCGAGGGTCAAATCCCCGCCAGAGGCGCCGTGGCCCGCCCATTCACGACCACGACACCCACGCCGCACCTTGGCGAGTGGGCAGTTGTTGGGGCAGAAGACGCTTGCGCCGCAACGACAACTGCCCACTCGCGAGGGGTGGCTAGGGTGGCTAGGGGCGCTCGAGGCGGACGCCGGCGTAGGCCTTCTTGCCGCGCCGGAGGACCAGCCACTCCCCGTGATGTAGGTCACTGAGCGCGGGCCGCGCGGCAGCATCGAGGATCCGGGCGTTGTTGGCGTATGCGCCGCCCTCCCCCACGGTCCGCCGGGCGGCCGACAGGCTGGCGACCAGCCCTGTGCGCACGAGGAGGTCGTCGAAGGCCGGGAGCTGCCCGCCGACGACCTCGGCCGCGGGCACCACGGCGTGTGGCGCCTCCGTGAGTGCCGCCGTCAGGGTCCCGGGCGGCAGGTCGCCGAGGTCGCCCTGCCCGAACAGGGCCAGCCCGGCGGCCTCTACCGCGTCGCTCTCCGCCTCACCGTGCACCAGGGAGGTCAGCTCGCGGGCGAGGGCCCGCTGGGCGGCCCGCTCGTGCGGGCGTTCCGCCGACGACGCGATGACCGTCTCGAGCTCGTCCCGTGACGTGAAGCTGAACGTCCGCAGCATCGTGGCGACGTCCTGGTCGTCGGTGTTCAGCAGGAACTGGAAGAAGGCATAGGGGCTGGTCAGAGCCGGGTCCAGCCACACGGTGCCGGTTTCGGTCTTGCCGTACTTGCTGCCATCGGATTTGGTAAGCAGCGGCACCGTCATCGCGTGGACGGAAGCACCGTCCATCCGCCGGATGAGGTCGACACCGGCGGTGATGTTGCCCCACTGGTCGGTCCCACCGGTCTGCAAGGTGCACCCGTACCTCCGGTGCAGTTGGACGTAGTCATAGCCCTGCAGCAACTGGTAGCTGAACTCGGTGAAGGAGATGCCACCGGCGGCCAGGCGGGCGGCCACGGCCTCGCGGTCGAGCATCCGGTTGACGCTGAAGTGCTTGCCCACATCGCGCAGGAAGTCCAGCACGGACAACTCGGCCGTCCAGTCGAGGTTGTTGACAGCGATCGCGGCGTTCGGCCCGGAGAAGTCGTAGTACCTGTCCAGTTGCTCGCGGAACCGGCCCACCCAGCCCTCGACGACGTCAACGGGGTTCAGGGTGCGCTCCCCGGTCATGCGGGGATCGCCGATGAGGCCGGTCGCCCCGCCCACGAGGGCGAGCGGGCGGTGGCCGTGCTGCTGGAACCGGCGGACAGTGAGGATCTGCACGAGGTTGCCTAGGTGGAGGCTCGGCGCCGTCGGATCGAAGCCGCAATACAGGGTGAGGGATCCCGCGGACGACGCCGCGCGGAGCGCGTCGATATCGGTGCTCTGGGCGATCAGCCCTCGCCAGGACAGCTCGTCGATGATGCCGGACACGTCGACATCCTCCCGCACGGCACCCCGGGGCGGTCAGTCGCGGTCGGTCTGGCCGTCCAGCAGCTCGCGGTAGATGTCGAGGTGGCCCAGGTGCCTGGACAGCTCCTCGATCATGTGGACGTAGACCCACCGCAGGGTCGGGTGCGTGCCGTCGCGCCGAGCACGCACGCACTCGTCGGTGAGCTCGTGCCGGGCGGCAATCGCGCGACTCTCCTCGCAGGCCACGTCGTAGTCGGCCAGCAGGGACTGCATCGTTACGTCGTCGGCGAGGTCGAAGTCGCCATCGGGGTCGTCATCCGTCGAGTGCAGGGCCACGCCGTCCTCGCCCAGCAGGTAGTGCCGGAACCACCACCGCTCCACGTCCACGAGGTGCTGGACGATGCCGGCGATGCTCGTCGGTGTCGGCCCCAGCCGTCGGGTCGCGAGGTCCCAGGGGATCCCCGACGCCTTGCGAACGATGTCCGCCCGGTTCGCGTCCAGATGCCCCTGCAGCATGGACCGCTCGTCGACGAAGCCCTCGCTGCGCACGGTCATGACGCCACCCTAGGCCGCGGGGCCATGGTGTCGTGAGGAGCGACTAGCGCACGGGCCGGGTGATGCCCGGCTTCCACGATGTCGGCCCGGTGGCAGGGATGGTGCGTTTGCAGGTGAACCCCCCTGTGCCACCGTTCGGCCACTGGGCCCAACTCGGGACGAAGTTCGGCAGGCACGGAGCATTCGGCCCAGACCGCTGGTAGGCAAGGTCCCACATGGCCGGCGTGCTCTGGCTGGCCGACCCGGTGGAGGAGTCCGTCGCGCCCGGGCAGTTGGAGACCACGACCGTGACCGACGTCCCGGCCGCGGAGTTCTGCACGCTGAACTCCGAGTTGGAGCACATGGCGTCCACGGGCGCCACATACGTCCACGGGTTCGGTGGCAACGGAGTGATCCCCACACTGCCCTGGGGATTCGGGAAGTAGGCCCCGGGCACGCTCGACGTCACGGTCCCCATGGTCCCGGGGACGTAGATGTTGAGTGCATCGCACGTGGCGGCCACCTCGAACCCGACGCTTCCACCGGGCGAGACAGCCCACGACACGGTGGAGCTCACTGCGCAGTCAAGCGTCGTGCCGCTCGCCGCAGCTGCCGGACCCGCGCCAGCCATCGCCGCACTGCCCGCGATCAGTACGGCTGTCATCACGCTCTCCCACAGCCCTCGCATCGGCATGATCGGCGTCCATTCCACGACTGACTCCGCAGCCCCTACGGCCGCTCCTGCCACTGTTCCGCAAGAGGAGGAACGTTGCACGCCGACGTGGTCGCTCGAAGGCTGCCTTGTCGCCACAGGGACTGACCAGGAGTGCTACCGCACCGCGGGGCGATAGGGACTGACAGTGGGCTCGCCACGGAGGTAGAACCGCCAGGGCGTGCTCGCCCCCGCGCCGGACACCCCGGTCCGGGCGCTCACCGCATAGTCGCGGGCCGGATCCGTCGGCAGGGCCAGCCGCAGCTCGGCTCGCGGGCGGGTCAGGTCAATGCCGTCCTGCGCCCCGGTGACGCCCAGGGCCGACGTCAGCCGGGCGGGGCCGCGGGCGAGGTCGCGGTCGGAGGTCGCCGACTGCCGCCGGGCCCGGGCCGCCGCCACGCCGGAGACGACCTCCCCCGCCCGGACCAGGACGGCACTCGCCTCATCGGCCGGGCCCGTGACGACGCACAGGCACCAGTGCATTCCATAGGTGAAGTACACGTAGGCGAGGCCGGCGCGCCCGAACATGGTGGCATTGCGCGGCGTCATGCGGCGGTACGCATGCGACCCCGGATCCTCGGCGACCCCGCCGTAGGCCTCAACCTCCGTGATCCGCAGCACGACCCGGTCCCCGCCGACCCGCGACGCGAGGGTGGCGCCGAGCAGGCGTGGCGCCACGTCGGCAGCATGGCCGGACAGGCTGCGGCGCGGATCCACCGGCTCAGGCTAGTTGCGAGCCTCCAACGGTCGGGTGCGTCGCTCGGTGATCTCGAGCAGCCCGGTTGCCGCCAGGATGCCCCCGAACGCCCCGACCGCGTCGGCGAGCAGGTCGATCAGGTCGTAGGTGCGGTACCCGGTCTGCCCCTGGACCACCTCCAGCGCGAGGCCGAGTACCACGATGCTGCACAGGACGAGGACCGGCCGGCGGGTGCGCATGGCGAGGGTCACGAGGAACCCGAGAACGGCGTAGGCGAGGGCGTGCAGCCACTTGTCCGAGAGGGGCAGCAGCGGGGTCGCATTCGGGTCCAGCGGGGCCAGGGACGTCCACACGACCACGAGTGACCACACGCCCGCACCCACGGCTGCGGCCATCCGCCACTGAGGGCGCCACCCCGCATGCCCTGCGCTCAGCCCCACCGCTGGCGCTGTCCTGCCAGCAGCGAGTCGAGCGCGTCGAGCTGCTCGGCGACCCGGGCCGGGGCCGTGCCACCGAATGCTGATCGGGAGTCCAGCGCGCCCCGAACCGTCAGCACCCCGCGGACGTCAGGGGTCAGCCGCGGGGACACTGCGGCAAGCTCAGCGTCGGTGAGGTCCCACAGCTCCTTGCCCGCGGCCTCGGCTTGGCGCACGCAGGCGCCCGCGATCTCATGCGCCTCCCGGAAGGGCGCCCCGTCGCGGACGAGCCACTCGGCGATGTCGGTCGCGAGGGCGAAGCCCTCCGGGGCGGAGGCGGCCATGCGCTCCGTGTCGAACTGCAGGGTCGCGATCAGCCCGGTCATCGCGGGCAGCACGAGGAGCAGTTGCTCCGCGCTGTCGAAGACGGGCTCCTTGTCCTCCTGCAGGTCGCGGTTGTAGCCGAACGGCAGTCCCTTCAAGGTGGCGAGCAGGCCGGTGAGGTTGCCGATCAGGCGTCCGGACTTGCCCCGCGCCAGCTCTGCGACGTCGGGGTTCTTCTTCTGCGGCATGATCGACGAGCCGGTGGACCATGCGTCGTCGAGGCGCGCCCACCCGAACTCGCGCGAGGCCATGAGGATCACCTCCTCGCCGATCCGTGACAGGTGCACGCCGATCATCGCCGCCACGAAGAGGAACTCAGCCACCCAGTCGCGGTCGCTGGTCGCGTCGATGGAGTTCGCCAGGGCCGAGTCGAAGCCGAGGGCAGCAGCGACCGCCTCGGGGTCCAGGCCAAGGCTGGAGCCGGCCAGCGCGCCCGCGCCAAGCGGCGACCGGGCCGCCCGCGAGTCCCAGTCCACGAGCCTCTCGACGTCGCGGCCGAGCGCGTGCACGTGCTTGGCCAGCTCATGCCCGAAGGAGACCGGCTGGGCGTGCTGGAGGTGGGTGAAGCCGGGCGAGAAGGTGCCGATGTTGGCGCGGGCCTGGTCGAGCAGCGCCTGCTGCAGGTCGGTGACGGCGCGCGCGACCAGCCGGGCCTGGGCGCGCAGGTACAGCCGGAAATCGGTGGCCACCTGGTCGTTGCGGCTGCGGCCGGCACGCAGCTTGCCGCCCAGCTCGCCCAGCCGGTCGATGAGCGTGCGCTCAATCGCCGTATGCACGTCCTCGTCGGCAGCGTCCGGGACGAGAGTGCCGGCAGCCAGCTCGGCAGACACCGCGTCCAGTGCCGCCTCGACATCGGCCAGCTCCGTCGACGTGAGCAGGGCCGCCGCTGCGAGGACCTGGGCATGGGCCCGGGTCTGCATGACGTCGTACGGCGCCAGCCGCCAGTCGAAGTGCGTCGACATGCTGAGCGCGGCCATCGCGTCGGAAGGACCGCCGGTGAACCGGCCGCCCCACAGCCGCGTCGGCTGGTCCTCTGCCACTACTCCCCCGCCTCCCGCCCCTGCTGGAGGTCGCGACGCGCAGCGAGCGCGCTCGACATCCCGAAGATGTCAATGAAGCCCTTCGCCTTGGTCTGGTCGTACTGGTCGCCCGTGTCGTAGGTGGCCAGGTTGAAGTCGTACAGAGACTCGTCACTGCGCCTGCCGGTGACTGTTGCACGACCGCCGTGCAGCGTCATCCGCACCTCGCCCGTGACGCTGGAGTTCAGCTCGTCGACGAAGCCGTCGAGGGCACGCTTGAGCGGGCTGAACCACAGGCCGTCGTAGACCAGCTCGGACCAGCGCTGCGAGACTCCGCGCCCGAAGCGCGCCAACTCGCGCTCGACGGTGACGTTCTGGAGTTCCTCGCGGGCGGTGAGCAGTGCGATCGCGCCGGGCGCCTCGTACACCTCCCGGCTCTTGATGCCGACGAGCCGGTCCTCGACCATGTCGAGCCGGCCGACACCCTGGGCGCCCGCACGCTGGTTGAGCTCCTGGATGGCCTGGAGCATCGTCACGGGGCGCCCGTCGATGCCCACCGGGACGCCGGCGTGGAAGGCCACGACGACCTCGTCGGGCTCCCGAGCAACGGACGGGTCCGCCGTGTAGGCGTAGATGTCCTCGATCGGCCCGTTCCAGATGTCCTCCAGGAAGCCGGTCTCGATGGCCCGGCCCCAGACGTTCGCGTCAATCGAGTACGGGTTCTTCTTGTTCTGCTCGATTGGCAGGTTGTTGCGCTCGGCGAACTCGATGGCCTTGTCGCGTGTCATCGCGTAGTCGCGCACCGGCGCGATGCACTTCATGTCTGGGATGAGGTTCGCGATCCCGACCTCGAAGCGGACCTGGTCATTGCCCTTGCCTGTGCAGCCGTGCGCCAGGATCGTCGCCCCGTGCTTCTTCGCTGCGACCGCGAGGTGCTTGACGATCACCGGCCGCGACAGGGCGCTGACCAGCGGGTAGCGGTCCATGTAGAGAGCGTTGGCCTTCAGCGCCGGTAGGCAGTATTCCTCTGCGAACTCGTTCTTGGCGTCGGCTACTTCGGCCTCGACCGCCCCGCAGGCGAGGGCACGCTCTCGGATGACGTCCATGTCCTCGCCGCCCTGACCGACGTCGGCGGCAACGGCGATGACCTCCGCCCCGGTCTCCTCCTTGATCCAGCCGATCGCGACCGAGGTGTCCAGTCCGCCGCTGTACGCGAGGACGACGCGCTCCTTCACTGTGCTCTCCTTTGTTCCGCCATCTTCAGTAGTGCCGAGCAGAGGCCGGCCGCCTCGTCCGGGGTGCGCATGACGAGCAGGATCGTGTCGTCGCCGGCGACCGATCCCACCGCGTCGAACGACGTGCTCCGGTCGATGTGGCCGGCGAAGAACTGCGCGGCCCCCGGCGGCGTATGGAGCACCGCGATGTTGCCGGCGGCCTCCGCCCGGACGAGCAGCTCCGACGTGAGCCGGGCCACCGTCGCGTCGGTGCCGTTGGCGGGGATGGACGTGTCGGATGACGTCGACTCATCGAGCACGTACCGCGCGGATCCGTCCGGGTCGACGACCTTGGCAGCGCCGATGGCGTCGAGGTCGCGGGACAGCGTCGCCTGGGTGACCGAGATGCCCTCCGCCGCGAGGGCATGGCCGAGTTCCTCCTGGGAGCCCACGGCCGTGGTCGCGATGATCGCGGCAACGCGGGACCTGCGCGCGGTCATGGTCCGCGGCGTGCCACTGGGTGCGGCGTTCATCGGGATGCCTGCGGGTCAAGCGCCGTGGCGGACACCTCGGCGCTGGCCGACTCCCACCGGTCCATGGCATCGGCGATGTCGACGTCACTGATCGTGAGGGCAGGCGCCAGCCGGATGGCGTTGGGCGCGACGGCGTTGACGATGAGCCCGTGATCGCGCGCGGCTGCCTCGAGCGCGGCCGCCACCGGCACCCGCAGGACGGCCGCGATCAGCAGGCCGCGGCCCCGCACGTGGTCGACTAGCCCGGACGAACGGTCGACGAGTGCCCCGGCCAGGACCGCATGCAGCCGCGTCGCCCGCTCGAGCAGCCCGTCCTGCTCGAGGGCATCGAGCACCGCCAAGGCGGCCGCGCACGACACCGGGTTGCCGCCGAAGGTCGATCCGTGCGACCCGGGACGGAAGAGGGCGGCTGCCCGGCCCCGCGCAAGGACGGCACCGATGGGCAATCCGCCGCCCAGCCCCTTGGCCAGAGTCATGACGTCGGGGACGATCCCCTCACTCGCATGCGCGAACCAGGCACCCGTGCGCCCGACCCCGGTCTGGACCTCGTCGAGGATGAGCAGTGCCCCGGCCGCATCGGCCGCGACGCGGGCCGCGGCGAGGTACCCGTCCGGTGGGACGACCACGCCGGACTCGCCCTGGATGGGCTCGAGGACGACGGCTGCGGTCGCGTCCGTCACGGCCGCGTGCAGGGCCTGGGCGTCCCCGAACTCGACGACCGTCACCTCGCCCGGCAGCGGCCGGAACGGTTCCTGCTTGGCCGGCTGGGCGGTCAGGGCGAGGGCACCCATGGTGCGGCCATGGAAGCTCCCCGAGGCCACGACCATCCCCGTGCGGCCGGTGAGCCGGGCCAGCTTGAACGCCGCTTCGTTGGCCTCGGCGCCGGAGTTGCAGAAGAAGGCGCGGCCGTCGTCCCACCCGGCCAGTGCGACGAGCCGCTCGGCCAGCTCGATGGCGGGCAGGGTCGCGGCAAGGTTGCTCGTGTGCCCGAGGGTGGACAGCTGGGCCGTGACGGCGGCGACGAGCCGCGGATCCGCGTGGCCCAGCGAGTTCACGGCGATGCCGGCGAGCAGGTCGACGTACTCGCGACCCTCGTCATCCCAGACCCGCGAGCCCTGGCCGCGCACCAGCAGGACCGGCGGGGTCCCGTAGTTCGCCATGAGGCGGCGCTGCCATCGACCTGCCCAGGCGGCGTCGGTCATGATCCGGCCCCGCCTGGTGCATCCCGCGCCGAGTCGGGCAGGACCATCGTGCCGACCCCGGTGTTGGTGAAGACCTCAAGGAGCACGCTGTGCGCGATCCGGCCGTCGATGACGTGGGCACGCGGGACCCCGCCCTCTACGGCGCGCAGGCATGCCTCCATCTTGGGGATCATGCCGCTCTCCAGGCTCGCCAGCATGGCGCGCAGCGCAGCGGCCTCGATCTGAGGAATCAACGAGGTCGGATCGGGCCAGTTCGCGAAGAGCCCCCCGACGTCAGTCAGGACGACCAGCTTCGCGGCACCCAGTGCGATCGCGAGCGCCGCCGCGGCCGTGTCGGCGTTGATGTTGTGCGTGACTCCGTCGGCGTCGCGCGCCACCGTGGACACGACCGGGATGAAGCCGTCGTCGAGCAGGCGGACGACGAACTCCGGGCGCACGTCGACGACGTCACCGACCTGCCCGATGTCCACGGCCTGCCCGTCGACGGTCGCGGTGCGCCGCTCGGCCGTGAAGAGCGAGGCATCCTCGCCCGACAGCCCCACGGCCAGGGGGCCGTGCTCGTTGATCAGGCCGACGAGTTCGCGCTGCACCTGCCCGACCAGCACCATGCCCACGACGTCCATGACCTCCGGTGTCGTGACCCGGTAGCCACCGGCGAACTCGGAGTGCACGCCCAGGCGGTCCAGCATCGCGCTGATCTGCGGCCCCCCACCGTGGACGACGACGGGGCGCAGGCCGGCCAGTCGCAGGAAGACGATGTCCTCGGCAAAGGAGGCCTGCAGCGCCGCGTTCGTCATGGCGTTGCCGCCGTACTTCACCACGACGGTCGATCCATGCAGGCGCTCGAGCCATGGCAGGGCCTCCGCAAGGACGGCGGCCCGCGCGACGGCGCTGGAGAGGGCGGATTCGCTCATGTTGCGTACGCCGAGTTCTCGTGGACGTACTCGGCGGTCAGGTCGTTCGTCCAGATCGACGCGGCCTCGCCGCCCGCGTGCAGGTCGATGTCGATCCGCACCTCCCGGCCCGCCATGCTCACCAGCCCACGATCGTCGCCGATCATGCCGCCGCGGCACACCCAGACGCCGTTGATCGCGACGTCGACGCAGGCTGGATCGAACGTCGCCTGCGTCGTGCCGATGGCGGACAGGACCCGCCCCCAGTTCGGGTCCTCGCCATGGATGGCGCACTTGAGCAGATTGCTCCGGGTCACCGCGCGGGCGACTTCAAGGGCGTCGTCGACCGAGGCTGCCCCCGCCACCGCGACCTCGATGTCCTTGGACGCGCCCTCGGCGTCGCCGATCAACTGCCGGGCCAGGTCGGCGCACACCGCAGTGACGGCATTCGCGAAGGCATCGTCGGGCGGCGTGGTGCCGCTCGCCCCGCTGGCCAGCAGCAGCACGGTGTCGTTGGTGCTCATGCACCCGTCGGAGTCGATCCTGTCGAACGTCACCGTGCTCGCCTGGCCGACCGCCGCCTTGGCCTGAGCCCAGTCGATCACGGCATCGGTCGTGAGCACGACCAGCATCGTGGCGAGGCCGGGGGCGAGCATGCCCGCGCCCTTCGCCATTCCTCCGACGGTGAATCCCTCCGCGACCACGGTCGCCGTCTTCGGGACGGAATCAGTGGTCATGATCGCCAGCGCTGCGTCGGCGCCCCCGGCAGCGTCCAGGGCACCCGCAGCGCGCTCGATCCCGTCGAGCAGCGGGATCATGGGCAGGCGCTCGCCGATGAGCCCGGTCGAGCAGACCGCGACCTCGCCCGGCCCGACCTCGTAGCCCTGGCCGGTCAGGACGGCTGCCACATGCTCAGCCGTGCGATGGGTGTCCGCGAACCCGTCGGGCCCGGTGCACGCGTTGGCTCCACCGGAATTGAGCACGACGGCGCGGACCTCCCCATCGGCGAGGACCTGCCGGGACCACAGGACCGGTGCTGCGGGAAATCGGTTCGACGTGAACACGCCAGCCGCGACGAACGAGGGGCCGTCGTTGACGACGAGTGCGACGTCGTGGTTGCCGGACGCCTTGATGCCGGCCCGCACGCCGGCGGCGCGGAAGCCCAGGGCACTCGTGACGCTCATGGCGCCACCCCGTCGCGGGACAGGCCGGCGGTCTCCTCGAGGCCCAGCATGAGGTTGGCGTTCTGCACGGCCTGCCCGGCGGCCCCCTTGCCCAGGTTGTCGAGGGCACTGACCACCACCACGCGGCCGGCATGCTCGTCGACGGCAGCCTGCAGGTGAACGGCGTTGCTGCCGGCCACGGAAGCGGACTGCGGCCACAGTCCCGGGGGCAGCACCTGCACGAATGGCTCCCCGCGGTACGCCTCGATCAGCGCATCGCGCACGTCGTCGACGGTGACCCCCTCGCGGGCGACGGCCGTGCACGTCGCCACGATGCCGCGGGGCATCGGGGCGAGCAACGGCGTGAACGACAGCCGCACTGGGTGACCGGACACCTCCGCCAGCGCCTGCTCCATCTCGGGCGTGTGCTGGTGGACTCCGCCCGCCTTGTACGCGGACATGGATCCCATGACCTGACTGGCCAGGAGCGCATCGGCCGCCTTGCGGCCCGCGCCGGACGTGCCGGACGCCGCCACGACCACGACATCGTCGGGCTCGGCCAGCCCCGCCGCCAGCACCGGCGCCAGGGCGAGAGCTACCGAGGTGGCATAGCAGCCGGGGTTGGCGACCCGCCGGGCCCGCTCGACTGCGGCGCGATGGCCCGGGAGCTCAGGCAGGCCGTACGTCCATCGCCCGGCATGGGCACCGCCGTAGTACCGCGCCCAGGCCGCGGCGTCCGCGAGCCGGAAGTCGGCCCCGAGATCGACCACCCTCAGGGACTCGGGCAGCCGGGCGACCAGGGCCGCGGACTCCCCGTGCGGCAGGGCCAGGAAGGTGATGTCGGCGTCGGCGAGGACCGCAGGGTCGGCGTCGGTCAGCACGAGGCCGGCCAGGCTGCCGAGGTTCGGGTGGACCGCCTCGATCGGCTCGCCCGCCCGGGCTCCCGCGGCGGCGGCCACCACCTCGATGCCCGGGTGCGCAGCGAGCAGGCGCAGCACTTCGCCGCCGGCGTAGCCGGAGGCACCCGCGACACTCGCCCGGATCATGACGGCAGTATACGCATACGCGCATACTCTGGCAGCAACCCGCGCGGGAGGGGCGTCAGGACCGCAGAACCGCCCCGCAGGCAGACCGTGCCTCGGCCACCGCCGCAGTGCGGGCCGCGGCCGTCTCCGCGGCGTCCAGGGTGCGGTCGGCAGCCCGGAATCGCAGGGCGAAGGCGAGCGACTTCTTGCCGGCCGGGACCTGGGGACCCTCGTACACGTCAAACAGCCTGGCCGATTCGAGCAGGCTGCCGGCGCCGCGCCGGAGCGCGGCCAGGACGCTCGCCGCCGGCACCGCGCGGTCGACCACGAGGGCGACGTCCTCCTTGGCGAGCGGTTGCGAACCGACGCTCGGGGCAGGGCGAACCTCAGGTGCTGCCGCGATGACCTGATCGAGGTCCAGGACCATGGCGGCCGCGCGCTCGGGCAGGCCGTAGGCCTCGACGACGCGCGGGTGCAGTTCACCGGCCACCCCGACGGTTCGACCCGCGACGCGGATCGCGGCGCAGCGGCCCGGATGGAAGGACGGGTCGGTGCCGGCGGTCGTGTCGACCTCGACGCCGCACGCCTCGGCCACGGTGCGGGCCACCTCGATGGCATCGGCCCATCCGGCGGGCACGGCCGGGCCCCACCACCCTTGCGGCTCGCGTTGCCCCGTGAGCACCGCGCCGACATGGACCGGCTGGTGCGGGAGCAGCGCGGAAAGGGCGGCCCACTCCTCGTCGGTCGGCCGCCGATCCACGGGCGGGCGGACTTCGGAGTGCGCGGCAACCTCGCCTAGGTAGACCGCGCCGATCTCGAACAAGGCAAGGTCGGACGACCCGCGGCCAGTGTTGCGTCGGGCAGCCGCGAGCAGTCCCGGCAGCAGCGTCCCGCGCAGGAAGGGCTGCTCCTCCGAGAGGGGATTGGCCAGCCGGGGCACCCGCCGGCGCTCGTCGCCCACCGGCAGCCGCACGGCATCGAGCTCGGCCTCGCCGACGAAGGGGTAGCTGAGCACCTCGGCCATGCCCCGCGCGGCCAGGGCCATGCCGACCCGTCGACGCATCCGCTGGGGCCGGGTCATGCCGCGGCCGAGCGGCGCGGAGGGCAGGGTCGAGGGGAGCTTGTCGTACCCATGCAGGCGGATGACCTCCTCGACCAGGTCGATCGGGTCGGTGAGGTCGGGCCGCCACGAGGGCGGCTGCACGTCAAGCACATCTGCCTCGCGTGCCACCACGCATCCGATGACCTCGAGCAGGGCCACCGACGTCTCAGCTGGGATCGGCAGTCCGGCGACGTCACCCGGCAACGTCGTCGGCAGCGCGATCGAACGAGCCTCTCGCGGCGACTCGACCGCAGTCAGGCCCACGTAGTGGCCGCCGCCGTACTGCAGCAGGAGGGCCGCAGCGCGGGCGGAGGCATACGGGGCCAGGTCCCGGTCGACTCCACGCTCGAAACGACGCGACGCCTCGCTGGACAGCCCGTGCCTTCGCGATGCCCGCGCGGTGACATCGGACGCGAAGTGGGCCGCCTCGAGCGCGATGCTCGTGGTGGCGTCGTCGATCTCGGTCTCGAGCCCTCCCATGATGCCGGCCAGGCCGATCGGCCCGCGGTCGTCCCTGATGACGAGGTCGTTCGCGGTCAGAGTCCGCACCACGTGGTCGAGGGTCTCGAATGTCGTGCCGTCGACGGCGCGAGCCGCGCGGACCGAGCCCTGGAGCTTGTCGAGGTCGAAGGCGTGCAGGGGCTGGCCGAGCTCGAGCATGACGTAGTTCGTGACGTCGACGGCGAGGGACACCGGCCGCATGCCGCAGGCAACCAGGCGCTGCTGCATCCACGCCGGCGAGTCAGCCGTCGGGTCGAAGCCGACAATGGTCCGCATCGTGAACAGGTCGCACCCCGCGGGGTCCTCCGACCCGCACTCCTGCGGAGCCCGGTCGGCCCTCGGGGCGGGCAGGTCCACCAGTTCCTGGCCGGGATCCTCGAAGGGCACGCCATAGGCGTTGGCCACCTCGCGGGCGATGCCGCGGATGGACAGCGCATAGCCGCGGTCGGGCGTGATGGCGATGTCCAGCACCTCATCGCCGATGCCGACCACCGGTCCCGCGTCGTCACCCGGGGTGGCCGAGCCCGCCGGCAGGACCATGATTCCGTCATGGCTGTCCCCCAGGCCGAGTTCGCGCTCGGAGCAGATCATGCCGTCCGAGACCTTGCCGTACGTTGCCCGCGCCGTGATCTCGAAGCCACCTGGCAGGACCACACCCGGCAGGGCCACCACGACCAGGTCCCCGGCCTCGAAGTTGCTGGCACCGCAGATCACTCCGCGAGGGGCGCCCTCGCCGACGTCGACGTGGCACCAACGGATGGGCTTCTTGAACTCGGAGAGCACCTCGACATCGAGGACGCGCCCGACCCGGAGCGTGCCCTGGATACCGGCGCCGGCGGACTCGACAGTCTCGACCTCCAGCCCGGCGGCGATGAGGCGGGCTGCGACGTCGCGGCCGCCCTGGCCGGCCGGGATGTCGACGAGCTCGCGCAGCCACGACATGGGCGCGCGCATCAGGCCTCCAGCCCGAACGCCAGCGTGAAACGGGCATCGCCCTCGACCATGTCGCGCATGTCGGTGACGCCGCTGCGGAACATGAGGGTGCGCTCGACGCCCATGCCGAAGGCGAAGCCTCGGTACTCGTCGGGGTCGATGCCCGCGGCCCGGAGGACGCGCGGGTTCACCATGCCGCAGCCGCCCCACTCGATCCAGCCCTCGCTCCCGCACGTGCGACAGGGTCGGTCCGGGTCGCCCACGGACGATCCGCGGCAGACGAAGCACTGCAGGTCCACCTCGGCGCTGGGCTCGGTGAAGGGGAAGTACGCCGGCCGCATGCGGGTGCCGATCCCGTCGCCGAACATCGCCTCTGCGAAGTGGTCGAGAGTGCCCTTGAGGTCGCCCATGGTGATGCCGCGGTCGACGGCGAGGCCCTCGACCTGATGGAACACCGGGCTGTGCGTCGCGTCGAGGTCATCGGCGCGGAAGACCCGACCGGGCGCGGCGACGTAGATCGGCAGGTCTCGCTCGAGCATCGCGCGCAACTGGATCGGCGATGTGTGAGTGCGCAAGACGACTCCGCTGTCGTTGGACTGCACCCAGAAGGTGTCCTGCATCGTCCGCGCCGGATGGTCCGGGGGCACATTGAGCGCGTCGAAGTTGATCCACTCGGCCTCGACCTCGGGGCCTTCGACGATCTCATAGCCCATCGCGACGAAGACATCGCTGATCCGCTCCATCACCGTCGTCAGCGGGTGGCGGGCGCCCAATGGCCGACGGTCGGTGGGCAGCGTGACGTCGACTGACTCCTCCACGAGGACGCGTTCATCGCGCTCGAGTTCCAGGGCCTCCTGACGCTCCTTGAGGGCGGCCGCCACGCGTCCCCTGGCCTCGCCCACGCGTTTGCCCGCCTCGGCCTTGGCCGCCGGCGGCAGGGCGCCGATCTCGCGGTTGGCCAGCGCCAGCGGGGACCGGTCGCCGGCATGGGCGAGCCGTGCCTCCTTGAGCGCGGCGAGGTCACCGGCTGCTGCAATGCCTGCCAGCGCGGAGTCGACCGCGGCCGCCACCGCCGTCGCATCGAGGCTGGCGACCTGCTTGGGGTCGAACGAGGTGTTCGGGCCGGACATGCGCTACTCGCCGAGGATCACGCGGACGAGTTGCTCGGCAGACGCCTCGAGGTCGCCGGTCCCGTGCAGGACGACGTCGGGGTGATCGGGGATCTCGTAGACCTGGCCCATCCCGGTCATGTTGGGAAGGTTGCCCGCAGCCGCCTTCGCGTACAGGCCCTTGGGGTCGCGCTCAGCGCACACCTCGACCGGGGTGTCGATGTGGACCTCGAGGAACTCGTCCTCGCCGAACAGAGCCGCCGCCGACTCCCGGTCGGTCCGGTACGGGGACACCAGGGCCACGAACACGACCACTCCGGCATCGCGCATGAGCTTGGCGACCTCGGCCACGCGCCGGACGTTCTCGGCCCGGTCCTCGGCGGTGAAGCCGAGGTCCTTGTTGAGCCCCGTGCGCACGTTGTCGCCATCGAGGACGTAGGTGTGAACGCCCAGCGCATGCAAGCGCCGCACGGCGGCGTCGGCGATCGTGGACTTGCCCGAACCGGGCAGCCCGGTGAGCCAGACCACCTTGGCGTCGTGGCCCATGAGCAGCACGCGCGCGGCGTGGTCGACGTCGTATGTATGCGGCACGACGTTGAACGCGCGGCGCATGACGTGCCGCACCATCCCGGCGGCCACCGTGTCGGCAGTGACGCGGTCGACGAGAAGGAATCCACCCGTGTCACGGCAGAGCGCGTAGGGGTCCATCGGGATCGGCTTGTCGGTGGCCACCTCGACGCGGCCCACGTCGTTCATCTCCAGCAGGCGCGCGGCATGCTCGTGGCCCGAGACCACGTCGAGCCGGAAGCGGACGTTGGTGACCGTGGCTGGCACGGCGCGGGATCCGGACACCAGCAGGTACGAACGGCCGTGAGCCAGGGGCTCTTCACCGAGCCACACCATGTCGACGGCGAAACGGTCCGCGGGCTGGAGGTGGTCGGCCCCTGCCTCCGCGAGGACGTCGCCTCGGGTCACGTCGACCTCGTGATCGAGGGTGATGGTGACGGCCTTGCCCGCGTCTGCCCGCGGCAGGTCGGCGATGTGCCCGTCGGTGTGCAGGTCGTACGTGACGATTCGATCCACCTTCGCACTGCGACCGGAGTCGGCGATGACGATGTCGTCACCCGGCGCCACCGAGCCCGACACGACCGTCCCGGCGTAGCCGCGGAAGTTTCCCTCGGCACGGACGATGAACTGGACCGGGAACCGGAAGGGCTGCGCTCCCTCGGCCGCCACCGGCTCCCACTGCTGCAGTGCCTCGAGCAGCGTCGGGCCGTGGTACCAGGGCATCGCGTCGGTGCCGGACGTGATGTTGTCGCCGTTGAATGCGCTGACCGGGACGGCGATGAGCTCGGGCACGTCGAGGCGCGCCGCGGTCGTGCGCACGGTCCCAACGATCTCCTCGAACGTGGCGTGCTCGTAGCCGACGAGGTCCATCTTATTGACCGCCACGATCACGGTCTTGACTCCCATGAGGGCGCAGACCGTGAGGTGCCGGTGGGTCTGCGGGCGCACGCCTCGGGCCGCGTCGACGAGGAGGATGGCAACGTCGCCGTTCGAGGCCGCGACCGCCATGTTGCGGGTGTACTGCTCGTGCCCGGGCGAGTCCGCGACGAGAACCCGGCGGCCGTTCGGCAGGTTCATGTGCCGGTAGGCGACGTCGATCGTGATCCCCTGCTCGCGCTCGGCCTCGAGACCATCGGTGAGCAGCGAGTAGTCGATCTCGCCGACGGGGATCGTCGAGCCCCCCCGTCGGGTGCGCCTGGCGTACTCGAGCGTGTCCAGGGGAACGGAATCGGTCTCGGCGAGGAGCCGTCCGATGAGGGTGGACTTGCCGTCATCGACCGACCCGCAGGTCACCAGGTGGAGGACGGGGGTCTGGCTGCCGGCCACTAGAAGTAGCCCTCCTTCTTCTTGCCCTCCATGGACTCCGAGCCGCCCTCGCCGTCGATGAGGCGGCCCGAGCGCTCGGAGTACTTGGCCCCCTCCATCTCGGCGACCAGCTCGGCCATCGTGACCGCGGAAGACTCCACGGCCCCGGTGAGGGGGTAGCAGCCCAGAGTGCGGAAGCGGACCGACCGCATCTCGGGCACCTCTCCGTCATGGAGTGGGAACCGGTCGTCGTCGACCATGATCCACTGGCCGTCGCGCGCGACAACAGGGCGCGGCTTGGCGAAGTAGAGGTCAGGGATCGGGATGCTTTCGCGCTGGATGTAGCGCCACACGTCGAGCTCGGTCCAGTTGGACAGCGGGAACACGCGCATCGACTGACCGGGGGCAAGAGTGGTGTTGGCCGTCCGCCAGAACTCCGGCCGCTGCTTGCGCGGGTCCCACTGGTGACCAGGTTCGCGCAGGCTGAAGATCCGCTCCTTGGCACGGCTGCGCTCCTCGTCGCGGCGCGCGCCGCCGATGGCCGCGTCGAAGCCGTACCGGTCGATGCCCTCGCGAAGCGCCACGGTCTTCATGAGCCGCGTGTACTCGTGCGTGCCGTGAGTGAACGGACTCACTCCCTCGGCGATCGCCTCGACATTCTGCGCTATCCGCAGGTCCAGCCCGAGCTCGCGCACACGACGGTCGCGGAACGCGATCATCTCCTGGAACTTCCAGGTCGTGTCGATGTGCATGACCGGGAACGGGATCGGAGCCGGCGCGAACGCCTTGATCGCCAGGTGCAGGAGCACCGAAGAGTCCTTGCCGATGCTGTACAGCAGCACCGGGTTCTTGAACGCGGCCGCCGTCTCGCGGTAGATGTGGATGGCCTCGGCCTCGAGTTCATCCAGGACAGCGCCGTAGGGGACGGCAGTGGGACCTGCCGATGCGGGTGCGCTCATGCCTCGGACAGCACCTCGGTCGTCGCGCTCGCGCGCAGGCTGCCGTCGCCGAAGGTCGGGTCGGCGCCCTGGGCCGCCAGCGCTGCGGCGCGGTCGGTGCGCCGCTTCTGCGCCTCGGCCTCGGCGGCTGCAGCGACCTCCGGGTCCAGCGGGGCGACATCGATTCGCGGCCTGCCGTGCTTTGCCTCGATGTACGCCCCCAGATCGGGTCCGCTCTCCCACGACGTGATCAGGCAGTAGCGCGGCTCGGCGCCGGGATGCCACACCGCGTGCCAGAGGCGCTGCGTGTCGATGATCGCCTGCGCCCCCGCGGGAAGAGGGATGCGCGTCTCGGTGGACGGGTCGTCGCGGTCCTCGCGCAGGATCATCATGGCGTCGGGGTTGTCCGTGAGGTTGAAGAAGCCGCGCACGATCCAGCCGGTTCCGGGCGTGTTGAGCCGGTTGTTGTCGTCGCGGTGGAGGTTGTAGAGGGCCTCGCCGTAGGTGTTCGGCTGCAGCTCGATGACGCGGCAACGGCCGATGTTGACCCCCGGCTCCTGGGCGCGCGCCACCAGGCGCGGAGCGACCGCGACGTTGGCCGGAACCCACACGCCGTCCTTGTCGGTCTTGGCCGGGGTGTGGTTCCAGAATCCGTTGCACTCCATGTCCCCGTATGCGCTGGCCAGTGGTGCGAAGCGCGTGTCACCGGAGGACTTCCAGTCCACGAACGTCAACTGCTCCCACTCGCGCGGATCCTGGGCCTGGTCGTATGACTCCAGGACGACGTAGCCGGATTCCGCGAAGGCCGGGAGGGTGATGTAGTCGGCATGATTGCCGCTGGTCGCGCCGCTCGACATCATCTCGGACATTCGGGCTCTCCTCGGTGGGGCTCGGGCTGGTGGAACGGGCTTGTGGCCGGCGCCTAGTCTCTCATCCGGCGCTCATCGCCGACCAATCCGCGCCGGGCGTGGCGGGTGACGAACAGCACGATCGCGGCCGCGACAGCGGCGTTCAGCGACTCCGCGCGTCCCCGCATGGGGATGCTCACGGCCACGCCCGCCACCGACCTGGCCTCGTCGGAGGCCCCGTGGGCCTCCGATCCGACGATCCAGCAGGTGCGGTCGTCGATCACGCCGCGGTCTGTGGCGTCGAACAGGTCGGTGTCGCCGTCGCCCGTGGCCACCGCCACCGTGCGTCCGGCCCGGATGGCCGCTGTGGCGACATCGGAGATCGGATGCCCCGCCAGTACGGGCAGGTGGAACAAGGACCCAGCCGTCGAGCGGACCACCTTGCCGTTGTGGATGTCAGCGCAGTCGGGGGTCAGCACCACCGCGGCCGCGCCGGCCGCGTCGGCCGTTCGGATGGCCGTGCCCACGTTGCCCGGGTCGGCCACCGCCTCGAGCACCAGGACCGGGCCGTCGGCTGCCATGGCCGCATCGAGGTCGCCCGACGGGAGCAGTGCGCAGACCGCTAGCAGCCCTTGTGGCTGCTGGGTCTCGGCCATGGAGGCCATCACTCGCGGAGTGACCTCCGTGACTCGCGCTCCCGCGGCCTCGGCCGCACGGCACTCCGGGGAAAAGTCGCTGCCGGTGCTGTCGTCCACGAACAGGTCATGGACGACAGCACCGGCAGCGAGAGCACTGCGAACCGCCTGCGGGCCCTCGACCACGAACCTTCCGGCCTTGCGGCGGCCGGTTCGCGAGTGCAGAGCCCTGACCCGGGTGACGCGCTCCGAGGAGGCAGAGGTGACCCGGGTCACGCGATGTCAGGCAGCCTGGGCAGGAAGGGCGGCTCGGGCGACGTCGACCAGCGCGGCGAATGCCGGCGCGTCGTTGACGGCGAGCTCGGCGAGCATGCGTCGGTCCACCTCGACTCCCGCAGCCTTCAGGCCCTGGATGAGTCGGTTGTAGGTCATGCCGTTCGCGCGGGCCCCGGCATTGATCCGCTGGATCCACAGGCGACGGAAGTCGCCCTTGCGGTTGCGACGGTCGGCGTACGCGTAGACCAGCGAGTGAGTGACCTGCTCCTTGGCCTTGCGGTAGAGCCGGGACCGCTGGCCGCGATAGCCGGATGCGCGCTCGAGGGTCTCCCGGCGCTTCTTGTGGGCGTTGACTGCGCGCTTGACGCGTGCCATGTCGTTCTCCTGATTGTGGGTGCGATGGTGGGGTCGGGATCCGCGACGGCGCCGGGCGCTGAAGCGAGGCGGTCGCTCAGCGGCCGAGGAGGCGCTTGACCTTCTTGAGGTCGGCCGGGGCGACGACCTGATCGGACGCCAGCTTGCGGCTTCGCTTGCTGGACTTGACCTCCAACAGGTGGCGACGGTTGGTCTGCTCGTGCATGATCTTGCCCGAGCCGGTCACCTTGAATCGCTTCTTGGCGCCGCTGTGCGTCTTCTGCTTCGGCATGTCTCTTCCTTGTCCTTCCGGTCCGGCAGGCAGGCCGGGTGGTCTGGTGCCCGGGGGTTCCCGGGATGGAGCGTCAGGCGGTCTCGGCCTCGGCCACGTCGTCGGTCACGTCGTCGGCTGAAGCCGTCGCCCGGGCCCGGATCGCATCGACCTTTCGGCGGTGCGGGGCAATGACCATGAGCATGTTGCGGCCGTCCTGCTTGGGCGTGGCCTCGACGAAGCCAAGCTCGGCCACGTCGTCCGCCAGCTTGGCCAGCAGCCGCAGGCCCAACTCGGGCCGGCTCTGCTCGCGGCCGCGGAACATGATCGTGATCTTGACCTTGTCGCCGGCCTTGAGGAAGCGCTCGACGTGCCCCTTCTTGGTCTCGTAGTCGTGCTGGTCGATCTTCGGGCGCAGCTTCATCTCCTTGATGACGGTGTGCACCTGGTTCCGGCGGGACTCGCGCTCCTTCTGAGCGGCCTCGTACTTGAACTTGCCGAAGTCCATGAGCTTGCACACCGGCGGCTTCGCCATCGGGGCGACCTCGACAAGGTCGAGATCTGCCTCCACGGCCAGTCGCAGCGCATCCTCGATGCGGACGATGCCCACCTGCTCGCCGTTGGGTCCGACGAGCCGGACCTCGGGTACGCGAATCCGGTCGTTGATACGGGGTTCGACGCTGATGGCGCCTCCTTGCTCCTCGGGGCGGTGATCGGCCCCGGAGACCACGATGGCCCCCGGCGCAGCGCGCACGGAGGCCTCGGAGGGCATGCGACGGCAGGCCGCCGTGCCCGGACCCGCGAGACCTAGGACGGCCTGCAGGTGGGAGTCGAGGACTCCGCTTGCGCGACCCAGGGCGAACCCCGGATCGATCGGGTGCAAGGCTACCAGCCGTGACCGACACGCCCCAAACCACGCCGAGTACCGCGGACTCATCAGGAACCGAGCCCACACCCCTCGAGGCGCTCGACATCGGCGACGTGCCCGCCGTGGAGGTTGTCCTCACGGTCGCGATGCACCTCATGTCCGCCGCGGCGGTGGCATGCGGGCTGGGCACGGACGGCCGCCGGGCCGACCTGGCCGAGGCGCGGATCCTCATCGCGGCCCTGGCCGGCCTGGTCACCTCTGCCGCGCCGCTCCTAGGCAGCATGCACGCGGCGCCCCTGCGGGACGGCCTGTCGTCGCTGCAGCGCGCCTTCCGGGAGGCCTCGCTCATGCCGGACGCACCGGGGATGGGGCCTGGGGAGGATTTGACCGGTCCGGTCTACTGACCCGATCGCGATACTGACCGGCTACTGGGTCGCGTCGCGCACCAGGGCTCGAAGGTCGCCGGCGCTGCCGGACAGGACCTCGAGGCGCCCGGCATCCCCCCGACCCCATAGCCACAGGAACATGTCCGAGGCCGGGCCGACGACGGTCGTGCCGGAGACGGTCACGGTCACAACGCCGCCGTGCACCTCAGGCCCGGACACGTCGTCGACACCCGAGTCGGCCAGCATGATGTGCAGAACCTCGTCGATGCCGTCGAGGGCGAGGTCGTCGGCCACCGGCGTGACCGCACCGGAGGCGAGCTCGGCGTCCACCCGGTGGACCGCGGTCTCCAAGGCCATGCGCCGCTGCCAGAACCCGACCGTCTGCTCGGGGGGCCACCAGGTCCAGGCCGGAGCATCCGACGGGAGCCGAGCGAGCTCGGCCGCGAGGGCATGCAGCTCGGCGTGGCACCAGGCCAGGTCATCCTCCGGGCTCGCATCCTCCGGCGGCACCGGCCACTCCCCCTGTCCCGGCGCCCGGCCCAGCCGCAGCGCCGCGAGCTTGTGTGCGTAGACCGAGCCGATATGGAAGACGAGGTCGTCAACCGTCCAGCCCTCGCAGGACGGGCAGGCCGCCGCCGTGTTCCCCTCAGCTGCCTCCAGCAGGCGCTCCCCGTCGCCGTGCAGGAGGTCCAGGTAGCGCTGACTGGTCAGGCGGGTGCCGACGCTCATGGCCCCATCGAACCGCGGGGGCGGGGCGCTGTCAGCCAGGACGTGCAGGTCGTTCCCGGCGATGACGACACGAGCCGGGCCGGCAACATCGATGACGACCGCCGCTGCGCCATCGGCCAGGGCCGAACGCGCCACATCACGGCCGAGGGCCGGCACCGGCCGGGCAGTGGGGTTCCACGCCGCGAGGCTGTCCACGCCGGTGAACGCCAGCAGGCCGCGCTCGCCCCGGGCATTGACCATCGACACGACGGCCATGTGGCTGTTCTTGTCCGAGCCGTCCGAGGCGACCTCGTCGGCCACCGCCACCACGCTCGCCAGCAGGCGGGCCCCCCGCAGGGCCTCCACGAACCCGCTCCCCCGGTCCGAAGCGGCCAGGATCGCGCGCAGGGAGGGGTCGGCCGACCCGTCGTCGTTGGGGAAGGCAGGGGACGCCAGGCTCCGGCCATCGCCGGGTGCGGGCGAGGCTTCGGGCTCCCCGGGTATCACGGCGACAGGCTACGGGAGCACAATCGCCCGGTGCCCGCCACCGCAAGGCCCCGCTGGGTGATCCTGCTGGCGTTGTCGCTCGTCGCCCTCAACCTGCGCATCGCCCTGTCCAGCGTCCCAGCGGTCGTCGAGCAGATCCAGGCCGCCACGGGCTGGTCCGACGCAGCCATCGGCATGCTCACGACGATCCCGGTGCTGTGCATGGGCGCCTTTGCCCTCGTCGTCCCGAGGCTCTCCGAGCGGATCGGGCGGGCGCGCACGGTGAGCCTGGCTCTGGCCCTGCTCACCATCGCGGTCGGGTCCCGATTCGCCGCCGAGGTCCCCGGCGTCCTGCCGGCCTCCGCGTTCCTGGCCGGGGTGGGCATCGCCCTCGCCGCGGGCCTGGTCCCCGGTGTGGTGCGCGAGCAGGTGCCTGACGCGGTAGGCATGGCGACCGGGCTGTGGACAGCGGTGATGATGGTGGGCGCGGCGCTCGGCGGGGCCTTGACCGTGCCACTGGCCGCCGCCCTCGACTCGTGGCCCCTGGCCCTGGCCTGCTGGGCGATCCCTGCGGCCATCGCGTTGGCGACGTGGGCCATCGTGGAACGCGGCCACGACCACGTCAGGTCCGCGGCACCGGCGGTCCGGCTGGCGCAGCTTCCCTGGCGCAGCCGGCCGGCGTGGTCCCTGACCGCCTTCCTCACCCTGAACTCGATCGTCTTCTACACCTCGCTGGCGTGGCTTGCCCCGTCGTTCGTCGACCGCGGCTGGAGCCAGGAGGACGCCGGCTTCCTGCTCGGGCTGTTCACCGTGGCGCAGGTCGTGGCGGCCTTCGTCTTCCCGCCGCTGGCGGAGCGCGCATCGGCCCGTCGGCTGGTCTTCGTCGCGACGGTCGCCGTCGTGCTCGCCACCTTGCTGGCCCTCGCGTGGGCGCCGACCACGCTCACCCTTGTCGTCGTGGCGGCCTTCGGGATGTCGCTCGGCGCCGGCTTCGCGATGGCCCTCGCGCTGCTCAGCGAGTTCGCGTCCGATGCCGCGGCGTCGGCGCGGTTGACGGCGATGGCGTTCAGCGTGACCTACCTCATCGGGGCGTGGGGCCCGCTCGTCGCGGGCGCGGTGCTGGACCGCTTCGATTCCTGGCCGCTGGTGTACGTCCTGCTCGGGGTCGCCGCGCTCGGGCAGTTGGCGGCGATCCCGGCACTCCGCCGGGGAGTCCGGGTCGACTAGAGCCGGCAGGCGTGGATGTCGGTGACGATGATGCCGCGGGCGCCGAGGTCAAACAGCTCGTCCATGATCCGGTGCACGTCGCTGACCGGCACCATGGCCCGCACGGCCGACCACTGCGGATCGTGCAGCGACGAGATCGTCGGGGACTCGATGCCGGGGGTGAGCGCGCACGCATCGTCGAGCCGGATGGTCAGGATGTCGTAGTCGACCAGGACGTACGAACGGGCCACCATGACGCCCTGGAGCCGGCGCACGAAGGTGTCCACGGCGGGGACCACGGGCGCACCCGACCGCCGCACGAGCAAGGCCTCCGACGCAAGAATGGGCTCCCCGACGAGCTCGAGCCCAGCCCGCCTGAGCGTGGTTCCGGTGGCCACGACGTCCGCCACGGCGTCGGCGACACCGAGCGCCACCGCGTTCTCGACGGCACCATCGAGCTTGACCACCCTTGCCTGAATCCCCTGGGCGGCCAGCCATGTCTCCAGGACCCCGGCGTAGGAGGTAGCGATGCGCTTGCCGTCGAGGTCTGATGCAGTCGAGGCCAGTCCGGCCGGGGCGGCCAGCCGGAAACTCGACGGCGCGAACCCGAGGGAGAGGATCTCGTCGGCCTTCGCCGCCGAATCGAGCAGCATGTCGCGACCAGTGATGCCCAGGTCGAGGGTCCCCTCGCCGACGTAGATGGCGATGTCCCGGGGGCGCAGGAAGAAGAACTCGACGTCGTTGTCGGGATCGTGGACCAACAGGTCGCGAGAAGAGGCCGAGCGCAGGTACCCGGCCTCGACCAGCATGGACCGCGCCGGTTCAGCCAACTGCCCCTTGTTGGGGACGGCGACGCGCAGCATCGCCTCAGAGCCTTCGATAGACGTCTTCGAGGCTCACTTTGCTGGCGAGCATGAGCACCTGCACGTGGTAGAGCAACTGTGCGATCTCCTCGGCGGTCCGCTCGGGCGACTCGTGCTCGGCAGCCATCCAGCTCTCGGCGGCCTCCTCTACGACCTTCTTGCCGATCGCGTGCACGCCGGCATCCACGAGGCGGACGGTGCCGGACTCGTCGTCGCGGTAGGTGGTCTTGCGGAGCAGTTCGGCGTAGAGCTCGTCGAAGGTCTTCACGCTGCAAGCCTATTGGCGCGGCGTCGCCTTCGCGAAAGCGGCACTAGCCTGCGTCGCCCCGGATGCCGCGCAAGGTGACCGCCGTCATCAGAGCCGCCCATGTCGCCTCGGCTCCCTTGTCCTCGCTTGACCCGGCGAGGCCCGCCCGGTCGAGCGCCTGCTCCTCCGTGTCGCACGTGAGCAGCCCGAAGCCCACAGGAACGTTCGTGTCGAGCGCAACCCGCATGAGCCCGTCGGTGGCGCCCTGGCACACGAAGTCGAAGTGCGGGGTGCCTCCGCGGATGACGACCCCCAGGGCTACCGTCGCGTCGTACTCCCCCGATGCCGCGCACGCCTGGACGACGATGGGCAGCTCGAACGAGCCGGCCACGCGGATGACGGTCGCCTCGGCCCCAGCCTGCTCGCACGCCCCGATGGCGCCTGCCAGGAGCCCGTCCGTGATCCGCTCGTGCCACGACGAGGCCACCACCGCGACCCTGATGCCGTCGGCGCTGAACTCCAGCCGGGGGGACCCGCTCCCGCTCACGCGTGCCCGCCCGCGTCGCCTGGCTCGTCCACGGGCGAGGCGGGCGACTCCGGCTCGAGGGTGTGCCCCATGCGGTCGACCTTGGCCTGCAGGTAGGCGCGATTGTGCTCGTTCGGCACGATCTCGAGGGGCACCCGCTCGATGATGCTCAGGCCGTATCCCTCGAGTCCCGCACGCTTTGCCGGGTTGTTGGTCAGCAGTCGCATGCTGCGCACTCCGATGTCGGCCAGGATCTGCGCCCCGGTGCCGTAGTCACGCGCATCGGCAGGCAGCCCGAGCTCGAGGTTGGCGTCGACGGTGTCGCGTCCGGCGTCCTGCAGCGTGTATGCCCGCAGCTTGTGCAGCAAGCCGATGCCACGGCCTTCATGCCCCTTGACGTACAGCACGACCCCGCGTCCCTCCTCGGACACGCGCTGCAGAGCCGCGTGGAGTTGGGGACCGCAGTCGCATCGCAGCGACCCGAACACGTCGCCGGTGAGGCACTCGGAGTGGACCCGCACCAGCACGTCCATGCCGTCGCCGATGTCGCCGACGACGAGTGCGATGTGCTCGGATTCGTCCGTGTCGCTGCGGTAGCCGTACGCGGTGAACTCACCGAACGCCGTCGGCAGCCGGGTCTCCGCGACCCGGGTGACCAGGCTCTCGGTGCGCCGGCGATAGCGGATGAGGTCGGCGATCGAGATCATGACCAGTGCGTGCTCGTCAGCGAACGCGCGGCATTGGGGTGCGCGCATCATCGTGCCGTCGTCGTTGACGAGTTCGCACAGTGCGCCCGAGGGCGCCAGGCCCGCCATCCGGGCGAGGTCCACCGAGGCCTCCGTATGCCCTGCCCGGCGCAGCACCCCGCCGGGCACCGCGCGCAGAGGCATCACGTGGCCAGGCCGGGTGAGCTCCCACGGCTCTGTGGCGGAGTCGGACAGGACCTTGATGGTGCGCGCCCGGTCAGTGGCCGAGATGCCCGTCGTCGCGACATCGCGGGCATCGACCGACACCGCATAGGCGGTGCCGCGACGATCCTCGTTGACGGCGGTCATGGGTGGCAGTCCGAGCCGGTCGAGGTCGGCTCCGGTCATCGCGACGCAGATGTACCCGGACGTGTGGCGGATCATGAAGCCGGTCAGCTCGGGAGTAGCAGCGCTCCCGGCGAAGATGAGGTCACCCTCGTTCTCTCGGTCCTCATCGTCGACAACGACGACCGCTCGGCCGGCCCTGATCGCGTCGAGCGCCGCTTCGACGGAGTCCAGCCGCACGCCGCCATCGGCCGCGACACCTGCGGCTGCAGGCGAATCGCTCGCGAGGGCCTGCGCACCGGGCGCGGCCTCGTCGACCTCGCCCTCGAACAGCTCGTCCGCGGGGATCACGAGGGCCTGGCCTGGAGCAGTCGCTCGACGTATTTGGCCAGCACGTCCACCTCGATGTTCACCCGGTCACCCGGACGGCGGGTGCCGAGGGTGGTCGCGGCCAGGGTGGTGGGGATGAGCGACACGGCGAACGAGGTCTCGTCGACGGACACGACGGTCAACGATACGCCGTCGACCGTGATCGAACCCTTTTCGACAACGTACCGCGACAGGCCGGGGTCGAGGTCGAATGCCATGACGGTCCAGTGCTCGGCCGGAGCGACCGAGCGCACCGTCGCCGTACCGTCGACGTGTCCCTGCACGATGTGTCCGCCGAGACGGGAGTCCACCCGAGCCGCCCGTTCGAGGTTCACCGAAGCGCCCACCGTGGCGGACCCCAGTGAACTGCGACGCATGGTCTCCTGCATGACGTCGGCCGTGAAGGCCCCGTCTGCGACGTCGACGACCGTGAGGCACACGCCGTTCACGCTGATCGAATCCCCTGAACGTGCGTCGGAGGCCACGAGCGGGCCGTGTATCGCGAGGCGTGCCGCGTCGCCGAGGTCGGTCACCGAGGCGACCTGGCCGCACTCCTCGACGATGCCCGTGAACACGCCCTAGCCCTCCCGCGGTCCGTACGTGATCGTGCCGACCACGCGTACATCCTCCCCGACGACGGACACCGACTCGACGGCGACTCCCGGCCGGCCGGCCGGAGAGCCTGCCGACCCTCGGCCGAGCGGCTCGGCCAGTGCGACCGGGCCGGCGCCGAGCAGGACGGGCGCGACGAACCAGTCGATCCGGTCGATCATGCCCGCAGCAAGGAATGCAGCGGCCAGCGTCGGGCCGCCCTCGAGCAGGGCATGCCGCACGCCCTGCCTGCCGAGCACGGCGAGGACCGAGGCTGGATCTCGATCGGCCAGGAACAGGGTCGGGGCCGACGCATCGCGCACCCGGGCCTCACGAGGGATCTCCCGCGCGCCCACGA
>JAUXRN010000095.1 GCA_030681835.1 Actinomycetota bacterium
GTGGTGACCGGCTACGGCACCATCGACGGTCGCCCCGTATGCGTCTTCGCGCAGGACTTCACCGTCTTCGGCGGTTCGCTGGGCGAGGTCTTCGGCGAGAAGATCGTCAAGGTCATGGACATGGCCATGAAGATCGGCTGCCCGGTCATCGGCCTGAACGACTCCGGCGGGGCCCGCATCCAGGAAGGCGTCGTGTCCCTGGGGCTCTACGGTGAGATCTTCCGTCGCAACGTCATGGCATCCGGCGTGATCCCGCAGATCTCTCTCGTGCTCGGCCCCTGCGCCGGCGGCGCTGTCTACTCCCCCGCCATCACCGACTTCACGATCATGGTCGACAAGACATCGCACATGTTCATCACCGGCCCCGACGTCATCAAGACGGTGACGGGCGAGGACGTGGAGTTCGAGGACCTCGGCGGTGCCCGCACCCACAACTCCAAGTCGGGCGTGGCCCACTACATGGCCACCGACGAGGACGACGCCTTCGAGTACGTCAAGGCGCTGCTGTCCTACCTGCCGAGCAACAACCTCGAGGACGCGCCGACCTACCCGATCGAGTCCGACCTCTCCTTCACCGACGAGGACCACGAGCTCGACACGCTCATGCCGGACTCGCCCAACCAGCCGTACGACATGCACCGGGTCATCGAGCACATCCTCGATGACAACGAGTTCCTCGAGGTGCAGTCGCTGTTCGCACCCAACATCATCGTCGGCTTCGGCCGCGTCGAGGGCCACGCCGTGGGCATCGTCGCGAACCAGCCCATGCAGTTCGCCGGCACCCTCGACATTGCGGCCTCCGAGAAGGCCGCCCGCTTCGTCCGCACGTGCGACGCGTTCAACATCCCCGTCCTGACCTTCGTCGACGTACCCGGCTTCCTCCCGGGCACCGGCCAGGAGTGGGAGGGCATCATCCGCCGTGGGGCGAAGCTCATCTACGCCTACGCCGAGGCCACGGTGCCGCTCATCACGGTCATCACCCGCAAGGCCTACGGCGGCGCCTACGACGTCATGGGGTCCAAGCACCTCGGGGCCGACATCAACCTGGCCTGGCCCACCGCGGAGATCGCGGTCATGGGCGCGCAAGGCGCCGTCAACATCCTCTACCGCAAGGAGCTGGCCGGTGCCGATGATCCCGAGGCCGAGCGCAAGCGGCTGATCGACGAGTACCAGGACGAGCTCGCGAACCCCTACACCGCGGCCGAGCGCGGCTACATCGACCGGGTGATCTTCCCGCACGAGACCCGCATGATGGTCACTCGCGCGCTGCGCGCCCTGCGGAACAAGCGGGCCAGCCGGCCGCCGCGCAAGCACGG
>JAUXRN010000125.1 GCA_030681835.1 Actinomycetota bacterium
CCGGCCACGTCGCGCAGCGCCTGCGCGATTGCCGCGATCCGCGGAGCCGTCAGGGTGAGCCGGTCGATGAGCGCCGGTGTCGTGCCGTTGGCTTCGGCCCGCTCGACGTCGGCCTGGTTCGCGACGACGATCTCCCCGGCGCGCGCGTCGAGGGCGTCGGCCATCGCGCGCAGGGCGGCATCCTTCTGGTTGCGGGTCAGCTGGCGAAGGACGACCGCGGCCTCGCGGGCGCGGCGTGCCGTGGCCAGCACCTGCTCACGGTCGTCGCTCTGCGGTTCGCCCATGGCGCCAAGGGTAGCCACCCGGCCGATCTTGAGGTTGGCGTGGGTTTCCGGGAGCTCGAGGCACGCCAACCTCAAGGTCGGCGAGTCAGAACGGGATGACGCGGCCCGCGGCCACGAGGCCGGGCTGCTCGTGGATGTATCGGCCGCGGCGATGGAAGGTCTCCCGGTCGACCACCTCGACGCCCACCACCCGCCAGGGCGGCAGCTGCGCTGATGCGATGTGCTCATCCCACAGCAGCACCGCCATGCGCAGGGCCGTGGACACGTTCTGGGCCTCCTCCCAGTACCGCACCTCGGCGCGGTCGGAGGAGTAGCGGCCGGACAGCAGGAACGGATGCTCGTGGCTGAGCCGCTCGAGGGCGGACTTGATGACCGGATCAGGCACGTGCGGACCGGCCACGGTCAAGGTGATATGCCACATCGACCGGGGCACGTCGGGCGATGCGGGCTCGTCCGGCACCAGGCGCAGGGGCTCAGCAGCGTCCACGCCGGCTCCCTGCTCGTCGTCGGCCCGTCGGCTCAGGTGGCCAGTATCACCAAGGCGTCGCGGTGGACGACTTCGCGTTCATAGGCTGGCCCGAGCTCACGCGCCAGTTCCCGGGTGGAGCGGCCGAGCAGGCCCGGCAACTCCTGTGCGTCAAAGTTGACCAAACCTCGGGCCACGATGTTGCCGTTTTCGTCTAAGAGGTCGACCGGATCGCCCGCCACGAACGACCCCTCGATGCCGGTGATGCCCGCGGGAAGCAGCGACGACCTGCGCTGCACGACCGCGGCGACGGCGCCCGCGTCGAGTCTCAGCCTGCCCGACGGGGTGGTCGCGTGGGCCAGCCACAGCAGCCGGGTGGACGTCCGCTCGCCGGTGGGATGGAACACGGTGCCGACATCGGCCGATGCCAGCGCACGGTCGACCTGCGTCGCGGACGCCAGGAGCACGGGGATCCCTGCTGACGTGGCGATGGCGGCTGCCTCGACCTTCGTGGCCATCCCGCCCAGGCCCACGCCCGCGCCACCCGTGCCGCCGACGCGGACGCCGGCCAGGTCAGCCCGGCCGCGAACATCCGTGATCAGTCGGGAGCCGTCGCGGTCGGGAGGCCCGTCGAACAGGCCCTCGACGTCGGACAGGAGGACCAGCGCATCCGCCTGGACGACGTGCGCCACGAGCGCGGCCAGGCGGTCGTTGTCTCCTACCCGGATCTCGTCGGTGGCGACGGTGTCGTTCTCGTTCACGATCGGCACGACCCCGAGGTCCAGGAGCCGGAAGAGCGTGCGCTGGGCATTGCGGTACTGGCTGCGCCTGATGACGTCCTCCGCCGTGACGAGCACCTGACCCACGGTGAGACCGTGCTGGCCGAAGGCAACGCTGTACTGGGCGATGAGCATGCCCTGCCCCACCGAGGCGGCCGCCTGCTGCGTGGCCAGGTCACGCGGCCGTCGCGTGATGCCCAGCGCGGGAAAGCCCGTGGCGATCGCGCCACTGGAGACGAGCACGACCTGGTGCCCCGCCTGCCTGCGCGCGGCGATCTGCGCCACGAGGGCCTCGATGCGCGGGACGTCGATGCCGCCGCCGGGCCGAGTCAGCGACGACGAGCCCACCTTGACGACGACGCGCTCGGCCGACGCGATCCGCCCGCGCACGCCGCGGCTCATGGACCGTCCTCGAACTCGATGCCGAACTCGTCGAGCCGCGCGTCGAGCCGAACGTCGGTCCCGCGCGGACCGGCGTGCGGTGCATCTCCGGCATGGATGGTCGGGTACCAGTCGAAGACGACAGCGTCGTCCTCCCCGCCGATCATGACCGTCGAGCCGGAGACCGCTCCCATGGCGATGAGCTGCTCCTCCACGCCGAGCCGGGCCAGGCGATCCGCGAGGTAGCCCACGGCCTCGTCATTGCTGAAGTCGGTCTGCCGCACCCATCGCTCGGGCCGGCGGCCGCGCACCCGGAATCCGTCGTCCTCCTCGGTCACGGTGAAGCCCGAGTCATCCACGGCCTTGGGGCTGATGACGACCCGCACGTTCTCGTCCGGCTCGGCCGCCTTGCGGGCCAGGATGACCTGCTCGGCAAGCGCGAATGACAGCGGCCGCAGCCCTTCGTGGGTCGCGGCGGAGATCTCGAATACCTGGTAGCCACGCTCCTGCAGGATCGGGCGCACCAGTTCGGCGAGCACCCGGGCATCCGGCACGTCGATCTTGTTCAGCGCCACCAGCCGCGGACGGCCGTCGAGTCCCCCGTAGAGGGACAATTCATTCTCGATGACGTCGAGGTCGTCGATCGGGTCGCGGCCCGGCTCCATCGTGGCGCAGTCGAGGACGTGCACGAGGAGGCTGCAGCGCTCGACGTGCCGCAGGAACTCGAGTCCGAGGCCCTTGCCCTGGCTGGCACCCGGGATCAGCCCGGGAACGTCGGCGATCGTGTACACGACCTCTCCCGCCGTGACGACTCCGAGATTCGGAGCGAGCGTCGTGAACGGGTAGTCGGCGATCTTGGGGCGGGCGGCGGACATGGCCGCGACGACGCTGGACTTGCCAGCGCTCGGGAAGCCCACGAGGGCCACGTCGGCAACGGTCTTGAGCTCGAGCACGACCTCGCGCCGCTCGCCCGGCTCGCCAAGCAGGGCGAAGCCGGGCGCACGGCGGCGAGGCGAGGACAGGGCCGCGTTGCCGAGGCCGCCGTGGCCGCCCTGCGCGATGACGAAACGGGCACCCTCGCCCACGAGGTCGGCGAGCACCTCCCCGCCAGGGGTGGTGACGACCGTGCCGCTGGGGACCCGGAGCACGATGTCGGATGCCACGGCGCCGTTGCGGTGCCCGCCTTGGCCGGCCTTGCCGTTCTGGGCGCGCTTGTGCGGGCTGTGGTGGAATTCCAGCAGCGTCGTCACGCCGGTGTCGACGACGGCGACGATGTCGCCGCCCCGGCCACCGTTGCCGCCGTCAGGCCCGCCGAGCGGCTTGAACTTCTCGCGCAGCACGGAGGCACAACCGTTGCCCCCGTCGCCGGCCTGCGCGTGCAGGACCACACGGTCAACGAACGTGGCCATGAGCCAGCCTTCCCGTGCGTTGAGGTGCAAAGCACAAGAGGCGGGCCCGAAGGCCCGCCCCCTGCATGAACATGAGCCGCCCGGACTACTCGCCCGCGACGATGTTGACGACCCGGCGACCGCGATGGGTGCCGAACTCGACCTTGCCGGCGGACAGCGCGAACCGCGTGTCATCGCCACCGCGCCCGACGTTGTCGCCCGGGTGGAAGTGGGTGCCCCGCTGGCGGACGATGATCTCGCCGGCGTTGACCTCCTGGCCGCCGAAGCGCTTCACGCCGAGGCGCTGGGCATTCGAGTCGCGGCCGTTACGGGTGCTGGATGCGCCCTTCTTGTGTGCCATGCCGTCACTTCCCCGGGGTGATGCCGGTGACCTTGACCGCGGTGAGCTCCTGACGGTGCCCCTGGCGGCGGCGGTAGCCGGTCTTGTTCTTGTACTTGAGGATGTCGATCTTGGGGCCGCGGCGATGGTCGATGATCTCGGCCGTCACGCTGGTCTTGGCGAGGATGGCAGGGTCGGACGTGACCGCGGTGCCGTCGACGAGCAACAGGGCTGCCAGCGCGACGGACGCACCCGGCTCGCCTGCGACGCGGTCCATGACCACGACGTCGCCGACCGTGACCTTCTCCTGCCGGCCGCCGGCGCGAACGATGGCGTACACCACTAACTCCTGTCGTCTTGGGGTTCGGCGCCCGTAGGCGCGAAGGGCAAGTCTACGGATGCCCCCTCCATAGGGTCAAACCGCGCCCTCGAGGGCCTCGGCCTCGGCAAGCGTGCGGGCGACCTCTGCCGGATCGGCATCGTCGAGCATCTCCTCGAACAACTCCTCGCGGACATCGTCCAGGGCCGACTCACGGGCCTCCTCCAGCGCCTCGGCGAGCGTGACGTCGGTCACATCGCCGCCCTCCAAGGGCTCGGGGGCCCCGTCGAGCGCGGCCGCCTCCTGCGCCAGGAGCGCCCGGGCCGCCACGTCGGCGGGGTCCACTGCGTTGGCCGGCTTGCGGTGCCTCGGCGAATGATCGTGATCGTCCGCGTGCAGGTTCACCCGGATGCCGCGGCCGTTGCAGTGGTCGCACGCCTCCGAGAAGGACTCCAGCAGCCCGGACCCGATGCGCTTGCGGGTCATCTGCACGAGGCCGAGCGAGGTGACCTCGGCCACCTGGTGCTTCGTCCGATCACGGCCCAGGCACTCCACCAGCCGGCGCAGCACCAGGTCACGATTGCTCTCGAGCACCATGTCGATGAAGTCCACGACGATGATGCCGCCGATGTCGCGGAGGCGAAGCTGGCGAACGATCTCCTCGGCCGCCTCGATGTTGTTGCGCGTGACGGTCTGCTCCAGGTTGCCGCCCTGGCCGGTGAACTTGCCCGTGTTGACGTCGACGACGGTCATGGCCTCGGTGCGGTCGATGACCAGGGATCCGCCGGACGGCAGGTATACCTTGCGGTCCAGTGCCTTGAGCAGCTGCTCGTCGACGCGGTACTCGGCGAACACGTCGCTGGTGGCCACGTGGTGCTGCAGCCGGTCGGCGAGATCGGGCGCAACCGCGCCGATGTACTCGCTCAGGTCGGTCCACGCCGCATCGCCGGAGACGACGAGCTTGGTGACGTCTTCGTTGAAGATGTCACGGACGACCTTGATCGCCAGGTCCGGCTCCCCGTACAGCAGGGCGGGGGGCGACGCGCCCTTGGCGGCCTTGGTGATCTCCTCCCACGTGGCCGCGAGGCGGGCCACGTCCTGCTCCAGGGCGTCCTCCGGCGCTCCCTCGGCGGCCGTGCGCACGATGACGCCGGCATCCTCGGGCATGACGCGCTTGAGCACTGACTTCAGGCGGGTGCGCTCGGTGTCGGGCAGCTTGCGGCTGATGCCGGTCATGTTGCTGTCGGGCACGT
>JAUXRN010000132.1 GCA_030681835.1 Actinomycetota bacterium
GGCACGATCACGTCTGCCTGGGTGCCGTCGTCGCTGATGTTGACGGCGACGACCTTGGCCGGCGACAGCGCCTTCGCGACGAAGTCGGCGAGGTCCTCGCTGAAGGGCACGATGTCGATCTTCTCGCCACGGAGCTCGTTGACGACCATGCGGACGCGGCCACCGCGAGCGCCGACGCAGGCGCCGACGGGATCCACGTTGTGGTCGTTGCTCCACACGGCGATCTTCGTACGGTGCCCCGGCTCGCGGGCGCAGCCCTTGATCTCGACGATGCCGTCGGCGATCTCGGGTACTTCCAGCTCGAACAGGCGCTTGATGAGGCCCGGGTGGGTGCGGCTGACGACGATCTGCGGGCCCTTGGCGGTCTTGCGCACCTCGACGATGTACGCCATGACCCGGTCGCCGGGAGTCGGACGCTCGAACGGCACCTGCTCGGCCTTGGGCAGCAGGCTCTCGACCCGACCGAGGTCGAGGAGGGTGTAGCGGTCGTCGGCCTGCTGGATGATGCCGGTGACGATGTCGCCCTCGCGGTTCGCGTACTCCTCGAACTTGCGGTCGCGCTCGGCCTCGCGGCTGCGCTGGCTCATCACCAGGCGGAAGGTCTGCGCGGCGATGCGCCCCATCTCTTCCTTGCGCGGCGTGTCGTCGCGCTCGTTGACCCAGTTTCCGTCCTCGTCGACGTCGAAGGCGAGGAAGGTGAACTCGAACGTGTCGGGATTCACTTCCACCACGACCTCGGCGGCCGCCCCGGGGCGCCGCTTGTAGGCGGTGGCGAGAGCATCGACGAGTACGTGCAGCAGCGTGTCGACGGAGATGTTCTTCTCGTTGGCCAGCATCTTGACGGCTTCGGACATGTCGAGACTGCTCATCTCGCGTCCTCCTTGTTGGTGGCGGGCTCGTCGGCCCTCTGGGTGACGGGCTGGTCGGCCTTGCGGCTCTCCGCGCGCCGCTGGCGGCTCGTCGCGGGTGCTTCCCTCGCCGCTCGGCCGGCAGGCTTCTGCGACGAGCTCTTCGGCGAGGACTTCTTCTCGACGGCTGGCTTGGCGCCCGGCTTGGGAGCGGGTCCCCATGCGAACACCGTGCGGGCACGATCGATCTGGTTGTACTCGATCGTGCGCTCGTCGCTGCCGTCGGCACCGGGCTCGTCGAGGCGGATCGTGGCGGCCTGCTGGTCGGCGGCGACGAGCACGCCCTGGATGCGGCGGCCGACGTTGACCGTGTCGCGCAGGCGCACGGCGACGGTCTTGCCGATCTCGCGCTGGTAGTGCGCCGGGGTGCGCAGCGTGCGCTCGAGACCCGGGCTGGTGACTTCCAGCGTGTAGTGACCGGGGATGGGGTCGTAGTGGTCGAACTCGCGGCCGATCAGCCGGGTGGCCAACCCGATCGCTTCCAGATCGACGCCGCCACTGCTGCCGACCGGTGTGTCGATGGTGACGCGCAGCGTGCCACCGCGGAACTCGAGGTCGTAGAGGTCGAGCTTGAGGTCGGAGATGATGGGCGCGACCAGGGAACGGACACGCTCGAGGTTGCTCGCTTCACTCATCTTTCGACCTCCTTCCTGGCTCTCGGCGCCGGCGACACTGGGTCCCAGCAGTGAAGAAGGCGTGGGCCTGATGAGCCCACGCCTTCAGTTCGGTGAACTTCAAAGACCCGCTGAGTATAGCGGCCGACCGGTAGTGTTCGCCGTGCCTTCGGCTGCCTCCGGGCGGCCCCGAGATCAGAGGTGTCCCGTGCTCCGAATGTCGACGCTGTTCCTCCGCACCCTGCGTGAGGACCCCGTCGACGCCGAAGTGGCGAGCCATCGCCTGCTGGTCCGTGGCGGCTACATCCGCCGTGCGGCCCCAGGTGGGTTCACCTGGTTGCCGTTGGGTTGGATGGTCTATCGCAACATCGAGCGCGTGGTGCGTGAGGAGATGGACCGGGAAGGCTTCCAGGAAGTGCACTTCCCCGCCCTGCTGCCGCGCGAGCCCTACGAGGCCTCCGGCAGGTGGACGGACTACGGCGACAACCTCTTCCGGCTGAAGGACCGGCGGGGAGCCGACATGCTGCTGGCGCCAACGCACGAGGAGATGTTCAGCCTGCTGGTCAAGGACCTGTACAGCAGCTACAAGGACCTCCCGCTGGTCATCTACCAGATCCAGACCAAGTACCGCGACGAGGCACGGCCCAGGGCCGGCCTGCTGCGCGGCCGCGAGTTCGTGATGAAGGACAGCTACAGCTTCGACATCGACGACGAAGGCCTGGAAGCCAGCTACCAGAAGCACCGTGTCGCCTATCAGCGAACGTTCGAGCGTCTCGGGCTGCCCTACGTGATCGTGTCGGCGATGAGCGGCGCGATGGGTGGCTCGGCGAGCGAGGAGTTCCTCGCGC
>JAUXRN010000148.1 GCA_030681835.1 Actinomycetota bacterium
CTCCCGGGCGAGCTCACGGTAGGTGCGTGCCGCGTCGGATGAGGCGGCATACGAGGTGATGGGCCGCCCCGCAAGGGGCGCCTCACCCAGTTTCACGCTGGTGCGAATGATGGTGCTGAAGACATGATGGTCGCCAACCACGCGCAGCTCGTCGAGCATGTCGCGGGCGAGGTTGGTGCGTCCGTCGTAGAAGGTCGGAAGCAGGCCGAGGATGCGGAGATCGCGGTTCAGCTTGTTCCGGATCGCGTTGACGACCTTCACCAGGTTGTTGAGGCCCTTCATGGCATAGAACTGCGTCTGGACCGGGATGATCACGCTGTCCGCGGCGACGACGCCGTTGACGGTGAGAAGGCCCAGGTTCGGAGGGCAGTCGATGAGGACGTAGTCATACGCGCTGATGGCGTCGCGCATCGCTTCGCGCAGGATATGCTCGCGGCCCAGCGCCGTGAACAGCTCCCCCTCGGTGCTCGCAAGGTCGATGTGTGCGGGCGCCACGTCGATGCCCGCCGTCTCGGTGGGCAGGATGGCCTCCTCCAGCGTCGCCCGGCCGTCCGCCAGGACATCGGCCATGGAACGCTGGACCGTGTTGAGGTTGATTCCGACGCCGGCCGTGAGGTTCGCCTGTGGGTCCATGTCGAGGAGGAGAATCCGGAGTCCTTCCTCCGCGAGGGCGCCCGCGAGGTTGATCGCGGTCGTCGTCTTGCCCACGCCGCCCTTCTGGTTGGCGATGGCGATCACGTGCGTCAAGGGCGTCACCTCGGGGAGCGGGAGAGCGGGGCCAGACCCGTGGCGGCATGTCCGCGTGCTGGAATGCTACCCCGCGCCTCGCGATGACGCGTCACGAGGTTGTCCACACAATGGCCGGGTTGTGCACCGTTCTGTGGATATCCCGACGGATTCCGCGGATGTCCCCCCGGCCCCACACGCCGGTCCCGAGCGTGCCGCCGCAGGCCATTCCGCGACGGTCGTGCGCCTATGATGGTTAGGTCCCGGCGTCTTTGCGCACAGACGGCAGGGGTGGCAGGAGGAAACCCTGGACGTGACCAAGAACGCGGATCGGATTGCACGTCTCGAGCGCATGCGCGCCGAGGCCCTGCTGGGTGGGGGACCCGTGCGCATGGAGCGTCAGCATGCGTGGGGCAAGCTGACGGCCCGCGAGCGGCTCGAGCTGCTGCTGGACCCCGGCTCCTTCGTGGAGCTCGATGCGTTCGTGACCCATCGCGCGACGGAATTCGGCCTCGACAGCCAGCACTTCCTCGGCGACGGCGTTGTCACCGGACACGGGACCGTGAACGGCCGGTTGGTCTTCGTCTTCAGCCAGGACTTCACGGTCTTCGGCGGATCGCTGTCGGAGGCATACGCCGAGAAGATCTGCAAGATCATGGACCTTGCGATGAAGGTCGGCGCCCCGATCATCGGCCTCAACGATTCCGGTGGCGCCCGCATCCAGGAAGGCGTCGCGTCGCTCGGCGGCTACGCGGAGATCTTCCTGCGCAACGTCATGGCCTCCGGGGTGGTGCCGCAGATCTCCGTGATCCTCGGCCCGTGCGCGGGCGGCGCGGTCTACTCGCCGGCCATGACCGAC
>JAUXRN010000136.1 GCA_030681835.1 Actinomycetota bacterium
GGCACCTGCCTGCACCGGGGCTGCATCCCGACGAAGGCCCTCCTGCATGCGGCCGAGGTGGCCGACAGCGCCAAGGACAGCGAGGCCTTCGGCGTGCGGGCGGCCTTCGAGGGCATCGACATGCCCAAGGTCAACGAGTACCGCGACGGTGTCGTCAGCCGGCTCTACAAGGGGCTGCAGGGGCTCGTGAAGAGCCGCAACGTGACGTTCATCGAGGGAGCCGGGCGCTTGGTGTCCCCCACCACCGTCGAGGTCAATGGCGAGCAGCACACGGGATCCCACGTGATCCTCGCCACGGGTTCCTACGCTCGCAGCCTCCCCGGACTGGACATCGGCGGGCGCTTCATGACTTCCGACCAGGCCCTGAACCTGAACTTCGTGCCGCGCAGCGTCATCGTGCTGGGCGGGGGTGTCATCGGGGTTGAGTTCGCCAGCGTGTGGAAGTCCTTCGGCGCCGAGGTCACGATCGTCGAGGCACTCCCGCACCTTGTCCCCAACGAGGACGAGGCGTGCTCCAAGGCCCTCGAGCGGGCTTTTCGCAAGCGCGGCATCGCGTTCTCGCTGGGCAAGCGGTTCGCGTCGGCCACCCAGGACGACTCGGGGGTGAAGGTGACCCTGGAGGACGGCACCGAGTTGGGCGCAGAACTGCTCCTCGTCGCGGTTGGGCGGGGGCCCAACACGGCCGGCCTGGGATTCGAGGACCAAGGCGTGGCGATGGAACGAGGGTGGGTCCTCGTCGACGAGCGGCTGCGCACGAACGTGCCCGGCGTGTTCGCCGTCGGCGACATCACCCCGGGGCTGCAACTGGCCCACCGGGGCTTCCAGCAGGGCATTTTCGTGGCCGAGGAGATCGCCGGCCTGGCCCCGGCGATCGTGGCCGACGTCAACATCCCCCGCGTGACCTACTGCGAGCCCGAGGTCGCGAGCGTGGGGCTCACCGAGGCCCAGGCCCGGGAGCAGCACGGGGCCAACGTCGCCGTGTACGAGTACAACCTCGGCGGCAACGGCAAGAGCCAGATCCTCGCGACGACGGGGTTCATCAAGCTCGTGCAGATCACCGACGGCCCAGTGGTCGGCATCCACATGGTCGGGTCCCGGATCGGGGAGCAGGTCGGCGAAGCCCAGCTGATCGTCAACTGGGAGGCGACTCCCGCCGATGTCGCCACCTTGATCCATGCGCACCCCACCCAGAACGAGGCGATGGGCGAGGCCCATCTCGCCTTGGCCGGCAAGCCCCTGCACGCCCACGCCTGAGTCATCGGACCACGAGAAGGAGCCCTGATCATGTCGGTGTCCGTCACCATGCCTCAGCTCGGCGAGAGCGTCACCGAGGGCACGGTCACCCGCTGGCTCAAGCAGGTCGGCGACACCGTCGTGGCCGACGAGCCGTTGCTGGAGGTTTCCACGGACAAGGTCGACACCGAGATCCCCGCCCCGGCGTCCGGCATCCTGCTCGCGATCCATGTCGGCGAGGACTCGGTGGTCGAGGTGGGCGCCGAACTCGGCGTCATCGGCGACAGCGCGCCGGCGGCCGCACCACCGGCCGCAGCCGAGTCGACCGCCCCTGCACCCATCGAGCCGCCCGCCCCTGCACCCACCCCCGCAGCAGCCGCGCCGCCTGCGCCCGCACCGGCGCCCGTGGCGAGCGCGGCACCACCCGGCCCGGGCACGTCCATCGTCATGCCGGCCCTGGGCGAGAGCGTGACCGAGGGCACCGTGACCCGATGGCTGAAGAAGGTCGGCGACCAGGTGTCGGCCGATGAGCCGATTGTCGAGGTCTCCACCGACAAGGTCGACACCGAGATCCCCGCCCCAGCCTCCGGGGTTCTGACCTCCATCACCGTGGCCGAGGATTCCACGGTCCCGGTGGGCGCCGAACTCGGCGTCATCGGGTCTGCAGTCGCGGCGGCCGCGCCAGTACCTGCAGCCGCACCGGAACCCGCAGCCGCACCGGAACCCGTGACCGCACCGGTCGTCGCCGCCGCCCCGACGCCGGTCCCCGTGCCGGAGACCGTGCCCACGCCATCGCCCACGCCGGCTGCTGAGCCCAGCGGCACCGGTGATGCATCGGACGCCTACGTGACTCCGCTCGTGCGCCGGCTGGCCGCCCAGAACTCCATCGACCTTGCCACGGTCAACGGCACCGGGGTCGGCGGACGGATCCGCAAGTCCGACGTGCTGGCCATCGTCGAGGCACGGGCCGCTGCCGCGGCGAGCCCGACCCCGGCAGCGCCGTCGGCAGCGCCCGCGACCGTGGCCGCCGCCTCGGCGGAGGCAAGCCCGCTGCGCGGACGCACCGAGAAGTTGAGCCGGCTGCGCCGCGTGATCGCCGAGCGCATGGTGGAGTCCCTCCAGGTCTCCGCCCAGCTCACCACGGTGATCGAGGTCGACGTCACGCGCATCGCGAACCTGCGCAGCACCGTCAAGCGGGAGTTCGAGGCCCGAGAGGGCGTCAAGCTCTCCTTCCTGCCCTTCTTCTGCAAGGCCGCGGTCGAGGCGCTGAAGCAGTACCCGCAGATCAACGCGTCCATCAACATGGACGAGGGCACCGTCACCTACCACGAGGACGAGCACCTCGGCATCGCCGTCGACAGCGAGCGCGGCCTGCTCGTGCCCGTCGTGCGCGGCGCCGGCGACCTGAACATCTCCGGCCTGGCCCGGCGCATCGCGGACCTGGCGGATCGCACCCGCACGAACAAGCTCATGCCCGACGAGCTCAGTGGCGGCACCTTCACCATCACGAACACCGGCAGTCGGGGTGCCCTCTTCGACACGCCGATCATCAACCAGCCGCAGGTCGCCATCCTCGGGACCGGCGCCGTGGTCAAGCGCCCGGTCGTGGTGAAGGACGAGACCGGCCAGGACGTCTTCGCCGTCCGGTCGATGGTGTACCTCGCCCTGTCGTATGACCACCGGCTGGTCGACGGCGCGGATGCCGCGAGGTTCCTCGGCCTGATGAAGGCGCGCCTCGAGGAAGCCGCCTTCGAGGCGGAGCTCGGCCTCTAGCCCCTCCGCGGCCTGGCGCCGGAGTGCGAGCGGCGGCCCGACGCGAGAGAGTGGGGCCATGAAGATCGCCGTCACGGGGGCATCCGGACTCATCGGATCAGCCCTTGTCCCCCACCTGCGCTCGGCCGGCCACGACGTCGTCCGCCTCGTCCGCCGCCCCTCCGCGGCACCGGACGAAGTGGCGTGGGACCCGGCTGTCGGCACGGTCGACCTCGGCGCGCTGGCCGGTACCGAGGCCGTCGTGCACCTGGCAGGGGCAGGGGTCGGGGACCACCGCTGGACTGACGACTACAAGCGCACGATCCTGGACAGCCGGGTCGACGGCACCCACGCCATCTCCCGGGCGATGGCCCAGCTGGACCCCCGCCCACGCGTCCTGGTGTCGGCTTCGGCCATCGGCTGGTACGGGGACACCGGCGCGAGGGCGGTCGATGAGACTGCGTCACCGGGCACCGGCTTCCTGGCGAACGTCGTGCGCGCGTGGGAGGCGGCCGCCACGCCGGCGGCCGAGGCCGGCATCCGCGTCGTGCACCCGCGGTCGGGGCTGGTCGTGTCCGCCGACGGCGGCGCGTGGGAGCGCATGCTCCCGCTGTTCAAGCTCGGGCTCGGCGGGAGGATGGGCAGCGGTCGACAGTACTGGTCATGGATCTCGCTGCGCGACGAGATCTGCGCGCTTCAGTTCCTCGTGGAGCAGGAGCATCTGAGCGGCCCGGTCAACCTCACCGGACCGCGGCCGGCGACAAACGCCGAGGTCACCGCGGCGATGGGGCGCGTGCTGGGCCGCCCGACGCTCCTGCCGGTCCCCTCCTTCGCCCTGCGGGCCGTGCTCGGGGAATTCTCCAGCGAGGTCCTGGGCAGCCTGCGCGTCGAACCGGCCGTTCTGACAGCTGCCGGCTTCGCCTTCCAGGATCCGACCATCGACGACGCCATCCGTAGCGCCATCGGCTCGGGGTAGCCATGGCGCGGTCGCACGACGTCGTCATCGTCGGTGCCGGCCTAGCGGGGCTGGCAGCCGCGCGCCGGCTGGCCCGGCACGGTGTCGACGTGGCGGTGCTCGAGGCCGGCACCGCCGTTGGCGGCCGCGTCCGTACCGACCGGGTCGACGGCTACCTGCTCGACCATGGCTTCCAGCTCTACAACCCGGCGTACCCCGAGCCAGCCCGCGTGCTTGACCACGGTCGGCTGGACCTCCGGCCGCTGCTGCCCGGTCTCGTTGCGCGCACGGCACGCGGATGGGCGCGGCTGGCCGATCCCCGACGGCGGCCGCTCTGGGCCGGCGACGCCCTTTCCCCGAGCAGCGGGGCCTTGAGCGCCAAGCTCCGCTTTTCGGCCTACGCATGGCGGTGCGCGACAGTCGATCCACGCGAGCTCCAGGCCCGCCCTGACCTGCCCGCCCACGTGGTCCTGCGATCCGCGGGGGTGGATGACGTGTTCCTGGAGACGGTCCTGCGGCCCTTCCTGGCCGGGGTCTTCCTCGAGGACGATCTGGGCACGTCGCGACGGTTCCTCGACCTCGTCCTGCGGTCCTTCGTGCGCGGCGTGCCCGCGGTGCCGGCCCAGGGGATGCAGGCCATCCCCGACCAACTGGCCGCCGCGCTCCCCGCCGGAACCGTCCACCTCGGGGTCCGGGTGCATTCCGTCGCGGATGGCCGGGTGCGATCCGACGAAGGGGACTGGCAGGCCCGGGCCGTGATCGTGGCAACGGACCCCCCTGCCGCCGCGACGCTGCTGCCCGGGCTCGCCGTCCCCGAAGGGCGCGCCGTGACCACGTGGTACTTCAGCCCCGATGGTGATCCGCGCGGCCTGACCGGGGGCGAACCCGTGCTCGTCGTCGATGGTGCTGGCCTGGTCGTGAACACCGTTGTCTTGAGTCATGCAGCACCCACGTACGCCCCTTCCGGCAAGGCCCTCGTCAGCGCCTCCGTGCTCGGGTCGGCCACCGGGGGCGCCGACCAGGTCGCGGTCCGTCGCCAGCTGGCCACCATGCACCGCGTCGCGACGGAGGGCTGGGAGCTCCTGGGCACCTACCCCATCCCCTACGCCCTTCCGGCGATGGTCCCTCCTCTTCGGCTGCGTCAACCGGTGTCCCTCGGGGAGTGGCTCTTCGTCGCGGGCGACCATCGCGATACCGCATCCATACAGGGCGCCATGGTCAGCGGGCGCCGTGCCGCCGATGCGGCCCGGGCTAGTCTTGGTCGGTGACCACGCAGGCGACCGAAGGCCTCGCTGTTGAGCACGTCGGCTTCGGTGGACACGCCGTCGACTACCAGGAGGCCTGGGACCTGCAGCGCCGGGTGCACAGCGAGGTCGCCGCGGGTGAGCGGCCCGACACGGTCCTGCTGCTCGAGCACTCCCCCGTCTACACGGCAGGCCGTCGCACCGAGCCGCTCGAGCGGCCCTTGGACGGCACGCCCGTCATCGATGTCGACCGTGGCGGCAAGATCACCTGGCACGGACCCGGCCAGCTGGTCGGCTACCCGATCGTCCGCCTGCCTGATCCCGTCGACGTCGTTGCGCACGTGCGGCGCATCGAGACGATGCTCGTCGACGTGTGCGCCGAGCTCGGCGTGGCCGCCCTGCAGGTGGGCGGGCGAAGCGGTGTGTGGGTACCCGCGGATGCCCGCGGACCTGAGCGGAAGATCGCCGCCATCGGCATCCGGGTGAGCCAGGGCGTCACGCTGCACGGCTTCGCCCTCAATTGCGACTGCGACCTCGCCTGGTTCGATCGGATCATCCCCTGCGGGATCGCGGACGCGGGCGTCACCAGCCTGAGCCGCGAGCTCGAAAGTGGTGTCAGCGTCGCCGACGCACTGCCGATCGTCGAGCGGCACCTGCCAGCCGTGCTCGGCCGCCCGTCGGCGCCGGCGAGCTAGGGTCGCGACCATGTCTTCGACGCCCGACTTCACGCCTAGCACGGCGTGGAGCGAGATCATCGGACCGGATGAGGCCGCCCGATATGCCCGGCAGGCCGACCGGATCGCTGCCGTGCAGAACGCGAAGAATGCCACGTACGGGCGCGGCCGCACCCTTCACCGCAAGCAGCTCCTCGGCCTCACCGGGACGCTGGACATCGCTGACGGGCTGCCCGAGCACGCGGCCCACGGGTTGTTCGCGAGTCCCGGTCGCCGCGAGGTCCTCGTGCGCCTGTCCAGCGGGGGCACCGACCGCGCACCCGACCATGTGCCCGACATCCGGGGCTTCGCGATCAAGGTGCGCGGCATCGAAGGACCCGGCGCCCTCGGCGGCACGACATCGGTGCAGGACTTCCTGCTGATCAACCAACCCGTCTTCAACATGAGCACGAGCGACGACTTCGTCGGGCTGGTGCATGCCTCGCTCAAGGGGCGCGCCGGCATCGCGTGGTACGCACTGCGGACGCGCGGGCCCCTCGGAGCCCCGGGCATGCTGGCCTCGTTGGGCGCGACGGTCGGACGCCGCTTCACCGGTTTCGCGACCGAGACCTTCTGGTCCGCTGCGCCGCTCGCCCATGGCCCCTACGCCGTGCGAGTCCGCCTCGAACCTGTCGACCCCGGCCCTCCCGCGAGCAGCCCCTCAGCACCCGCATGCGACTGGGCGGCCGACGTCGCCGTCCGCCTGGCAGCGGGGCCGCTTCGCTACGACCTGCAGGCGCAGTTCTACTGCGACGAGTCGATCACGCCGATCGAGGACCCGACCGTCGACTGGCCCACCCCCTACGTGACCGTCGGCCATCTCGACCTGGCGAAGCAGGACCCCGCGTCCGAGGCGGGCGAGCGGGTCCAGGCCGAGGCTGAGGCGGCCGCCTTCGACCCGTGGGCGGCGCTCGCGGACCATCGACCGCTGGGCGAGATCATGCGGGCCAGGAAGTCCGCATACCGCACCTCGCAGGTCGGCCGGGGTATTCGATGACCGCCACGGATCCGGTGTACGCCGGGACCGGCCCGGACGGCCGGCGGATGCTGCGCATCGAGGCGCGTAACGCGGAGGTGCCGATCGAACGCAAGCCGGAGTGGATCCGCACCCGGCTCAAGACCGGGCCCGAGTACACCAAGATCCGCAGCCTGGTCGCCGCCGAGGGACTGCACACCGTCTGCCAGGAGGCCGGCTGCCCGAACATCTACGAGTGCTGGGAGGACCGCGAGGCCACCTTCCTCATCGGCGGCGAGCAATGCACCCGGCGGTGCGACTTCTGCCAGATCGACACCGGTCGGCCCAGCGCCCTGGACCGGGACGAGCCACGGCGGGTGGCCGAGTCGGTCCGGACAATGGGGCTGGCCTACGCCACGGTCACCGGAGTGGCCCGCGATGACCTTCCGGACGAGGGCGCGTGGCTGTACGCCGAGACCGTGCGGGTGATCCGCGAGTTGAACCCCGACACGGGTGTCGAGCTGCTCATCCCCGACTTCTCCGGCAAGCCGGACCTGCTGGGCGAGGTCTTCGCCGCGCGCCCGGCAGTGCTGGCCCACAACCTCGAGACCGTGCCCCGGCTGTTCAAGCGGATCCGTCCCGCCTTCTCCTACGAGCGCAGCCTCGACGTGCTGAGCCAGGCGCGCGCTGCCGGCCTGGTGACCAAGAGCAACCTCATCCTCGGGATGGGCGAGGAGATCGCCGAGGTGCACCAGGCCCTGGCCGACCTGCACGGTGCGGGATGCGACCTCATCACCATCACCCAGTACCTCCGGCCGTCGCCGCGGCATCACCCGGTCGAGCGCTGGGTGCGACCCGAGGAGTTCGTCGCACTCGCCGAGCGGGCCACGACCATGGGCTTTGCCGGCGTCATGAGCGGACCTCTCGTGCGGTCGAGCTACCGGGCTGGCCGGCTGTACCAGCAAGCACTCGCCGCCCGATGACCCGTCCGCATGTCGTTGCGCTGCATGTGTGGCCGGCCGATGTCGATGCCCCGGTGCCCGTCGAGGTCCTGACGCTTGACTGGGGTGGGCCCATCGGCGACCGGCACCACGGCGAGACGATGCTTTCCGGTCCGCGGCAGCGCAAGGTGTTCGATGACGGAACCGTCCTGCGCAACCACCGCAATTTCTGCATTGTCGACACCAGCGAGCTTGCCGCCATCGAGCTGGTCCTGCCCTGACCAGACCTGCCGAACGTCCGTTCATCTAGGCTTCGGCACATGCTCGGACGTATCCGCACGACCCTGTCCTCGCTCGCCCAGAACTGGTCGATGACCCAGAAGGTCTACCGCCTCCTGCCGCTCGAGGTCGCCGGCTTCTTCATCCTCGGCTTCCTCGTGCTGTTCGTGCCCTTCTTCTTCCTGCTCAACTGGCTCACCGCACTCCTCGTGGCCCTCCCCGCGGGACTTCTGGCCGGCACCTTCTGGTTCAGCCGGCGAGCCATGAAGGCGGCCTACCGGCAGATCGACGGCCAGCCGGGCGCAGCGGCCGCGGTGATGCAGTCCATCCGCGGGGGCAATTGGGCCGTCACCCCGGCCGTCGCCGTCAACAAGAACCAGGACATCATCACCCGGGTCGTCGGCAAGCCGGGCGTGATCCTGGTGTCCGAGGGTCCGTCGAGCCGGGTCGTTCCGATGCTGGCGAACGAGCGCAAGCGCACCGCCCGCTGGCTGCCAGAGGTGCCGATCTACGAGATCCAGGTCGGCAACGCGGAGGGCCAGGTGCCGCTCACCAAGCTGCAGCGCGCACTCCAGAAGCTGCCGCGGAGCCTGCGCGGTGGCGAGATCACGGAGATCCGTCGACGCCTGGACGCCCTGGGCAACGCCGCCAACTCGATGCCGATCCCCAAGGGCCCCATGCCGACCAGCGCACGCCAGGTGCGCCGCCCCCGCTAGACCCGGAGCACGACGGAGCCCACCGCGCGGTCGTGCAGTCCGCGACCATCGCTGTCGTAGACGACCGCCGGGATCACGAGGCAGATGAGCAGGGTCCGCAGCGCTACCCGCCACAGCGGCAGCCGGGAGCCATCCACCCGCACGACCGTGAGCCCGAGGATTCGCTGGCCGAACGAAGCCCCGATGAGCCAGGTCAGCACGATGACCTCGGCCGCGAAGACAAGCAGGGTTGCCAGCGAAGACGCCGTGGATCCGTAGGCCACTTGCCGGAACAGCAGCACGGTGATCACCAGGCTGGCCAGCCAGTCCAGGCAGAGGGCGCCGAGCCGCCGGCCAAGTCCGGACACCACTCCCGGCATGCCTGACGGGGGCGAGGGCGGGGAGTCCTGAGGCGGGCGCGAAGGCACCGTCCCACGTTAGCGGCGGGCGTTAACACGTCCGAAACAGGCGGGACACGCCCGGGACACCCCCCTTGCTTACGCTCACCACAGTCGAGGGCACCCGCCCCGACCCGACGGGCCTAGCCCGTGCGAGGCGAACGCACCCGAGGGGTGCATGACCATGGCTCGCCAGGCGAGCAGGAGGTGTGATGTTCAGCAACGCTGACGAGGTGTTGAAGTACGTCAAGGACAACGATGTCGAGTTCGTCGACGTGCGGTTCATGGACCTGCCGGGTGTGATGCAGCACTTCAACGTGCCGGCATCGTCCTTCGGCATCGAGGTCTTCGAGGAAGGCCTGATGTTCGACGGGTCATCGATCCGCGGCTTCCAGGCCATCCACGAGTCGGACATGAAGCTCATGCCCGACCCGGCCACCGCCTATCTCGACCCGTTCCGGGACGCCAAGACGCTGGTCATGAACTTCTCGATCCGGGACCCATTCACGAACGAGCCGTACAGCCGGGACCCCCGCAACGTGGCCGCCAATGCCGAGGCCTACCTGAAGTCCACCGGCATCGCCGACACCGTCTACTTCGGACCCGAGGCCGAGTTCTACGTGTTCGACGACGTGCGTTTCGAGACCAAGCAGAACGCCTCCTACTACTTCATCGACTCCGTCGAGGCCGCGTGGAACACGGGCCGCGTGGAGGAGGGCGGCAACCTCGGCTACAAGACGCCGTACAAGGGCGGCTACTTCCCCGTGCCGCCGGTCGACCATTTTGCTGACATCCGCGACGACATGGTCCGCACCCTGATCGACGTCGGCCTGCAGGTGGAGCGCTCGCACCACGAGGTCGGCACCGCTGGCCAGGGCGAGATCAACTACAAGTTCAACACCCTGCAGCACGCCGCAGACGAGGTGATGCTCTTCAAGTACGTCATCAAGAACGTTGCCTGGGCGCACGGCAAGAGCGCGACCTTCATGCCGAAGCCGCTCTTCGGCGACAACGGCTCGGGCATGCACTGCCACCAGTCGCTCTGGAAGGACGGCGAGCCGCTCATGTACGACGAGCGCGGCTACGGTGGGCTGTCGGACCTGGCCCGTTGGTACATCGGCGGCCTGCTCGCCCATGCCCCATCCCTGCTGGCCTTCACCAACCCCACGGTGAACTCCTACCATCGCCTGGTTCCCGGATACGAGGCGCCGGTCAACCTCGTGTACTCGGCCCGCAACCGCTCGGCCTGCATCCGCATCCCGGTCACCGGCTCGTCGCCCAAGGCGAAGCGCATCGAGTTCCGGGTGCCGGACCCGTCGAGCAACCCGTACCTGGCCTTCTCGGCGCAGCTCAGGGCCGGCATCGACGGCATCAAGAACAAGATCGAGCCGCACGCGCCCGTGGACAAGGACCTGTACGAGCTGCCGCCGGACGAGCTGGCGAGCATCCCGCAGGTTCCCGGATCCCTGGCCGAGGTGCTGGTCGAGCTGGAGAAGGACAACGAGTACCTGCAGGCCGGCAATGTCTTCCCCGCCGACCTGATCGAGACCTGGATCGACTACAAGCGGGTCAACGAGGTGGATCCGATCCGGCTGCGCCCGCACCCGCACGAGTTCGAGTTGTACTACGGGATCTAGCCGTACGACGGGACCCAACCAGGGACGATCCCGCCAGCAGGGCTCCCTCCGCGTCGATTCGCCTCGCGCGCACAGGGAAAAGAAGGGCGGTCACCCTCCGGGGTGGCCGCCCTTCGCCTTGGGCCGCTGCCTCTACAGTCGAGGCATGGGGCGCGGGACGGTGGGATGGCTTCTCGTCGTCGTCCAGTTCGTCCTGCTCATCGTGCTCATCCTGCTTCCCTGGCGGGACCCGAGCGTGCTGCCACTGGCGGTTGGTGCGGTCCTGCTGCTGGCCGGGATGGCGGTCTTCATCGCGGCGATGCGCGCGCTCGGAAGCGCGCTCACTCCGACCCCGGTCCCGATCGCAGGCTCGTCCCTGCGCACCGGCGGCCTCTACCGCTACGTACGGCACCCGATCTACTCAGGCGTGCTGCTGATGGTGCTCGGCCTGCTCGTGGCCGTGGGGTCCTGGGTCAGCTGGGCCTGGGGACTGCTCATCCTCGTCTTCTTCTTCGCGAAGTCACGGTGGGAGGACCGCCTGCTCGCGGAGGCCTACGGCCAGGAGTGGATGATCTGGGCGGGCACCACGGGCGCGCTGGTCCCCCGCCTTCGCCGCCAGCGTTAGCCGATCAGGCGCCGTCGGCGACGTCCCCGTAGAAGAGCCTCTCGAACACGACGCGGGCCCGTCGGGTGACCCTCAGGTAATCCTCGACCAGCCTCCCCGAATCGGTGACGGGATAGCCGAGCACGAAAGCGACGGCCCGCAGGTCGCGCACGTCCACCGGCACCATGTCGCTCGCCCTGCCCCGCACCAGCATGATCGCGTTGCGCATGGCGGTCGCGAGTCGCCATGCTTCTCGCAGGGCCGCTTCGTCGTCGGCCGCCAGCAGCCCCGCCTGCCGGGCCGCGTCGAGCGCCTCGAGTGTCCGCGTCGTCCGCAGTGCCGGCACCGTGCGCGCGTACTGCATCTGCAGCAACTGGGCCACCCACTCGACATCGCTGAGGCCGCCGCGGCCCAGCTTGGTGTGCAGGTTCGCATTGGCTCCGCGGGGTAGCCGCTCGGACTCCATCCGGGCCTTCAACCGACGCACCTCGGTTACGTCGGCCGCGCTCAGTGCGCCGGACCACCGGATCGGGTCGACCAGCGCCAGGAATCGCTCGCCCAGCCCGGGGTCACCCGCCGCGACCGAGGCCCGCAGCAGGGCCTGCGCCTCCCAGGTCGCCGACCAACGTTCGTAGTAGGCGGCATACGAGGCCAGGGAACGGACCAGCGGGCCTTGCTTCCCCTCGGGCCGCAGGTCGGCATCGACATCAAGGGGCGGGTCGTTGGTCGGGGCCATCAGCAGTTGCCGCAACCGCTCGGCGATCGCCGCCGCGGCCATCCGGGCGACGGTCTCGTCGATGCCGGGCCTGCCTTCGTACACGAACATCACGTCGGCATCGCTGGAGAAGCCCAGCTCGTGGCCGCCGAGACGGCCCATCCCGATGACCGCGAACTCCAGCACGTCCGCACCGCAGCCTTCGAGGGCTTCCCGGGCGACCCGAACGGCGCCGTCGAGAGTGGCGACCGCGACATCGCTCAAGGCGGCCCCGGCCTGCTCCGGGCTGGCCAGCCCCAGGAGCTCGGCGACGGCGATGCGGAAGAGCTCCCTGCGACGCATCGCCCGGATCGCCGCGACCGCCTCCTCCGCGGTTCCGTGCCGGTCGATGACCGCAGTCACCTCTGCCTGGAGCAAGGTCAGTTGGCGCGGGGCCAGCTCCGCGCCGTCGGCGAGCATGGCCACCGATTCGGGCGCCCGGAGGAGCAGGTCGGTGGCGTAGCGGCTCGTCGCCAGCACCCGGGCCAGCCGCTCGGCGGCAACGGACTCGTCGCGCAGCAGGCCCAGGTACCAGTGGGTGGCTCCGAGCGAGTCGCTGACCCGCCGGAAGCCGAGGAGGCCGCTGTCGGGGTCCGGCGCATCGGCGAACCAGCCCAGCATCACGGGCAGCAGGGTCCGCTGGATGGCGGCCCGGCGGCTCACGCCCGACGTCAGCGCCTGCAGGTGCCGCAGCGCGCTTGGTGGGTCCACGTAGCCCAGCGCCTCAAGCCGCTGCTCGGCCGCCTGCATCGACAGCCGGGCCTCCCCCGCGTCGAGCCGGGCCACCGCCTGCAGCAGTGGGCGGTAGAAGAGCTTCTCGTGCAGTCGGCGCACCTCACGCCCGTGCCGGCGCCAGGTGGCCGTCAGCTCGACGACCGGATCCTGGCGGTAGCCGAGCGACCGACCCAGCCGGCGCAGCTCGACGTCGTCCTCCGGCATGGTGTGGGTGCGGCGGAGCCTGTGCAGTTGGAGCCGATGCTCCAGGGTGCGCAGGAACCGATAGGCGTCCCCCAGCGTCGCCGCATCGTCCCGGCCGACGTAGCCCCATGTGGCCAGGGCCTCGAGCGCCACCATCGTGGTGGGGCTGCGCAGCATGACGTCAGTGCGCCCGTGGACGAGTTGGAGCAATTGCACCGAGAACTCCACGTCGCGCAGCCCGCCGGGCCCCAGCTTCAGCTCGCGGTCCGCGAGCCGGGCGGGGACGTGCTCCACCACGCGTCGCCGCATCGCCTGGACGTCCTCGACGAACCCGTCGCGGTCCGCTGCGCTCCACACGAACGGTGCGACGGCGTCAACGTACTCGTGGCCGAGGGCCAGGTCGCCCGCCACGGGGCGGGCCTTCAGCAGCGCCTGGAACTCCCAGGTCTTCGCCCATCGCTCGTAGTACCCGACATGCGAGGCGATCGTGCGCACCAGCGCACCCTGCTTGCCCTCGGGACGCAGCGCCGCGTCGACCTCCCAGATGGAGCCCTCGGCCGTGGCCGCAGTGCAGGCGCCCATGAGCCGGGTGGCCAGGGCGGTCGCGGCCGCAAGCGCACGGGCCTCGTCGTGGCCCTCCCTGGCCTCGGCCACGAAGATGACATCTACGTCGCTGACGTAGTTGAGCTCGCGAGCACCTGCCTTGCCCATGCCGATCACGGCAAACCGACATGAGTCGGCAGCGTCGCCGACTCCCCTGCGCGCGACAGCAAGAGCGGCCTCGAGGACCGCATCGGCGAGGTCGGCCAGCCACGCGGCGACCGTGTCCATGTCGGCCAGGCCGCTCAGGTCCCTCGCCGCGATGCCCAGCAGGGCGCGACGATAGGCCACCCGCATCGCGTCGAGCTGGGCCGGGCCATCCGCCACGGCGACCGGCTCGTCGAGCGCGGGCTCGGCACCGACGGAACGAAGCAGGTCCTCACGGGCGACCCGGAATGACGGCGCCTCGGCCAGCGCGTCGGCATCCGCAAGAACGGTCCAGGCATCGACGTGCCGGGCCAGGAAGTCGCCCAGCGCCTCGGACATGCCGATGACCTCGACCAGCCTGCGCCTGAGGTCCGGATCGGCCTGCAGCGCCGAGACCAAGCGGCGCCAGCCACGCTCGTCCGCCCCCTCCAAGATCCGTACGAGCAGCAGAAGGGCCTGGTCCGGGTCGGCTGCTCCGGAGATGTCGGCCAGCAGGTCGCCGGAGGTCTCGTCGGCCAGCAGCAGCGGCTCCAGGCGGGCCGAGGCGCACAGCCGGCGGGCCCGGTCGACGTCGACCAGGCCGGCGCGGATGAGGCGGCCCGAGCCGGAATCGCGACGCTCGGTCATGCGGGCGGCGCCGGGACCTCGCGAGCGCGTGACCATACGAGGTCGGCCCAGGCACGGGTCATCGGACG
>JAUXRN010000168.1 GCA_030681835.1 Actinomycetota bacterium
ACGCCGGGCGGGCCTCCAACACGGTGATGACGGCACAACGCGTGAACGCCACACTCGAAAGCGGGCAGCCAGCCTACGAGCCAGTCACCACCGCATCAGAGACTGCTCCCACAAACGGGAACCGGTCCAGCCTGACACTGAGGCCAACCTACGTCGTCCCCCCGGATCAGGCGAGGGTCGCGACGAGGACCGCCTTGATCGTGTGCATGCGGTTCTCGGCCTGGTCGAACACGACGCTCGCCGGCGACTCGAACACGGAGTCGCTGACCTCCACCCCGTCCGGAAGGCCGAAGTCCCGCGCGACCGCCCGGCCGACGGCCGAGCCTTGGTCGTGGTAGGCAGGCAGGCAGTGCATGAACTTGGCGCCAGGGAGGCCCGTCATGGCCATGACCGCCGAGTCGACTCGGTACGGCCGGAGCAGTGCCACTCGCTCGGCCCAGGTCTCGGCGGGCTCTCCCATCGAAACCCACACGTCGGTGTGCACGAACTCCGCGCCGGGAACGCCCTCCCGCAGGTCGTCGGTCAGGGTGATGCGCGCTCCGGTCTGGGCGGCGAGGAGGTCCGCCAGCGCCCTGACGTCGTGGGCCGGCCACAGGTCGGGTGGGGCGACGATGCGCACGTCCGAGCCCATGAGGGCCCCCATGACGAGCAGCGAGTTGCCCACGTTGTTGCGGGCGTCGCCGAGGTAGGCGTAGCGCAGCGGACCGGAAGGGTCAGCCGCGTGCTCGCGCATGGTGAGGAAGTCCGCCAGCATCTGGGTGGGGTGCCACTGGTCGGTCAGGCCGTTGTACACAGGCACGTCCGCGAAGCGGGCGAGTTCCTCGATGTCGGCGTGCGACGAGCCTCGGAACTCGATGGCGTCGAACATCCGGGACAGGACTCTCGCGGTGTCGGCGACAGACTCCTTGTGCCCCACCTGGCTGCTCGCCGGGTCAAGGACGGTCACATGGCCGCCCTGGTCCCGCATGGCCACCTCGAAGGACACCCGTGTCCGGGTGGAGGTCTTCTCGAAGATCAGGGCCAACTGGCGGCCCCGGAGGCGGGGCTCCTCGCGACCGGACTTGCGGTCGGCCTTGAGCTGGGCGGCGAGGTCGAGCAGGGATCCCATCTCGTCGGGAGTGAAGTCGGCTTCCCTCAGGAAGTCGCGGCCGACGAGGGTCATGGCCGAACGGTACTGGCCGGGCTAGGCGATCCCGAGCGCCCGGGGGGACACCGCTGCCTCGATGTCGTCTGCGGCCACGCGGAGCCCCTCGCCCTTGGCCCGCGGGTAGTGCCGGGAGTCCAGCCGGGCATAGATCTGCTCGCGCTCGTCCTCCGAGAGACCGCCCCACACGCCGTACGGCTCCCGGGCCCGGACGGCGTAGTCGGCGCACTCCATGCGCACGTCGCAGCTAGCGCACACCCGCTTGGCACCGCGGTCACGGCGGGAGCGCGAGGAACCACGCTCGTTCTGGGGATGGAAGAAGAGGGTTGGGTCGGCCGACCGACAGGCCCCGTGCTCCTGCCAGTACCACTGCGCGTCTTTGGGCACCTGGGCGAGTGGCTGCTGTGGCATTGCTGGTTCCTCACCGTGAGCGGTTCGGCTGCTTCCTTGCCTAACGCTACGGGCGAGTAGGTATGGCTCCCTATGGACAAAGGTCCCCACTAGAAGGGGCTTCAGGCACTCGCGTCCGATGAGGCGCCGGCGTCGCTCGAGGCCAGCGAGGCCCGCACCTCGTCCATGTCGACGCCGCGAACCGCCTGCACGAGGTTGGTCAGTCCCTGCTCGGGCATCGCGCCTGCCTGGGAGTACAGGACCACGCCGTCGCGGATGGCCATGAGCGTGGGGATCGACGAGATGCCGAAGGCCTGGGCGAGGCCCTGTTCTGCCTCGGTGTCGACCTTGGCGAACACCACGTCGGGGTTCGCCTCGGAGACCGTCTCGTAGACGGGCGCGAACATGCGGCACGGGCCGCACCACGCGGCCCAGAAGTCGACCAGGACTATCGGGTGAGTCTCGATGGTGGCGGCGAAGGTGGCCTCGGACAGGTTCACGGTAGACATGGGGACGAGCATACCGCATACCCCTAGGGGTATGCACCGGGCGGGCTGGTCGCACGATCCGCGGGACCCTAGACTCCCGGCATGCGCATGGACATGGCACCCGTGGCGAGCCCCGGGCCGAGCCACGAGCCCAGCCCCCAGCCCAGCCCCGAGCCCAGCCCGGGCCTGTCCGGTGACACGCTGCTCGAGGAGCGGGCGACTCTGTCGAACGACGACGGCGATCACGAGCGCTTCGCCCACTACGTCGAGAAGGCCAAGATCATGGAGAGCGCCGTCACCGGAGTGCCGGTCAAGGCGCTCTGCGGCAAGGTGTGGATCCCCAACCGCGACCCCTCCCGGTTCCCGGTGTGCCCGGAGTGCCAGGAGATCCACAAGAACCTCTCCCGCACGTGACCGCCACCCCGGCTGAGCCCGGGGCGGCCCCGGCACTGTGGCGCGGTGAGCATGGCCCGGTCACGATCGGCATCGTCTCCCTCATCACCTTGATGGCCTTCGAGGGCATCGGTACCGCAACGGCCATGCCGGTCATCGCCCGCGAACTCGACGCCCTGGGTGCCTACACATGGGCGTTCAGCGGGTTCGTCATGGCGTCGTTGCTGTCGATGGTCGCCGGCGGCCTGTGGTGTGATGCAGCGGGCCCACGCCGGCCGCTGGTGGCCGGCGTCGCTGCCTTTGTCGCTGGGGCCCTCGTTGCCGGCTTCGCGCCCACGCTCCCCGTGCTCGTGGGCGGGCGCATCCTGCAGGGCCTCGGGGCCGGCGTGGTGATCGTGGCCACGTACGTCCTCATTGCCCGGGCGTACCCGGAGGAGTTGCGGCCCAAGGCCTTCTCGGTCCTGTCCGCCGCATGGGTCATCCCTGCCCTCGTGGGACCGCTCATCGCCGGTTGGCTGGCGGACTCGGTAACGTGGCGGGCGGTCTTCTGGCTGGTTCCGCTCTTCGTCATCCCCCCGGTGCTGCTGCTCTTCCCGAGGCTCGGTGCCTTCGACGGCGGCGTCCCGCAGCCGCACGCCCGCCCGCGCCTGATAGCCGGCGTCGTCGCCGCTGTGGGCTTGCTGGCCTGCCAGGACGGGGTGCTCCGGCTCAGCGTCCTGGGCGGGCTGGAGGCGGTCGTCGGGCTTGTGCTGGTGGCGGTGTCGGTCCGGCGCCTGCTGCCCGCCGGCGCCCTGCGCATGCGGCGCGGGCTGGCCAGCAGCGTCATGATGCGGGGCTTCCTGGCTGGGTCCTTCTTCGCCGCGGAGGTGTTCGTCCCACTGGCCCTGATCGAGACGCGCGGCATCAGCACGACGGCCGCCGGCCTGATCCTGGCGATGTCGGCGGCGTTCTGGAGCGTGGGCTCGTTCGCGCAGAGCAGGCTGCCCGCCGAGCTGGACCGGGCGGCGGCGGTGCGGCTCGGTGCCGTGATCGTTGCCGTGGCGATCGCCTCGCTGCCGATCTCCATAGTCACGTCGCTGCCGCCGTGGGTTGCCGGCGTCTCCTGGGCGGTCGGTGCGCTGGGAATGGGGCTGGCCTTCCCGTCGATCGCGGTCCAGGTCATGCGCCTGTCCCCCGTCGAGGATCAAGGCATGAACTCGGCGGCCATCCAGGTCACCGACTCCGTCTTCTGCGTGCTGGTCCTGTGCGTGCTGGGCTTCGGCCACGCGCTGGCAGTTGCCTCGGGGGGTGCGACTGTCGCGACGTACGTTCTGCTGTGGCTGGCGGCCGCTGCCGTAGCGGGGGTGGGGGCCCTTGTGGCCGGACGGATGAAACCTTCCCTATCGGCTTGATCGATGGTGCTACGTCGTTTGCGGCGGCCTCTGGTTGGATGGGGACCCACCGGCGAGGGTCGCCGGCCCCGAGGAGGCTGCACGCACATGTCTGCACTGTCCGCCCGCCGCGCCCTGCTCCCGGTCGCAGCCCTGGCGTCCGCCGGGCTGCTGCTGGTGGGCTGCGCGCAGCAGTCCACCACCTCGGAGACCACGGCGGCGTCCAGCGCCGCCGCCTCCAGCGAGGCCCCCGCCAGCGATCCTGCGTCGAGCGCTCCCGCGTCGGAGTCGGCCGCCCCGAGCGAGTCCGCCCTCGACGAGTGCTCCCGCGAGAACCTGACCCTGCTGACCCCTGGCACCCTGACCATCGGCACCGACTCCCCGGCGTACCCGCCGTACTTCGTCGACGACGATCCCACCAACGGCCAGGGCTTCGAGTCGGCGGTCGCGTATGCCGTCGCCGAGGAGATGGGCTTCGCCCCCACGGAGGTGACGTGGACCGTCGTCCCGTTCAACTCCTCCTATGCCCCCGGCGACAAGGCCTTCGACTTCGACATCAACCAGATCTCGATCACCCCGAAGCGCCAGAAGGTCGTGGACTTCTCCGAGGGCTACTACACGGTCAACCAGGCCGTCGTCGCCCTCAAGGACTCGCCTGTCGCCGCAGCGACGACGGTTGGCGAACTCCAGGCTGCCAAGCTCGGCGCGCAGATCGGCACCACGAGCCTGGAATACATCACGGACGTGATCCAGCCCGCCGAGCAGCCGTACGTCTACAACGACACCAACGATGCCAAGAGCGCCCTGCAGAACGGCCAGATCGACGCGATCGTCGTCGACCTGCCCACGGCGTTCTACATCACGGCGGTCGAGATCCCCAAGGGCACGATCGTTGGCCAGTTCCCCGCCGTGGCGGGCGGCGAGCAGTTCGGCCTCCTCTTCGCGAAGGGCAACCCGCTCGTGTCGTGCGTCAACAAGGCTCTCGCCGCGCTCACCGAGACAGGCGAGCTCCAGGCGATCCAGGACGAGTGGCTGGCAGGGGCAACCGCGCCGTACTTCACCGAGTAGGCACTAGCGTCACCCAGCATGACCGTTCGCTCGCCGGCGCCTGGCACTCCCGTGGTCTACAAGGACCCGGAGCGCCAGGCGCTGGCGCGTGGACGGGCCCGCCGCGATCGACTCGTCGGCATGGGCAGCCTGGTGGCCTTCGTCGTGGTCGTGGGCTGGCTGGTGGTGAGCACGCCCGGCTGGCCCGTGGTGCAGGAGACCTTCTTCAGCCCCGAGCAGTTCGCCGAGTCATTCCCGCAGCTGCTCGAGGCCTTCTGGCTGAACGTCCGCATCTTCCTGGTCGCGGAGCCGCTGATCCTGGTCATCAGCCTGGCCATCGCGCTGGTCCGCACGATGCGGGCACCGATCTTCCTCCCGTTACGGGTCATGGCCACGGTGTTCGTGGACGTCTTCCGCGGTGTCCCCACCATCCTCGTGATCTTCCTGCTCGGCTTCGGCGTCCCTGCGCTGAGGCTGCAGGGGGTGCCGAACAGCCCGGTGTTCTGGGGCACCGTCGCCCTGATCCTGTCCTACAGCGCATACGTCGCCGAGGTGTTCCGCGCAGGGATCGGCTCCGTGCATCCGAGCCAGCGCATGGCCTCGCGCTCGCTCGGCCTGTCCACCTTCCAGACCAACCGGTACGTCGTGCTGCCGCAGGCCGTCCGCAACGTCGTGCCACCACTGCTCAATGACTTCATCTCGCTGCAGAAGGACACCGCGCTGGTCTCGGTGCTCGGGCCCATCGAGATCCTTCGTCAGGCGCAGATCGACGCGTCATCCACGTTCAACTACACGCCCTACGTCGCAGCCGCCTGCATCTTCCTCGCGCTGACCATCCCCATGACCCGGTTCGCGGACTGGGTGCAGGGCCGCATGGCCAGGCGGCAGCGCGCCGGAGGGGTCGCATGACCGGGGACCCGCTGCTGACGGTGGCGGGGGTCTGGAAGTCCTTCGACGAGCACTCCGTCCTGCGCGGCCTGGACCTCCAGGTCGGTCGGCATCAGGCGGTCGTCCTGATCGGTGCATCCGGATCGGGCAAGTCGACGCTGCTGAGGTGCATCAACGCGCTCGAGTCGGTCGACGCCGGTACCATCGTCCTGGACGGCACCCTCGACGTCACCGACCCCCGGGCCGACCTCGACGCGGTCCGTCGGCGCATCGGCATCGTCTTCCAGTCGTACAACCTCTTCCCGCACATGACGGTGCTGGACAACGTGACCCTCGCTCCGCGGAAGGTGGCCGGGCATACCGCTGCCCGCGCCGCGCAGGACGCTCGGGACCTGCTGGAGCGGTTCGGCCTGGCGGCGAAGGCCGACGAGTACCCGGACCGGCTGTCCGGCGGCCAGTCGCAGCGGGTCGCGATCGTGCGCGCCCTGGCCATGCAGCCCGAGTTGATGCTCTTCGACGAGATCACGTCGGCCTTGGACCCGCTGCTCGTCGGCGAGGTGCTCGACGCCGTCCGCGACCTGAAGGCGGGCGGACTCACCATCGTCATGGCCACCCACGAGATGGGCTTCGCCCGTGAGGTGGCCGACCAGGTGTGCTTCCTGCACGACGGCGTCGTGCTCGAGCACGGCCCCCCGGACCGCATCTTCAACGCCCCTGCGGAGCCTGCTACGCAGGAGTTCCTGGCTCGCGTGCCCGCCTAGCGCCCGGGTGTGTCAGCCCGCCTTCCGGTGCTTGCGTCCCTAGGATCAAGGCTGGGTGCAGAGTGCGCCCGAGTTCGGTATTGGGAGGTCACATGACCACGGTGGATCAAGGTCCAGCCGACGTCAGCGACAACGCACTGGGGTCCATCGGCTCGCACTGGGGGATCATCCTGTTCCTCGGCATCACCAGCGTCATCGTGGGCATCATCGCCCTCGTCTGGCCTGGCGCCACGGTGCTCGTCATCGCGATCCTGCTGGCCATCTGGCTGATCGTGTCCGGCATCTTCGAGATCGTCCGCGGCTTCAGCCGCGGGCTGTCGGGCGGCATGCGCGCCCTGCTGTTCATCACGGGCATCCTGTCCGTCATCCTCGGCGTCATCGCGTTCCGCAGCATGTTCCAGGCGGTCGAGATCCTCGCGATCTTCGTCGGCATCATGTTCCTCTTCCGCGGCTTCGGCGCCCTCTTCATGGGTGCTGAGCAGAAGGAAGGCCGGGGCTGGAACATCTTCGGCGGCATCGTCATGCTGATCGGCGGCCTGGTGATCCTCGTGTGGCCGGGCATCTCGCTGGTCACGCTCGCGTGGGTTGCCGGCATCTGGCTGATCGTCGGCGGCATCTTCGAGATCATCGCCGCGTTCCGGGTCCGCTCGGCCTTCAAGGCCGCGTAGCCGACCCGGGCGCCGAGGTAGCCCCGCATGGCGGCGGAGACCTCGCAGACCCTTGACCGAGGGCTGCGTGTCATGGAGGTGGTCGCTGAGTCCCCTGATGGGCTCACCGTCACCGAGCTGGCCGCAGCCCTCGGCATCGGGCGCACCGTCGTCTACCGACTCGTCGTGACCCTCGAGCAGCACGCCCTGCTGCGCCGGTCCGCCGACGGCAGGTGCCGGCTGGGCCTGGGCATCCTCGCCATGGGCCGCCAGGTGCAGCCCGTCGTCCGTGACACCGCCCTTCCCGCCCTGCGCCTGCTCGCGGACGCCGTGGGCGCAACGGCTGTCCTGACCGTGGCCGACGGGGCCGAGGCGCTGGCCGCGGTCGTCGTCGAGCCCTCGCGTTCCGACGTGCACGTCTCGAGCCGTCCCGGGTCTCGCCAGCCGCTGGAGAACGGCGCGTCCGGCCGGGCGATCCTCGCGGCACGCACCGCGGCCGGCCGCCAGTTGGAACCGGCCTGGGTGGTCGCCACGGGCGACGGGCCGCAGGGCGCCTACGGGCTCGCGGTTCCCGTGCTCGGTGTCCCCGGCCTGGAGGCCAGCGTCGGGGTGCTGGCCTTGCGCGAGTTCAACGAGGCCGACGTGGGACCGCGGGTGGCCAGGGCGGCCGGCGAGATCGCCCGCGCGCTCCGCTGACCCATTCGTCGAGCCTGCCGGTCAGTCCCAGCAGCCCGTGATCGTGGCGGTCAGGCCGTCGACCGCCTGCCGGGTGGACAGCGCCGAGTACCGCTGCGGCCGGTCGTTGACGAGGATCGAGAAGATGCGCTCGCCGCCGGTCGTCGTCGCGGCGATGCCCGAGAGCGCGATCGTGTCGAAGAGGGAGCCGGTCTTGGCGTGCACGTCGCCGCGGGCGCAGGTGGTGTGCCGGGTCACGTATCGCCCGTAGGCAGTGTGCAGCGTCCCCGTCTCGCCCGAGACAGGCAGCGCCTCGGGATCGAACATCCCAGCGAATGCCGCGGGGCGGGTGACCCGGACCACGCGCAGCACGTCGGCCAGGAACCGGGCACTGAGTCGATCCTTGCGGGACAGTCCGCTGCCGTCGCGGATCCGCATCGCCGAGGCATCCAGGCCGAGGGCGGCCAGCGCCTGCTCGACGGCCTGCCGCGCGCCCGCCCACGTCGGCTCGATGCCGAAGTGCACGGCGACTTGGCGGAACAGCACTTCCGCGACGTTGTTCTCGGACCTGCTCAGCATGAGGTCGACCGCCTCGCCGACGGTGCTGCGCGACTCCGCCAGCACCGGCCACGACGCGTCGGCATCCACCGGCTCGCCCACGGCCGCCTTGACCCCGAATGAGCGGAGGTACTTCGCGAATGCGCGGGCGGCGTTCGTGCTCGGGTCCGTGCTGTATTCGCCGAGCCGGGCCAGGGCCTGCACCGGCGCCGCTACGTAGGGGATGTACTGGCTGGTCCATCCGGGCGCACGGCCGGTGTCGGGGAACAGGTCGTCGTCGACGCGCACGATCGCCTTCGTGCCGGCCGGGACTGCCGCTGCGGCGATCTTGGCCATCGACTGCAGGTCGGTCGAGGTCAGCATGGGGTCGCCGCCCCCCTGCAGGACGAGTTCGCCGGGGGTGGGCGTGCCGAGGACGCGGGTGGTCAGCCGGGCGTCGGCGCCCATCGTCGCGAGGATCGCCACGGCGGTGACGATCTTCATGTTCGAGGCGGGCAGCATGAGCGTGTCGGGGTCCTCGGCGGAGATCACCTCCCCGGTGACCGCGTCGACGACGATCATGCCGACGTCGTCGCCGAGGCGCGGGTTGTCGAGGCGCTTGTGGAGCAGCAGGTCCACCTGCGGATCGGGTGCGGCGTGTGCCGGGACCGTGGCGACCACTCCCGACATGGCGACCAGAACGGCCATGACGGTCCCGAGCAATCGACGCATGGGGACCATGGTGCGACAGGCCGAGTCCGGACCGGTGACCGGGGTCCGGCGTGGCGTGTCGCAGAATGGTTGAGACATCCCCTCCCGTGAAGGTCGTGCCCGTGCGCCGTCTTGCCATATTCGCCGCCCTGCTGGCCCTGGCCAGCGGGCTGCTGGGCACGCCTGCCCACGCCGAAGGCCCACCCCCCAAGAGGGTCGTCAGCGGCTGGCTGCCCTACTGGATGACGTCACCTAGCGCTCCCGAGGGCGTCACCTCGGCAGTCCAGAACGCCGACCTGTTCACCGACGTGTCCCCGTTCTGGTACTCGGCGACCGCCAAGTCCGGCGGCGGGGTCCAAGTACGGATCAACCCCAACTTCACGAACGGTGCGGCCAACATCGCCTGGGCGATGGGTCAGCTCAAGGCGGCCGGCCTGGTCGTCCTGCCCGCCATCGCCGACGGCTCCGGCAAGGGCCGCATGGCCGCGACGCTGGCCGACCCGGCCAAGCGCACGGCACACGTCGCCGATCTGGTTGCGCTGGTCACGTCGAATGGCTTCGACGGCATCGACCTGGACTACGAGACGTTCGCGTTCTCGGACGGCTCCTCGTCCTGGGCCGCCACCCAGCCCAACTGGACCGCGTTCGTCCAGGAGCTGGGCGCCGCGCTGCATGCCCAGGGGAAGCTGCTCTCGGTGACGATCCCGCCCCCGTGCAGCTCCGGCGGCACGTGCTCGGCGACCTCGGGCTACTGGGTCTACAACATCGCCGGCATTGCGCCGAGCGCCGACCGGATCCGGATCATGGCCTACGACTACAGCGTCAGGGGCATCGGCTCGCTGGCCCCGATGCCGTGGGTCCGCGCCATCGTCGCGTACTCGGCCTCGGTCAGGGACCCGGCCATGCTCCAGATCGGTGTCGCGACCTACGGGCGGGCATGGACCCGGCTCACGTCCTCCGGGGCATACCGGCTGAGCGGAGCCTGTCCGACCGACAAGGGGTCCTCGGCCTACCGATCGCTCACAGGCATGCAGTCGCCCAGCGGCTCGACGATCCCTGAACTCCTGACGTCAGTGGGGGCGACAGATGCCGTCGAGTGGGACGCGACAGCCCAGGAGTACAACGTCTACTACGACAAGTTGGTCCAGTGGACCGACTCGGCCGGGGCAACCCAGACATGCACGGCCAAGCGCGTGCTGCGATTCTTGGGACCGCAGGGGGTGCTCGCCCGGACCCAGCTCGTCGGGGAATTCGGCCTGAGCGCCGCGGTGTACTGGACGATCGGCGGGGAGGACCGCGCCCAGTGGCCGGTCATCCGTGCGTATGGCCAGTCGCTCGCGCCGGCCGCCACCGACATTTCCGCGACGGGAGTCCCTTCCGCCGTCTTCGGCACTCCGCTCGCATTCACGTTCACCGTGACATCCCTGGGTGTCCCCCTCCCGGGCGTGCCGGCCACCCTGCAGTTCCGCCGGACCGGGGAGAAGAAGTGGGTCGACATGCAGGTCCTGCCGACGGGTGCGGACGGCGTGGTCGCATTCACGGTGACTCCCGACGCCACCGGCGACTGGAAGGTATTTGTGCCGGGCGCCGGCGGACGCACCGAAGGTGAGAGCGCACCGTTCACCACGCAGGTGATCGCCCTGGTGTCGGCCACGGTCGTGGATGCCAAGGTGGCCCGCGGGGAGCGCATCGTCGTTCGGGCGCGCGCCCTGCCGGCCCAGGCGGGGCAGTCCCTCGTGCTGCAGGTGCAGCGTGGCGAGAAGTGGAAGAACGTGGCCCGGGCAAAGGCGAACGGCAAGGGCCGGGCCCGGCTGGTGGTGGCCGCGCCGAGGACGGCGGGCCGGTACGCCTACCGGGTCATCGGCGTCGGTACCGGGCCAATCCTCTCGGGAGCGTCGATGGAGTTCATCGTCCGGGTGAAGTAGCCCGACCGGTCGCCGGGCCTTAGCGAGAGGAGGCCCGGCGCTCACCCGGCACCGATGGCGCCAGGCATGCCGCGGGGAGGTCGAACCACTGCAGCGACGCGAAGTCGGCCGAGATCCCGTGGCCCGCGGCGGCTGGCTCCCCGGCGTCGGCCGGCAGCCCCTCGAGCAGGTCGTGGGCCGCCTGCAGGTAGTCGGACAGGGCGGACTCCGGGGCCGTGTCGTGCTGCTCGGGGTAGTGCAGCACGCCGTCGGCGTCGTACCCGACCATGGACAGCCGTAGCGGGGGCTCCACCGCGCCGTCACGGTGGTGCCACCGGCCGGTCGTCGGGTCGAAGCGATACTGCGGCATCAGCTTCCAGCCATGGTCGGCCACCATGGCGACCGCGGTCACGACGTAGGAGAAGACCGCCTCCGAGATGAAGTAGTTGAAGTTCACCCGGACCCAGCCTGGCTTGATCCCCTCGCAGCCGTGGCTGATCTCCCGTTCGAACTCGTGCGACGTGGCAACGTCGATGCCGAGCAGCCGGTGACCGTAGGGCCCAGCGCAGCTGCAGCCGCCCCGGGACTGGATGCCGAAGAGGTCGTTGAGGATGGCGACGACGAGGTTGTGGTGCAGGTAGCGCCCGCCGGGCCGGCGGATCACGAAGGACACGATCGACAGGCGTTCGGCGTCGAGGTTGCCGAGGACCTGGATGGCGGGCTGCGCAGCCCAGGCGGTGATCGCCCGCCGGACGAAATCATGCTCGTGCGCCCGGATGACGTCGGTGCCCACCGCCTCCTTGAGCTGGAACACCATGCCCGCACGGATCGATTCCACGATAGCGGGCGTGCCACCCTCCTCCCGGTGAACCGGGTCGGTGAGATAGCGGTGCTCCTCTGGGTTCACGTACGACACTGTCCCGCCGCCGACGATGTCGGGGACGGAGTTCGTGAGCAGCTCTCGTCGCACGATGAGGACGCCTGAGGTCCCTGGTCCTCCGATGAACTTGTGCGGAGAGAGGAAGACAGCATCCTTGAATGCCAGCGGGTGCTCGTCGCACCGCGGGTTCATGTCGATGTCGACGTAGGGCGCTGCGGCCGCGTAGTCCCAGAAGGCGAGCGCGCCGCGCTCGTGCAGCAGGTGGCTGACCCGGTGGGTGTCCGTGACGATCCCGGTCACGTTGCTGGCGGCGCTGAAGGACGCGATCCGCAGGGGCCGGTCGGCGAAGCGGTCGAGTTGCTCCTCGAGATGGGCCAGGTCGATGTGGCCGTCGGCATCCTCGTGGATGGTGACGACATCGGCGATGGATTCCCGCCAGGGCAGTTCGTTGCTGTGGTGCTCGAACGGGCCGATGAAGACCACCGGCCGCTCCTCCAGCGGGATCGCATCGCGAAGGCGGTAACGCCGGTCGAGGTCGGCTGGGATGCGGAGGTTCAGGACTCCGACCAGCTTGTTGATGGCACCCGTGGACCCGGACCCGCAGAAGATCACGCAGGTGTCGTCGGTCCCGTTGACGGCGTCGCGGATGATGCGCCGCGCGTCCTCGCGCAGCCGGGTGGTCTGCAGGCCGGTGCCGCTTGATTCGGTGTGCGTGTTGGCGTAGCGGGGGAGGACCTCGTCGCGGATGAAGGTCTCGATGAACGTCAACGCCCGACCGCTCGCCGTGTAGTCCGCATAGGTCACCCGCCGGGCACCGAACGGGCCCCACATCACCTGGTCGTCGCCCACCACCGAGTCGCGGATCCGGCCGAGGATCGGCGGGCACGGAAGCCCCGGGTCCTTGGCCGGCACCGAGATCGCGGTCACGGGGCAACACTAGGCCAGCGTGGCGCCCTGCCCGGGTGACGTGGGGCACGGCCAGCAGGTGGGACGGGTGGAAGGATGTGGCCATGTCCCTGTCGCCGGCCGAGGTCGAGTCGCCGGCGCTGTCCGAGACCGTCGACCGGCCGTGGATCACCATCGTCTGGAACGACCCCGTCAACCTCATGTCGTACGTGACGCACGTGTTCATGACCTACTTCCACTATGACCGAGCCAAGGCGGAGTCGCTCATGCTCGACGTGCACGAGAAGGGCAAGGCGGTGGTGTCGAACGGCGGACGCGAGGAGATGGAGCGCGACGTCACCGCGATGCATGGCTACGGGCTGTGGGCCACCATGCAGAAGGACGACTGATATGCGCACGGTCAGCGATGGGTAAGCCACGGTGGTTCTCGCAAGGGCGTGGTGGGTCCATCCGCATGCGCTTCGACGACCAGGAGTCGGCCCTGCTCTCCGGGCTGGCGGCCCAGATCATCGAATTCGTGGCCCCCGAGCCGCATGACCCGGCGCAGGACCCGCTCTTCGCCATCGTGGGAATCGACCCGAGTGCCACGCTTCCTGACGATCCGGCGCTGGCCCGGCTGTTTCCCGACGCGTTCACGGACGATGACGACGCGGCGGCTGAGTTCCGCAGGTTCACCGAGCGCGACCTCCGGGCAGGCAAGGCCGGTCATGCCAGCACGGTCATAGCGTCGCTGGAGTCCCGCTCGGATCGGCTCGACGCCGAGCAGGTCGCGGCGTGGCTCGGCTTCCTCAACGACGTCCGGCTGACCCTGGGGACGCGGCTGGGCATCTCCGATGACACCCAGGCCGAGTTGGCCGCACTGGCGCCCGACGACGAGCGCCTGGGTGCGTACGCACTGTACGACTGGCTTACCTACCTCCAGGACAGCCTCGTCACCCTGCTGCTGCCCCGCTGACGTCGTAGCCGTTCCCTAGGGTTGACCCATGCTGGTCATCAGGCAGGACCTCGTCGACGCGATCGTGGCGCATGCTCGCGCCGACCACCCCGATGAGGCCTGTGGGGTCGTCGCCGGTCCTGTGGGGTCGGACCGGCCGGACCGCTTCGTGCCCATGGTCAATGCAGCCCGGTCGCCCACCTTCTATGAATTCGACTCGGCCGACCTGCTGCGCCTCTACCGCGACATGGACGACCGGGATGAGGAGCCCGTCGTGATCTACCACTCGCACACGGCCACCGAGGCGTACCCGTCGCGCACCGACATCGCGTACGCCTCGGAGCCCAACGCCCACTACGTGCTCGTGTCGACCCGCGAGACGGGCAGCGAGGACGGCCCGGTCGAGTTCCGCTCCTTCCGGATCATCGACGGGGTCGTGGCGGAGGAGGCGGTCATCGTCCCCTCGTGAGCCGGGCGCCCGTCCTGCGAAGCATTCGCAGGTAGGTGCTCCCGCAGTGGCCGGATCGGCGAGCGTTCCGTAGGCTCGGGGTCGCTTGAAGCGTCAACCATCGGGTGGCGCCGGACTCTCGGGAGCGAGCATGGCAGTCGAGGTACGGGTCCCCACGATCCTGCGCTCGTTCACGGGCGGGGAGAAGCAGGTGGCCGCGAGCGGCGCGTCCCTGCAGGCGGTCATCGCCGACCTCGATGCTGCGTACCCCGGCATTGCCGAGCGGCTCGTCGACGACAGTGGCCTTCGCCGGTTCGTCAACGTCTACCTCAACGACGAGGACGTGCGCTTCCTCGACGGCCTGCAGACCCCGATCGGCGACTCCGACTCCATCACCATCCTGCCGGCCGTCGCCGGAGGCTGACCGTGCGCTACGAGTCGTTGCTCGACTCGGTCGGGAGGACCCCGCTCGTCGGCCTGCCCGCGCTCTCGCCCAGTCCTGACGTACGCCTCTGGGCCAAGCTCGAGGACCGCAACCCGACCGGCTCGATCAAGGACCGCCCGGCACTGCGCATGGTCGAGGAGGCCGAGAAGGACGGGCTGCTGCGCCCCGGAAGCACGATCCTCGAGCCGACGT
>JAUXRN010000176.1 GCA_030681835.1 Actinomycetota bacterium
AGGCCGAGCGCAAGGCCCTGCGAAAGGTGGAACGCACCATGGAGTCCGCTGCGGAAGACGGGGCCTAGCCCGGACTCGGGATGAAGCCCGAGTCGAGTTCCCACGGCCGCAATGGGGAGTTCTGGATGACCCAGGCCTGCAGGTCCTTGTCCAGCCCGGTGATGATCACGAGGCCGACCACGATGAAGACGACGCCCAGGCCGCGGCGGAACCAGCTGTGCGGATCGGCCGCCCACCGAGCATTGCCAATCAGCCGCTGACCGAGGAGCGCGATGGCCAGCAGCGCGGCGCAGAGGCCAAGCACGTACCCGCCGAGCAGGATCAGACCCTGGCCGAGGGACGCGGGCAGCACCGTGACGATGACGTAGCCGTACATCGGGCTGCAGGACGAGAAGACCGGCCCCAGCGCAGCGCCGGTGAGCACCGCCCCTGTCGTGCCTTGCCGGGTGCGGGCCGAGGCCAATCGCTTCGTCGAGCGCTCCTGCAGCGAGAGCCGGGCCGACACCCATTCCCAGATCTGCGGGAACGCCGAGACGACGCCGAGGCCGATCAGCAGGCCACCGCTGAGCCATTGCCACACCTCGGAGGGGATGCCGATGAGTGACGTGCTGGCCTTGAGGGCCAGTGTGAACACCACGATCGAAGCACCGAGGGACGCCGTGATCACGTAGGCCCGCCGCCTCGAGGCAGCCGTCGACGGCCCGATGGACCCACCGACGATCACGGGGAGCATCGGCAGGACGCACGGCGCCAGGGTCGTCAGGACTCCTGCGACGACTGCCCCGAGGAAGAGCAGCATCAGGCAGTGGCCGCCGCAATGTCCGCGGACGTCATCGAGCCGGTCCACTTCGCCAGTTCATTGCCGTCGGCATCGACCTGCACGTAGGTGTGCTGCGTCGTGATGCCGTACCGCTGCTTGAGCTCGTCCGAGTCGTCGTAGTCGACCTTGACGATGGTCAGGCCAGCGGGGATGGCCGCGGCATTGTCGGTGAGGTCCTCCTCGGTGGCCTGGCAGGTCGGGCACCAGTCGGCGTGGAAGAACAGCACCACGTCGCCATTGCCGTACATGGCCTCGTTGCCCCGGTAGTCGGCCAGCGTGATGTAGGCGCCGGGCGCGGCGGCGGCAGCGGGATCCTCGCTCGCCATCGGCTCCTCACTGGCCATCGGCTCCTCACTCATCGAGGCTGAGGCAGGCGGCGACTGCGACGGGCTGCCGGATGTCGAGCAACCCGCCAGGGCGAGGACGGCCGCGAATGTCGGGGCGAGGACGAGGGCAACGGTTCGGGTCGGAGTCATGCACCCCATGACAGCCGAGGTGGCGCCGTGCCGCCAGCCCAACAGGGGCGTTCGCGCATTACGGAGTCCTTACGAAGGCGCTGCACGAGCACGCCAAGCGGCCACCGACGCCTAGCCTGTGATCATGGCAGCGGTGCTCGTCGTCGACGATGACGAGACCGTGCGGGAGGTGGTCGTCGCGTACCTGAGGCAGGCGGGCCACGACATCACCGAGGCAGCGGACGGCCCGGGAGCGATGGAGGCAGCCCGGTCGCGACCGGACATCGTCGTTCTCGACGTCATGCTGCCCGGCTTCGATGGGCTCGAGGTCTGCCGGCGGCTGCGGTCCGAGCAGCCCGGCGTGCCCATCGTCATGCTCAGTGCACTTGGCGAGGAGGAGGACCGCATCGCTGGCCTCGGCGAGGGCGCGGACGACTACCTCTGCAAGCCCTTCTCGCCGCGCGAACTCGTCTTGCGGGTCGCCTCCCTGCTGCGGCGCGCGCAATCCCCGACGAGCGGCCCCGCCGCCCCCCTCGTCGACGGGGATCTCACCATCGACCCGATCCCGCGTTCCGCGACACGGGGCGAGCGACCCCTTTCGCTCACCGCACGCGAGTTCGACCTGCTCGCCTTCCTCCTGACCAACCCTGGGCAGGCGTACTCCCGCGAGGACCTGCTCTCGCGGGTGTGGGGCTGGGAGTTCGGCGACCTGACCACGGTCACCGTGCACGTGCGCCGCCTGCGCGAGAAGGTCGAGGTCGACCCGAGCAGCCCGACCCGCCTCGTGACGGTCTGGGGCGTCGGGTACCGGTGGGATCCGGCGCCATGAGGTCCGAGATCGAGGTCGTCCTCATCGCGGCGGGCACCGCTGCCGTCACCGGGCTGGTCGGCCTTCAGGCAGTCAGCATTCTCGGTCGCAGGTCGCCGAAGACCGCGGCGATCGTCGCGCCCGTCGTGCCCGTGGCGGCGGTCGGGGTCGCCCTGCTGGTCAGTTCGTGGTCCATGTTCCTGTCGACCCACGATCTGGCCATCGTTGCCTGGATCATCGCCGCCGCGGTGCCCGTCGCCCTCGCCTTCGGCTTCATTGCCGCACGACGGCTTGACCAGGCGACGCGGGCGGCCGCGACGGCCAAGGCGGACCTCGCCGCCAGCCAGGAACTCGAGCAGCAGCGTCGCGAGATGGTCGCGTGGATCAGCCACGACCTGCGGACACCGCTGGCGGGGCTCCGGGCGATGACCGAGGCCCTCGAGGACGGGGTGGCCCCCGACCCTGACCGCTACCACCGTCAGATGCATCACGAGGTCGACCGGTTGGCCGGCATGGTCGACGACCTGCTGGCCCTCTCCCGCCTGCAGTCCGGGGAGCTCAGGCTGGCCCTCGAGCGCATCGACGCACGCGACGTCGTGTCGGACACCCTGGCCGCTGCCGACCCGCTGGCTGTCGCTCGGGGGGTTCGACTGCGCGGGGAGTCGCTTCCGTCCCTGCCGGTCATCGCCGACGAACGCGAACTGTCCCGGGCACTGTCGAACCTGGTCGTCAACGCCGTGCGACACACCCCCGCGGGCGGCGAGGTGGTCCTCGACGCCCGCCGCCACGAGGCGTCGGTCATCCTCTCCGTCGAGGACGGTTGCGGGGGCATCCCGGAAGCGGACCTCGCCCGCATGTTCGAGCCCGGCTGGCGAGGCGAGGCCGCCCGAACGCCCGGCGATGGCGCCGGGCTCGGACTTGCCGTCGTCCACGGGGTGATGGCCGCCCACGGGGGCCGGGTCGCGGTGTCCAACACCGACCGAGGCTGCCGCTTCGACCTGGTTCTGGTGGACCCCTAGCATCGACACCATGCCCTCCGTCGACGACGTCACCGTCGCCCTTGCCACGGTCAACGACCCCGAGATCAACCGACCCATCACCGAACTCGGCATGGTCAAGTCAGTGGAGGTCCTCGCGGACGGCGCCGTGCGGGTGGGCATCTTCCTGACGGTGGCCGGCTGCCCGATGCGGCCCGAGATCACCGAGCGCGTCCGCTCCGCGGTGTCTGCCCTGCCGGGTGTCGCCTCGGTGGAGGTCGAGCTCGACGTCATGGACGATGAGCAGCGCGGCGCCCTCAGGGCCAGCCTTCGTGGCCATGGCGAGCGAGAGATCCCGTTCGCCCAGCCGGGGTCGCTCACCCGCGTGTACGCGATCGCCTCGGGCAAGGGCGGCGTGGGCAAGTCGTCCGTGACGGCAAACCTCGCCGTGGCGATGGCCCAGATGGGCCTGACCGTGGGACTCGTGGACGCCGACGTCTACGGGCACTCGATCCCACGCATGCTCAATGCCCTCGACGCCCCGACGATGGTCGAGGGCATGATCATGCCGCCGCAGGCATACGGCGTGCGGGTGATCTCGATGCTTCCGTTCAAGCCGGGCGGCGTGTCACAGCCAGTTGCCTTCCGCGGGCCGATGCTGCATCGCGCCCTTCAGCAGTTCCTCGCCGACGTGTGGTGGGGTGACCTCGACATCCTCCTGCTCGACCTGCCGCCCGGCACCGGCGATGTGGCCATCTCGACGGCGCAGTTGCTGCCGAACGCCGAGATCGTCGTGGTCACGACCCCGCAACCGGCGGCGGCCGACGTCGCGGTCCGCGCCGGAACCCTGGCCGAGCAGACGCACCAGAAGGTGGCCGGCGTCGTCGAGAACATGAGTTCATTCCCGTGCCCGCACTGCGGCGAGCCCATCGACCTCTTCGGGTTCGGCGGCGGCGCGCTCGTGGCCGAGACGATCGCCCGGCAACTCGGCACCGATGTCCCGCTTCTGGGCCAGATCCCGTTCGACGTGCGCCTGCGCGAGGGCGGGGACTCGGGAGTTCCCCTGGTACTGAGCCACCCCGACGCTGACGCGTCAGTCGCGCTACTGGAGATCGCCCGAACCCTCGGCACGCGCCCGCGCGGACTGGCAGGGCTGTCACTGGGTATCAGCCCTGCGGGCAGGCCGTGAGTCGGGGCTGATCCGCGCAGGGCTCAGGTCGCGTCAGGGTCGAACGCCGGACGGGGCCCGGCGGCGGGACCGGCGGGCTTGTCACTGGCTGCAGGATCGGGCTGGTCATCGCTGAACAGCCCGGCCGCGAGCCTGCGCGGATGGAATTCCTGCAGCGACTTGACCGTGCTGACAGTGTCGCCAAGGTCGAGCCCGGCGGAGTCGGCGAGGTCCTTGCGGGCGCCGGTAGCCATGACCCGCATCTGCTTGATCCAGCGCGCAGCGTCGGCCGCTGCCCGCGGCAGCCGCTCGGGACCGAACACGAGCAGGCCGATCACGGCGACGATGAGGATCTCGCCTATCCCGATGTCGAACATCCGCGGCCCCGGTCAGCTCGTGCTGTCGTCAGCGAGTACCAGCGTGGTCGAGCGCTCCAGGCCGCCGCGCGAGTAGTCGATCGTCAACTCGTCACCAGGTGCGTGGTTGCGCACCTCCACGACGAGTTCGACGCCGTCGTCGATGGCCCGGCCGTTCACTCGCAGGATCACGTCTCCCTCAAGCAGCCCCGCCTCCTCCGCGGGGCTGCCGTCGTCCACGCTCTCGACCTTGGCACCCCCGTCGGTGAAGTCCATGACCAGCCGCACTCCCATGACCGGCGTGCGGGACTGGCCGGTGGCGATCAGCTCCTCCGCGACCCGCTTGGCGGAGTTGATCGGTATGGCGAAGCCCAGGCCGATGTTGCCGGCCTCACCCCCGATGGCAAGGGTGGCGATCGCCGAGTTGACCCCGATGACCGAGCCCGCCGCATCCAGGAGCGGGCCGCCCGAGTTGCCTGGGTTGATCGCCGCGTCGGTCTGGATGGCATTGATGTAGGAGACGTCGTCCTGTGTCTCGCCCGTGGTCACCGGCCGGTCCACGGCGCTGATGATCCCCGACGTGACCGTGCCGTCGAGTCCGAGCGGTGCGCCGATCGCAATCGCCACGTCGCCCACCACGACGGCCTCGGAGTCGCCGAGTGTCACCGCCGGCAGCCCGGTGCGGTCCACCTTGATGACGGCCAGGTCGTACGAGGCATTCGTGCCGATCACCTCGGCGTCGTCGCGCGCTCCGTCGCTGAAGACGACCACCAGGGATCCACCGTCGGCGACGAGGTCCACGACGTGGTTGTTTGTCAGGATGTATCCATTCGACCGGACCACGAAGCCGGAGCCACTGCCCGACTGGGTTGAACCCTCGGCGATGATCGACACGACGGACGGGAGGGTGCCCGCCGCGATGTCGGCGATCGAGCCCTCGGTGCGCGGCATTCCGACCGCAGGGGAATCGACCGGAACCGCAAGTGCCGGCGCTGTCACGACGGTTGCCTCGTCGACGCTCCGGCCGACCAGGTATCCGGCCAGCCCCGCGAAGGAGCCCACGATCGCCGCCACCAACGCGGCGATCGCCACCATCGCCAGCAGCCCGGGTCCCCGGCGCCCGGGAGCCGTCCGGGACTCATCCGACATGGGGGACCTCCGAGCGCGTCTGGCACCGGCCCGGGTGGCCGCTACCCCTACGGTAGTTGAGGCTCGGCCAAGCGCCAGCAGGCTAGGCTGCCGTCAGCGGCAAGGACCTGCGTTCTCGTCGCGCCCGCCGACCTGGAGGTGCATCATCGCCAGTTCCACCGACCCCTACCTGCCCACCCGCCAGTCCTGGGCCCACGTCGATGGATGGGAGCTCGAGCCGGAGACGCTGCGCGAGGCCCGTGCCAAGGCGGAGGAGCTGGGCTGCGTGCCGGTGACCCGGCCTGTGGCCGCGCTTCTGCGGCTGCTGGCCGCCTCGGTCAGCGCCCAGGCGATCGTCGAAGTGGGCACGGGTGCCGGCATCTCCGGCGCGGCGCTGCTCTCCGGGATGTCCTCGGCAGGCGTGCTCACCAGCATCGACATCGAGGCGGAGAACCAGCGAGTCGCCCGGGAGACCTTCGCCGCCCTCGGCTACGACCACGTCCACACGCGGCTCATCGCCGGCCGAGCCCTCGACGTCCTGCCGCGGCTGTCCGATGCGGCGTACGACATCGTGTTCGTCGACGGGGACAAGACCGAGTACCCGACGATCCTGACCCAGGCCAAGCGGCTGCTCCGCGTCGGCGGACTGGTGATCTTCGACAACGTCCTGTGGAGTGGCCGAGTTGCCGACCCGGGCGAGCGCGATGCCGAGACCGTGGCGCTGCGCGACGTGGCTACCGCGGTCAAGGCGGATGACGACTGGATGCCGGCGCTGCTGACCGTCGGCGACGGCCTGCTCGTCGCCTCTCTTCGCGACCGCAGCTAGCCCAGGACAGCGACGAGCCCCGGACCACAGGCCCGGGGCTCGTCGAAGCAGGTCAGGCGAACAGTACGAGGAGCTTCTCGCCGAGGTCCTTGGCTTCCTCGCCATTCAACTCGACGACCAGGCGGCCTCCGCCCTCGAGGGGAACTCGCATCACGTAGCCACGTCCCTCCTTGGTCACCTCGAGCGGGCCATCGCCCGTTCGCGGCTTCATCGCGGCCATTCGCGTCCCCTTCCGTCGGTCATCCGTCCACGTCGGGCGTGAGCGTTGCCCCATTATCGCGGATCGACCGGGCAGGTCCGTCCTCGGGGGGCGACCGCGTCGACGGGGACCTGAACGATCACCCAGACTCCTACAGGCCCCCGGCTCGAGGAGATGGATCCGGGGACGGCGGTGACGCGGGATCGTCCAGTCGGGACAGCCGGTCAACCTCCTGCTTCAGGCGCTCAAGCTCGGCGTCGACCTCGTCCATGCGGTAGCCGCGCACCACGACGTCGAACTCGGGGACACCCGACCCGGCGCCGTCGTCAATGCGGTCCGGGCGAAGGTCCGGCTCCGCCTCCGGGAGCTGCCCCATGAGGCCCAGGGAGGCCAGGAAAGCCCCGGTCACCACGAGGATGGCCACGACCGCAAAGAGCCACGTCACGCGCTCATTCCACCATGGATCGCCAGCCCAGGGGCGCCCACGGACCCTTACCAAGCCCGCACGCCGGCTCAACGACGGGCGAACTCCGTTCCGGCATGGTCGAGGAACGCGCACGCCCCCAACCAAGGAGACACGGATGCCCACCATGAAGAACCGAACCAAGACCATCGCCATCACCGTCGGATCGCTTGCGGCCGGAGCCGTCCTGGCCACCGGCGTGACCGGTGTAGCCGTGGCAGCAGACAGTTCCCCGAGCCCGCTGGCGTCCGTCGCCAGGGATGACATGCGCGGTCCGGATCGCGGCGGCCCGGGCCGTGGCCCCGGCGGCCAGGCCCTGCACGGCCAGATCACGGTCAAGCAGGACGATGGCACGATCGCGACGATCGCCAGGGTCAACGGGACGGTGACGGCGGTCAGCCCGACATCGATCACCGTCACGGCAGAGGACGGCTACGCCGCCACGTATGCCATCAGCGAAGACACCGTCGTCAGGGTGGGCGTCCCCACTCGGCCGGCCCGAGGCACCACGCCCGCCGCACCTGCCGCATCGACCCACACGATCGCCGATGTGTCGGTCGGGGACGTGGCCCACGTGCAGGGCACCGTCTCAGGTTCAGTGACGACCGCCTCTGAGGTGCACGCGATGACGGCCGAGCAGGCAGCGCAGCTCGAGGCCGAGCGGGCCCAGCACGAGGCCGCGCACGCTCAGACCAGCTAGCAGCGGCCCCCCGTCGCGGACCACGCGCCGGCGATCTGGTCGAGTGCAGCTTCGACCTCGGTCGCCCAGTGCACGTGGTCCGTGGCGTGGGCGGCCACGAAACCCGCGTCCTGCCACGCCTGCACCTGCTCGCGCAGCAGGGAGAAGTCGCCCCACGGGTCGAGCACGACGACCGGCTTATGGTGCATGTTCAGCGATCTCGCCGTCCAGGCCTCGACGAGTTCCTCGAGGGTCCCGATGCCTCCGGGCAAGGCGAGGAATGCGTCGGACCGCTCATCCATGATCCCCTTCCGCTGCCTCATGTCGCGGGTCACGATGAGCTCGTCGGAGTCGTGGTCGGCCACCTCCATCGCCACGAGCGCATCAGGGATCACGCCGATCGTCCGGCCGCCGGCCGCCCGGGCCGCACGGCCCAGCGACCCCATCATCGAGATCGAGCCGGCTCCCGACACGACCGCCCATCCCCTGCTGGCGATGGCCGCGCCCACCTCGTCGGCCAGCTCCAGGTAGCGGGCGTCGATCCGCAGGCTGGACGAGCAGAACACGCACACCGCAGGCACAGCCGAACCCTAGGCCCGCGACCAACGCCCCCAGCCCTCGAGTTGCGCCGTTCCGGAGATAGTTGTACATTCAACTTATTGCTTGACTGTTCAACCACCTACTTAGGAGACGACATGACCGCCACCACCGAGCTCACCCTCGTCAACGCCACCGGGACCTGGGCCATCGATCCGGCCCACACCACCCTCGGCTTCACCGCCCGCCACGCCATGGTCGCCAAGGTGCGGGGCAGCTTCGGCGAGTTCTCCGGGAGCTTCACGATCGATGGCGCGAACCTCGCCAACTCGTCGGCCGAGCTCACCATCCAGGCCGCCAGCATCGACACCAAGACCGCTGACCGCGACGCACACCTCACCTCGGCCGACTTCCTGGACGTCGAGAACTTCCCGACGATCACCTTCGTCTCGACCTCCGTCGCGGCCCGCGGAACAGACATCGTCGTGACGGGTGACCTCACCATCCACGGCGTGACCAAGTCCGTCGACGTCGAGTACGACTACGTCGGCATCAGCCAGGACCCGTGGGGCAACACCAAGATCGGTTTCGAGGGCAAGGCCACGCTGAGCCGCAAGGAGTTCGGCCTCGTGTGGAACGTGGCCCTCGAGGCCGGCGGCGTGCTCGTGGGCGACGAGATCAAGCTGAGCCTCGACGTCGAGGCCACGAAGCAGGCCTGACCGACAACCCCAACGACGGCCCCGGTGATCCCGGGGCCGTCGTTGTCTGCTGTGCGGCTGCCTGAGCCGTCAGCCGGCGAGCCAGGACCGGAGGTCCGCCAGGCAGGACTCCAACTGGCGCACCGGAACGTGCTCGTCGCGGGTGTGGGCCAAGGACGGGTCTCCCGGCCCGAAGTTGAGGGCCGGGATGCCGAGCGCCGAGAACCGCGCCACATCGGTCCAGCCGTACTTCGGCCGTGGCCGCTGCCCCACGGCGGACACGAACGCCGCCGCCGCTGGCCGGTCCAGCCCGGGCAGGGCCCCGGGAGCGGAATCCACGACGGTCACCTCAAGGCCCGCGAAGACCTCGCGGACGTGCTCCAGAGCAGCGGCCTCGGAGCGGTCGGGCGCGAAGCGGTAGTTGACGGTCACGATGCACTCATCCGGGATGACGTTGCCGGCCACGCCCCCGCGGATGCCCACCGCGCTGAGTCCCTCCCGGTACTCCAGCCCGTCGATGGACGGCCTGCGGGGCTGGTAGGCGGCCAGGGCGTCGAGCACCGAGCCCGCCGCGTGGATCGCGTTGCTGCCCAGCCACGAGCGCGCACTGTGCGCCCGCGCTCCGCGGGTCAGCACATCGACCCTCACGGTGCCCTGGCAACCGGCCTCGATGCCCGCATCGGAGGGCTCCATGAGCACGGCCAGGTCGGCCTGGAGCACCTCGGGATGCGTCTCGGCCAGTCGGCGGAGCCCGTTGTGCTCGGACTCCACCTCCTCGCAGTCGTAGAAGACGTAGGTGACGTCGCGCACCGGCCGCTCGACGGTGGCGGCCAGGGTGAGTGCCACCGCCACCCCGCCCTTCATGTCGCACGACCCGAGCCCGGACAGGATCCCGTCCTGCAGGCGATGCGGCAGGTTCCCGTGCTCAGGAACGGTGTCCAGGTGGCCGCCGAGGAGAACCCGCTCGGTGCGCCCGAGGGCGGTGCGAGCGACGATCGTGTTGCCGTGCCGCTCGACCTCGAGGTGCCGCACGGGACCCAGCGCCGCCTCCACGGCGTCGGCGAGAGCGCGCTCGTCATGGGATTGGCTGGGGATGTCGACGAGTGCGCACGCAAGCGGCACGACTCCGGCGGTCAGGTCGAGCGGGACGTGGGTAGGCACGTCGCTACGGTAGCCGCATGACGGATGACGCAGCAGCGGCGACGGCAGTGACGGGGGGCGCCGCCGGCCTGGGCCTGGCGACCTTCGACGGAGACGTGATGCTCGACGTGTGGTACCCGGCACCGGCGCTGGGCAGCACGCCGCTCGACGTTCCCAGCCTGGACTCGGGAATCGATGCTGACGTGGCCCGCGGCGTGAGCGTCCGGTCCGTCGTCACGATCATCGAGGACCTGCAGGCCCCACCCTCTGGCACCGCCGATGCCTACCTGCGACTGCACCTGCTGTCGCATCGCCTGGTTCGGCCGAGGACGATCAACCTCGACGGGATCTTCGGGGTGCTGCCGATCGTCGCCTGGACGAACGCCGGCGCCGTCGCGGCCGACCGCGTCACCCAGACTCGGCTGCACCTGCGCCGCAAGGGCCAGCACCTGACCATCCACGGCGTCGACCGCTTCCCGCGCATGGTCGACTACGTGGTCCCGTCCGGCGTGCGCATCGCCGACGCCGACCGGGTCCGCCTTGGCGCCTACCTCGCTCCGGGGACCGTGGTCATGCATGAGGGGTTCGTGAACTTCAACGCGGGCACGCTCGGCACGTCCATGGTCGAGGGCCGCATCTCCGCCGGCGTCGTGGTGGGTGACGGATCCGACGTGGGCGGCGGCGCCTCGATCATGGGAACCCTGTCGGGCGGCGGCAGCGAGGTCGTCAGCATCGGCGCCGGCTGCCTCATCGGGGCCAACGCGGGCGTCGGCCTGTCGCTCGGCGACAACTGCGTCGTCGAGGCCGGGCTGTACGTCACGGCCGGCTCCAAGGTGACCCTGCCGGACGGACAGGTGGTCAAGGCTCGCGACCTCTCAGGTGCCGCCGGGCTGCTCTTCCGCCGCAACTCGGTCACGGGCGCCATCGAGGTGGTGCAGCGCTCCGGCACCTGGGGCGGCCTCAATGCCGCCCTGCACGCTACCGACTGATCGCTCAGGACCCTGCCGACAGCGCCACGGCCAGGCGGTCGAGGGTCGCCTTCATGCTCTCGGCGTTGTGAGCGGACCGGTCCCAGACGCCGCTGGCCAGCAATCCGGCCAGCTTGACGAAAGTCCCCTTCGGTCCGGACCTGTCGTCGGTCCAGGTCTCGGTCACCCGCACACCGCCCTCGACGTCCTCGAAGGCGTACGCCCATCGCGCGACCGGCAGGCCGGCCCACGACACGTCGAAGGCAAACTCGACCGGGGGCGCCACCGTGCTGACGGTGCAGGCGGTCGACCAGCGGCGGCGGCCGCGGCGGTTGGTGCCGACGAATGAGTCGCCGACCCGCAATGCTCCGGTCGTGTCCGACCTGCCGCGCCCCTCCGGGCTCCAGTCGCGCATCCGGTTGACGTCGCTGACGGCGGCGAAGGCCTCGGCCGCTGATACTCCCGAGATCAGTCGCTCGACGACGACGGCCCGGGTCGTTGCCGTGACGACCCGCGCTCCGGCGATGGCCACCGACCTACCTGGAGGTGAGGGGCGCGTAGTCGCGCAGGACCTCGCCGACGTAGACCTGGCGGGGCCGGCCGATCTTGGTATCGGGGTCCTCGATCATCTCCCGCCATTGGGCGATCCAGCCGGGCAGCCGGCCAAGCGCGAAGAGCACCGTGAACATCCGGGTCGGGAAGCCCATGGCCTTGTAGATGAGCCCGGTGTAGAAGTCGACGTTCGGGTAGAGCTTGCGGGAAACGAAGAAGTCGTCGGCAAGGGCGACCTCCTCGTGGCGGAGGGCGATATCGAGCAGCGGGTCGGACACGCTGAGCGACTCGAAGACGTCGTAAGCGGTCTTCTTGACGATGGCTGCGCGCGGGTCGTAGTTCTTGTACACACGGTGGCCGAAGCCCAT
>JAUXRN010000185.1 GCA_030681835.1 Actinomycetota bacterium
GCGGCCGAGCAGTTCACGCCGGTCCTCGCCGAGAGCTGGACGTCCAGTGCCGATGGCACGAGCTGGACCTTCAAGCTCCGCTCCGGTGTGACCTTCCACGACGGCGAGGCATTGACCGCCGACGCCGTCAAGCAGTCGATCGAGGCCGGAGCCACCAAGGGCGGCGCGTCGTTCATCTGGGCCGCGCTCGACACCGTGACGGCCGTCGACCCGCTGACCGTCGAGATGAAGCTCAAGTACGCGGCCCCGATGGACCTCGTCGCCTCTTCGCTCTACGGCGCGTGGATCATCAGCCCCAAGGCCCTTGCCGCGGCAGCCGCCGACGAAACCTACTTCGAGAAGGGCGTCGACGCCGGGACCGGCCCGTACACCATCGAGTCCTACACGCCGGACAAGGAAGTCCTGCTGACCAGGTACGACGGCTACTGGGGCGGCTGGTCCGACACAACCCACTACGACAAGGTCCTCGTGTCGATCACGCCCGAGGCGGCCGTCCAGCAGCAGATGCTCGATGGCGGCCAGGTGGAGCTCGCGCTGTCCCTGCCGCTCGAGAACGTGGCCTCCTACAAGGACAAGCCCGACTTCACGTTCATCGACGAGCCCTCGTTCTTCAACTACGTCGGCTTCTTCAACACCGCCCGCAAGCCGTTCGACAACGTCAAGGTCCGCCAGGCGCTGTCCTACGCGATCCCCTACGCGGACATCATCACCGTCGGCGCCCAGGGCTACGGCACCCAGTCACGCGGCCCCGTGCCGGAGGGCGTCTTCCCGTGGTCCGCGGACGTCCCGCAGTACACGCAGGACCTGGACAAGGCGAAGGCCCTGCTCAAGGAAGCCGGCTACGAGAACGGCGGGTTCAAGATGAACCTGACCTACGCGGCCGAGAACCAGAACGAGGCCCGCTTCGCGCCGCTCGTCAAGGAGGCTTACGCCAAGCTTGGCGTCGACGTCACGATCACTCCCATCGCCTTCAACCAGCAGTGGGAGCAGTCGAAGGGCGACGCGGCCGGTCGGCAGGACATGTTCCTGCTGCTCTACTGGCCGACCTACAGCGACGCCGGATCGGACAACCTGTGGTCGATGTTCCGCAGCAGCGAGAAGCCGTTCTTCAACCTCTCGTACTGGAAGAACGACGCGTTCGACAAGCTGGTGGACGATGCCATCGGGCTGACCGCCACACAGCGCGACCTTGCCCAGGCGAAGTACACGGAAGCGATGAAGCTCCTCGTGGACCAGGCCCCGGGCGTGTTCTTCTACGACACCCGGTTCGTCACCGCGATCTCCAACCGGCTGGCCGGGTTCCAGTACAACCTGAACTACCCGTTCGCCCAGTTCTTCTATCCGATGCATCCGGCGGGCTGATCCGCGATCCTCTCGGTGCCCGACGGGCATGGTCCCGTCGGGCACCGTTCCTCCCTCCCGTACCGACCGGATGACGCCGTGACCCGGTTCCTCCTGCGCAGGCTGGCCGGCTCTGCCATCGTGCTCCTCGGGCTGTCCGTGATCACGTTCGCCCTGGCGCGCGTGGTTCCCTCCAACCCGGCGGCCGTCTACATCGGCCCCAAGGCACGCCCCGAGGACATCGAGCGGGTGGCCCGCGAGCTGGGCCTCGACCGGCCCCTGCCGATCCAGTACCTGACCTACATGCGCGACATGCTGACGGGTGACTGGGGCACCTCGATCGGCACCAAGCGACCGGTCCTGGACGAGATCGTCGTCAGGCTGCCGGCGACCCTGGAGCTCATCTTCGCCGCCATGTTGCTGGCGATCCCGATCGGGATCCTGCTGGGCGTGCTGTCGGCACGCTGGCAGCGACGTCCGCCGGACCTCGTGGTCCGCCTGATCTCGATCGTGGGCGTCTCGCTCCCGGCATTCTGGCTCGGCCTGCTCCTGCAGGTCCTGTTCTTCCGGACCCTCCACCTGCTCCCGCTCACGGGACGGGTGGACCCGGACCTGCGGTTCACCGCGCCCATCGCCGACTTCACCGGCTTCCACCTGATCGACGCCCTGGTCAGCGGCAACTGGGTCGCGCTCGGGGACGTGGGGCTCCACCTGGTGCTCCCGGCACTGACGCTGGCCGCCTACCCGATCGGGCTGATCGCCCGGATGACCCGGGCGTCGATGCTGGAGGCGCTGGGCCAGGACTACGTCCGTGCCGCTCGGGCGGCGGGGATCGCGGACCGCCTGATCACCTACCGGCTCGCCCTCAAGAACGCGCTGATCCCGGTCACCACGGTCGTGGGCCTGACGCTCGCCTACTCGCTGACGGGCACCTTCTTCGTCGAGGTCGTCTACAACTGGCCGGGCCTCGGGACGTTCGCGGTCAAGGGCCTCCTGAACCTGGACTACCCGGTCGTGATGGGCATCACGCTGTTCGGCGCGACCGCGTACGTCGTCATCAACCTGGTGGTCGACCTCGCCCAGTCGTGGCTGGACCCCCGAACGCGGCTGGCGGCCTGATGGCGATCGATGTGCTCCGTCCCGCCGTGATCACGCCCCGGGCGGGGCTCGTCCGCCGCTTCCGGCGCGCGGTGCTGTCCGACCCGCTGGCCCTGGCCGGCGTCGTCGTGATCGGGCTGCTGCTCGTGCTGTCGGTC
>JAUXRN010000187.1 GCA_030681835.1 Actinomycetota bacterium
GGGCCGACCAGGTCCGCTCGGAGAGCGAACTGGCGGCAGCCGAGACCCTGCGCAAGGCACGCGAGGAGTCCGAGCTCATCATGGAGCGGGTCCGTGAGGACTCCGCGACCATCACCGAGCATGCGCGTACGTCTGCCGAGGCCAGCCATGCTCAGGCCCAGGAGCAGTACGACCGGATGCAGCAGGAGGCCCAGGTCCGGCTGCAGGCAGCGCTGGTCAACGCGGACCAGTCCATCGTCGGGGCCAACGCCGAGGCGGGTCGCATCGTGGCGGCGGCCGAGCGCTCGGCCCAGAAGCTCCAGGCTGATGCGCAGGCGCTCGCGCGCGGCATCATCGCCGAGTCGCTGGCCCAGATCGAGGCGCCTGAATCATTGATGAACCAGTTGCTCGAGGATGCGTCCAGCCTGCGCTCATCGGTCAACGCGGTCGTCGAGATGGTCCGCCAGATGGCGGACCATTCTGCGGCCGAGGCGGCCAACGCCGAGGCCGCCACTCGCTCCTACCTCTCGTCGATCCAGCAGATGCGCACCGACCTCGAGCGCCGGCTCGCGGCACTCGGCTCGCACGACGACGACTCGACGATCGACCGGGCCGCCCCGCGCGGCTAGCGGGGGCGTGCCAGCAGGAGATGAGCCACCGGCCGCGCGCAGGAGCGTCACATCGGCTTGCTGCGGCAGTGGTGATGGTGGCGATCGTTCTTTCCCCCGGGGTGGCGTGGGCCGGCGACGTGGGCGACGGCGAAGGCAGCGACTGGGTGGAGCCGGCCGCATCCCCGACCGCTCCATCGCCAACCAAGCCGGTCAAGCCCAGCCCGTCGCCCTCGGCCACCCGCACGCCGTCGGCCACGCGTACGCCGTCGCCCACGGCGACCGTGCTGCCGACTCAATCGAGCGCACCATCCCCATCCCCGACAGCCACGCGCTCCCCGTCAGCCTCGGTCACGCGCACCCCGTCCCCGACGGCGACGGTGTCCTCGGCCACGCCCACGCCGAGCCAGCCGCCTGGCGCAGCCGACGCGGGGACGGCGAACCCGTGGCCGTGGCTGCTGGCGCTGCTCGTCGTGATCGCCGCGGCCGTTGCCGGCTGGGCGATCTGGACGCGACGCGGCGGAACCGGACCCAGCGGGGCACCTCCGATCCCGGCCGGCCCGGCCGGCCCGGCCGGCCCCGCCGCACCGGCAGCCTCCGCGGTCGCCGCTGCTCCGGCGCCGGCTCCGCCCGCCGACCCAGCGACGCTCGCATGGTCGGATCTGAGCGAGGCCGAGCGGTCTGCCTTCGAGCAGGTCGCGCGTGACCTGGGCCTCGGCGGGCCAGCCTCCCCCTGAGCCTGCGAAGCGCGCACCCACCTACACTCCCGGCATGGCCATCCAGCCCATCCGCCTATTTGGCGACCCGGTCCTGCGCACCCCCGCGGCGCCGGTGGAGACCTTCGACAAGGAGCTTCGCAAGCTGGTCGCCGACCTCACCGAGACCATGATGGATGCTCCGGGGCCCGGGCTGGCGGCGCCGCAGATTGGCGTCTCGCTGCGGGTCTTCACCTACTGGGTGGACGACGAGCCCGGTCACCTGATCAACCCGGACCTTGACCTGTCCGAGGAGACCCAGGACGGCGACGAGGGCTGCCTGTCCATTCCCGACCTCGCGTTCGACACCATCCGGTCCCGGCGGGTGGTCGCCAAGGGAATGAACATGCATGGCGAGCCGGTCGTCATCGAGGGTAGCGACCTGCTCGCGCGCGCCCTCCAGCACGAGACCGATCACCTTGACGGCATCTTGTTCATCGACCGGCTTGACCCGGACTCTCGCAAGGACGCGATGCGCCTCATCCGGGCGGCCGAATGGTTCGGGGAGGCGGCGCCCGTCGTCCAGGCCAGCCCGCACGCCATCTCGTCGCGATGGCTGTAAGGCCCCCGACAGGTGAAGTGCGTCTTCGCAGGCACCCCTGATGCTGCCGTGGTGTCGTTGCAGGCCCTGATGGACTCCGCACACGAGGTGACGGCCGTCATCACCCGACCGGACGCACCGGCCGGACGCGGCAAGGCGGTCGTCGCCAGCCCCGTGGCCACCCTTGCCCGGGCCGCGGGCATTGAAGTGCTCCAGCCAGCCAGTACCCGTGACCCATCCCTGCACGAGCGACTGGCGCACCTGGCACCGGACTGCGCGCCGGTGGTCGCGTACGGGGGCCTGATCCCGCCGGCCCTGCTGGACCTGCCCAGGCATGGCTGGGTGAACCTTCACTTCAGCCTGCTGCCCGCCTGGCGGGGGGCCGCTCCGGTGCAGCACGCCATCT
>JAUXRN010000191.1 GCA_030681835.1 Actinomycetota bacterium
AGGCCCTGCTCCGCGAGCTCCTGGTTCGCGGCCACGATGGCGTCGCGCCGGTCGCCCAGCGGCGCGAGGGCCCCGTCAGCCCAATCGTGGGTGCAGCGGGCCAGAACCACGTCAGGCGCACCCTTGACGAGCGCCATCAGCATCAGCGGCCCACCGTCCTCCAGCGCAGTCTCGTGGAAGGTGGCCATGAACTTGTAGGCGGAGTCGAACGGAACCTCGCCGAGCCTGGGGTACTCGCGCCGCGACTGCCCTGCGTCGACCCCCATCTTCGCGGCGAGGACGACCAGGGCCGCCTCGGTCGGGTCCCCGACCACCGCGCCGCCGTCGTCGACGGTCGCGTCGCCGCTGAGGGACAGGCCGTAACCGAGCATGGTGAAGTCCGGTTCCTGCTGGCCGGCCACGTGCAGGATCGCGCCGCGCTTGCCGTAGCCCGAGCCCTCGATCGAGAACCACTGTCCGGCGGTGAACATCCGCGTCGCGGTCATCATGTCCATCGTCAGCGTGCCGGTCTTGTCGCTGTTGATGGCGGTCGTGCTGCCGAGGGTCTCGACGTCGTTGAGGTTCTTGACGATCGCATTGGCCTTCGCGAGCCGTTGCGCCCCGAAGGACAGCATCCCGGTGAGGAACGTCGGCAGCCCCGACGGGATCGACGCGATGGCCGTGGTGATGCCGAGTAGGAGGACCGCGTCGGCGTCGAGCCCGCGCACGAGGCCGAGCGCGACGATGATGGCAACCGCGATCCACGAGACGATCGCGAGCCTGATGGTCAGGGACCCGATCTCGCGCTGGAGCGGGGACTTCTCCGGCTCAACCGCGCCGAGCATCCCGGCGATCTTGCCCATCTCGGTGGCCATCCCGGTGGACGTGACGATGAGGGTTGCCGTCCCGCGCGTGACGGTCGTGTTCTGGAAGAGCATGCACGCACGGTCGCCGAGCGCGGTCGACTCGTCGTGGATGGCATCGGAATCTTTGCCCACGGGGGCGCTCTCGCCGGTGAGCGCGCTCTCGGCCGCCTCGAGCCGGGCACTCGTGGCGATTCGGCCGTCGGCCGGCACGAGGTCGCCGGCCTCCAGCAGCACGACGTCGCCGGGAACGAGGTCAAGCGCCGGGACCTCGGCGAGGTCGCCTCCGCGGCGCGCGCGGGCCGTCGGCAGGTGCAGTGAAGCCAGCGCGTCGACGCTCGCCCTGGCCTTGATCTCCTGCCGTGCCCCGAGGGTCACGTTGAGCAGCACGAGGCCGGTCACCAATAGGCCGGTCTGGACCTGCTCGATGAGGAAGGAGACCACGGCGACGGCCGTGAGCATGATGTTCATGGGACTGAGCCACTGCGCGAGGGCGATCGTGGCCGCGGAGCGACGCGCAGGCGCGGGCAGGGCGTTGCTCCCGAACTCCGCTTTGCGGTTGGCGGCTTCGGTGAGTGTCAGCCCGTCGTCGACGGAAGTGCCGAGTTCGCGGGCGACCTCGTCGACACCCATGGTGAACCAGGGTCGCGGTTCCTGCGGGCGAGTCCGGTTCATCGGCGCATCCTCTCAGGTGGACGGGGTGGCCATCGGGCAGAATCGGGGGATGCTTGCACCCGAGGACCTCGCGGGTCAGCTTCGGCTGCTCGGCGTGCGGTCCGGTGACGTGGTGTTCGTGCACGCGTCCCTGCGTCGGCTGGGCCCCGTCGAGGGAGGTGCCGCCGGCGTCGTCGCGGCCGTGCAGCAGGCGGTGGGTCCCGAAGGCACGCTGATGATGATCCTCGGCGCGCGGAACGACGACGACTGGGTCAACCGCCATCCGGAGGCGGTGCGTGCCGCCCTGCTCGCCGATGCGGTGCCCTTCGTCTCCGCGACCACTCCCGTGCTGCCCGAGGTGGGCGTGCTTGCCGAGGTGATGCGCACGCTGCCAGGGACCGTCGTCAACGACCACCCCGAGGGCCGCTTCGCTGCGCGCGGACGGCTCGCTCACCACCTGCTCGACGACCTGCCTTGGGATGACTACTACGGCCCGGGCTCGGCGCTCGACCGCTTCGTCACTGCCGGTGGCCGGGTGCTTCGGCTTGGTGCCAACCCGGACACGGTCACGGTCCTCCACTACGCCGAGTACTGCGCCGATGTCCCCGACACCGTCCGGGTGCGCCGGCACCGGAAGGTGAACGGGCCTGACGGCCCGCGGATCGTGGTCGTGGAGTGCCTGGACGACGAGAACGGGATCGTGCCCGACGACCGCCAGCCGGCGGAGGACTACTTCGCGATCATCCTGCGTGAGTACGTGGCCACCGGGCGCGCGCTGGTCGGGACGGTCGGGGGTGCGAACGCCGAACTGATCGAGTCGGCGGACATCGTGGAGTTCGGGTCGCAATGGATGAGCGTCAATCTCCGTTGACAGACGGCAATATGTAGTAGATTATTTACGTAATGACTCCATTACCTGACGGTGAGGACGCGGTGTGGCGGGCCCTGGCCCACGCCACCCGCAGGCAGGTGCTGGACGTGCTGGTGGAGTCGCCGCGGACGACCGGGCAAGTCGTCGCCGCGCTAGGCCTCGACCGGCACGTGGTGATGGCGCACCTTGCGGTGCTGCGCGACGCGGGCCTCGTGCTCAGCGAGAGGAGGGGCCGGGTGCGGATGAACTTCCTGAACGCGGTTCCCATCCAGGAGATCCACCATCGGTGGGTGACCCCGGCCAGCGGGCCGTGGGCCTCGGCCCTCATCGCCGTGCGCGACGGGGCCGAGGCGCAGCAGGAGGGACCGGGGATCCCCGGGCTCGTTGACGACAGGAGGATCAGTGGCTGAGCAGGAGATCCGGCATTCGATAACCATTGCTGCGCCGATAGACCGCGTCTGGGCGGAGATCACCAAGGTTGGCTCTCGGCAGCGGGCCCAGCTCGACTCGGTGCTCGAGACGAGCTTCGTCCCTGGCGATCCGCTCTACTACAAGTCCGAGGACGGATCCCGGATCTTCATGGTCGGCCGGGTCGTTGCTTGCGAACCGCCGACGACGTTCAGTCACACGCAGGTCCTCACCATGCGCGACGATCCGCTCACCGTGGTGACGTGGACGCTTGAGCCTGTCCCGGAGGGCACACGGGTCACGCTCATCAACAGCGGATGGCCGGCCGACGCCAAGATGGAGAAGGTCGATTCGACGTGGAAGGGCATCCTCGCGTCGCTGAAGACGGTCGTGGAGACGGGTGACGTCAGCGGGCGGCAGAAGGTGACTCTCCTCCTCATGCGCACCTTCATGTTCATGATGCCCGCGAAGACCAAGGCCGATCGCGTGCGAGTCCCGGACTGACATGCCGGCCGGGATCCACGTCGGGGCTGCCGTCGCGGGGCTCGTCCTCGGGGCTCTCGTCATCGCGATGCGCAAGGGCACGACGAGGCATCGCGTCGCCGGAGGTTGCTACGCCGTGCTGCTCCTCGTGGTGAACGTCGCCGCGTTGGCGATCCCCCGGTCGGTGTCCGGGATGGGGGCGTTCCATGTGCTCGCGGTCTTCAGCCTGGCGACCCTCGTGGCCGGTCTCGTGCCGATGTGGGTGCGTCCGCGGACGGAGGGGATCGTCGCCGTGCACGGCATCACGATGTGCTTCTCGTATGCCGGGCTGGTCGCGGCAGGCCTCTCGCAGGCCGCGGCCGAGCGCTTCCCCGAGCAGGCGGCAGTCGCCGTGATGATCACGTCGGCGGTTACCTTCGCGGTGGCCTCGGTCGCGATCTACACCAGGGTTCCGCGGGCGCTCGCGAGATAGACCGTGTTGGTGGACTCGCGTCCCTGGAGCGGGTTGTCGAAGGCCACCACTTCGGCCCGAGCGCTCTCGAACACGGTGTCGAGGACGTGCTGGTAGTCCTGGTCGGGAGGGTCGTTCGACCACAGTGCGAAGGCACCCGCCGGGAGCAGGTGCTCGGCAAGGCGACGGGTTCCTGGCTGGCCGTAGAAGTCGGCGTGGCTGGGATGAAGCACGTGGCGCGGCGAGTGGTCTATGTCCAGGACCACGGCGTGGAAGCGTCGCTGGGGCTGGGCGGGATCGAAACCGCGGCCGGACGCCATGGCGAAGAAGTCGCCGTGCACGAACTGCATCCGCGGGTCACTCGTCAATGCGGTGGACGACGGCAGCAGCCCCCTCACATGCCAGTCGATGACCCGGTCATGCGCCTCGACCACGGTGAGCGACGCGACCCGTGGATCCGCCAGCACCTCGACCGCGGTGTAGCCCAGGCCGAGCCCGCCGACGACCACGTCGAGCGGCTGGTTCGGGAGGAGCGAGAGGGCCAGCCGCGCCATGGCGATCTCGGCGACCGTGAACAGGCTCGACATCAAGAAGTCGTCGCCGAGCTTCACCTCGTACACGTCGACGCCCACGACTGGGTCGAGTCGTCGCCGCAGGCTGAGGTCGCCCATGGGCGTTGTGCACCAGTCGAGCTCCTCGACCTTGGTGCTCATCGTGGCTGGGGCGCAAGCGCGGGAAGAAGGATGTCGAGGCCCCGCTCGAGCTCGGCTTCGCCGTCGTAGGTCGCGAGCACCGGTGCGAGTCCGCGCAGGAGCGGGAACTCTCTCGCCGGCAGGTTGTGCAGCCCGAGCCGAAGGAGCGCATCGGTCTCGTCGGCATTGTCGACGATCGCCTGGAGCTCGTTCAGGATGTGCCCGTTGAGGAAAGCGCTGTAGATGCGATAGGCCGCAAGGGCGGCCGAATCGGTGAATCCCGCGCGGGTGAGCAGTTCCAGGCAGTCCTCGAACGGCCTCAGCGTGCTCGGTGCCCTCAGGGCGAGGGGAGTGACCAGCGGCCGGGTAACGATCAGCGGGACGACCTTGGGATGGTCAAGCGCCATCTGCCGGAAGGAGCGCGCGGCCTTGCGCAGCTGCCCGGCCCAGTCGTCGTCGGTTGCGTCGATGGTCAGCTGGCTCATCACCAGCTCGACCACGCCGTCGAGGAGCGCGGGCTTGCCCTTGGCGTAGCGGTACAGGGTCATAGGGTCACGCCCGAGCGCCTGGGCCAGCCGGCGCAGCGACAGCCCGTCGACGCCGTCGCGGTCGATGATCGCCAGCGCCGTCGTGAGGACGAGTTGCCGGCTCATGGGGGCGTTGGTCTCCCGCCCGGTGTCGGTCATCGTCGATCCCCCTTCCGCCGGCCACGATCACAGGTGGGCCTTCGCCTCTACAGTGTAGGTCTACGGCTTGACATGAGCATCTCGAAGCCGTTAACTGGAATATACACCGTAGACCTACGGCAAAGAGCACGTGCTGGGCGGATGCCGCCCGAAACGAGGTACTGCCATGAACCGACCTTCCACCCGGGGTCGCCCGGTCCGCCTGGGGCTGGCCTTCGCCCTCGCTGTCGGCCTGGCCGCCACCGGCCTGATCGCGACCAGTGCTCCCGCCAGCGCTGCAGTGAACGTCGACCTCGCCGTGGCCGACGGCACCGTCGGGGTCAGTGAGACGGTCACGGCGACAATCGCCTCCACGAGCACCGGCATCCCGGCCGGCGTCGTAACCTTCACGGCCGGCAGCCAGGAGATCGGCGCGCGCGCCGTGGGAGGGGCGCTCGGCAGCAAGGCGCAACTGTCCTGGACTCCGTCCTCCGCTGGCGCGGCCACCGTCGTCGCGGCCTTCAAGGCCGACGACGGGCAGTCTGCGTCCGACAGCGCCGTCGCCCAGATCGCGAAGGTCGACACGGCCTCGACGATGGTGACGCCGGGCACGGCGGCAACGTCGGCGAAGGTCCAGCTCACCGCCACCGTGCTGAGCCGCGTGGGTCAATACGTCCCGACCGGGAAGGTGACATTCCTGCTGAGCGACAACACGGTGATCGGCACCGCGACGTTGGACGCCGCAGGCCACGCCTCGGTCACGTACACGGTTCCCGCGTCCAGCGGCACCGTGACCGTCCTTGCCTCCTACGGCGGTGACGCGAATGCGAACGCCTCCAAGACGGCCAAGGACACGATCAAGGTCACCGCTGCGAACTCATCCGTGTCTCTGGTCGTTCCGCAGACGAACTATGTGAACACCTCCGTCGTTCTCAAGGCGACCATCACGCCCACGACGGCGACCGGCACGGTTGACTTCGCCGCGAACGGCACGTACCTCGGTACCGGCAAGGTTGACAAGGGGTCCGCGACACTCACGTGGGTGCCCAATGCGCTCGGATCCTTCACCATGACGGCCAAGTACAGCGGCGGCGGTGGAGTCAATGCGGGCAACGCGACGAACACCGTCGTTGTCGTGCCGCAACTCAAGGTCGACCAGATAACCCTCGTCCAGGCCGGCACGCCGGGCGCTTGGGTTCCCGGCAGGACGACCACCCTTGCCAACGGGTCCAACGTCTCGCTTACGGCCACGTCGGCCTCAGGGCAGTCCGTCCAGCTTGCGGTCGTGGGACCGTGCTCGCTCTCCGGGAACGTCCTGCGCGTTGACGGCGTTGGCGGCACGTGCACGCTGACCGCAAGTACCAAGGGCGGCAGCGGCTATGCGCCGGCGTCGCAGAAGTACACCGTGCAGACCGCTGCGGGTGTGCAGACCGCGAGGATCGTCGCGCCCAAGTCGGGTACCTACGCACGGGGCATGAAGCTCAGGCTCAGCCGGGTGAGTGCCATGACGAACGTCGGCCAGAGCGTGCGGTGGAGGGTCACCCGCGGGACGGCCAATTGCAAGATCGTGACCAGGAATGGCTTCTACAAGGTCAAGCTGGTCAGGGTCGGCAAGTGCACCGTGCGGGCATACGCCCCGCCGCTCGCCGGCCAGTGGGCGGCCTTCAAGGCGGTGCGTTTCTACCGCATCAGGTAGGCGCGAGCAGGATGCCCAGGCCCGGCGTCGATGCTAGCCATCGACGCCGGGCCTGCGCCGTGCGTCTGACAATCAGCTACCACCGGCGGCTGTTGGCTTGGTGCCGCGGATGAAGGCCGACCGGATCACGCCGTCGAGCTGGCTGATCGCATCCTCGACGACGAGACCCGCAGGGATGTCCTCGGGCTTGAGGTCCGCCGCGAGCCCCTCGAGTTCCGAGCGGCCGAACACGTTGGTCGGCTCGATGCTCGCGTCCGTGAAGCCTGCGGCACGCATGCGCTCCACGCAGTCGTCCTGGGTGAGCGCCCCCGCGATGCAACCGGTCCATAGCGCCATGACCCCGGTGAGCTCGGCAGGCAGTGCGCGGGCCAGCACGATGTCGGATATGGCGAGGCGGCCCCCGGGCTTCAGGACCCGGAACGCCTCGCGGAACACCGCGTCCTTGTCGGCGGACAGGTTGACGACGCAGTTCGAGATGATCACGTCGACGGAGTTGTCCGGCAGCGGGATGGCCTCGATGCTGCCGAGGAGGAACTCGACATTCTCGACACCGGACCTTGTCTTGTTTGCCTCCGCCAAGGCGAGCATCTCCGGTGTCATGTCGAGCCCGTAGGCCCTGCCGCCTGGCGCGACCCTGCGGGCCGAGAGCAGCACGTCGATACCGCCCCCCGACCCGAGATCGAGGACGACGTCGCCCGGAGCGAGCTCGGCGAGCATCGTGGGGTTGCCGCAGCCCAGGGACGCGACGAGCGCCTCTTCAGGGATGAGGGCACGGTCCGCCTCGTCGTACTGGCCCTGGCCAAAGGGATCGAGCGACGAGGCTGCCGGACCGCAGCAGGATGAGGCCGTCAGGGCGAGCCCGGCGTAGTGATCCCGGACCGCAGTGCGGATCTCGTCGGCTTCGTGGATTGTCATGGCAGCTCCTTCAGGCAGGGCAGTCATCGGCAGTGGCGAGCATGGACAGCAAGGCGATCGGCTCGGCGATCGCTTCGCAGCAGAGGGAGTACACATTGCTGCGGCCGACCGGTGTGGCGATCACCAGACCGTTGTCGCGCAGGCTCTTCAGGTGATGGCTGACGAGGGTCTGCGACAAGCCGGTGGCTGCCGTCAGCTCGGTCACCGATGATCGGCGGTCGGCCACCGCGAGCAGGATCGTCAGCCGGTTCTCATCCGAGAGGGCCTTCAGTACAGGGGCGATCCTCTTGGCCCGGGCCGCGAGCGCGACACCTGTGGTGGCGCTAGGCATGGCCTGCCTCCTCGAGCGTGGTTGGTGGGATCAGAATATTCACCTGCACCTACTGGTGTCAACAGCAGAGACTGTTGAAAAGCCCAAGCTGGCAGCCGTGCCCATGCCGAAGAGCGGAGCGCTACCCTCGGGCAGCACGGCGGTCGGCCAACGCGGGAGTGAACATGACGGTCCGGGACCAAGGCTCCGCTTCCGTCGAGGACGTCGTGACGCGGGACCTTGCACCCCGGCGGGGGGCGGGGGTCGCCAGGTCCTCCGCCCGTAAGCCCGTGCCCCACCCGACGGTCGCCGAACGCAAGGCCAAGGGCCGGACCGCGCGGGAGACGGTCCCGCGTGAGCAGCTTGCGGCGTGGCAGGCACCGGCAGACCGGACGAATCCCGTGACACTGCTGGTGGCCCAGGAGAAGTCCCGGGTGCAGGAGCTTGTCCCGGTTCGGCATGCGCGCATGTCGACCAGTGCGTTCGCCTTCTACCGGGGCTCGGCAGCGGTGATGGCTGCTGATCTGGCCGCAATGCCGCGCAGCGGCCTTGACGCCCAGCTCTGTGGCGACGCCCACCTGGCGAATTTCGGCCTGTTCGCGGCACCGGACCGGTCGGTCGTCTTCGACGTCAACGACTTCGACGAGACGCTCCCGGGGCCATTCGAATGGGACGTCAAGCGGCTGGCCACGTCGTTCGTGCTGGCTGCGCGGGACAACGGCCTGCCTGCGCGGGTGGGTGAGGACGCCGCCGAGGCCGCGTGCGCGGCCTATCGCGAGGCGATGTCGGTCTTCGCTGGACTGCGCGAGGTCGACATCTGGTACGACCGGATCGACGTCACCGCCCTCACCCCCGCGCTGACTCAGACGGCTGGCGGGGGGAAGTCGAAGACCGGCAAGGAGCGTGCCCGCGAGGAGGCGGTCATCGAAGGCGCCCTGGCGAAGGCGAGGTCGCGAGACGCCTGGTCGGCCATCGCCAAGATCACGGAGGTCGTCGACGGGCAGCGACGGTTCCGCGACCAGCCACCGTTGCTGACTCGGCTCGCCGTCACCGATGACGTCCGGGCAACAATCAACGACCTGTTCCGGGACTACCGCGCCACCCTTCAGGACGACCGGCAGGACCTGCTCAAGCGCTACGCGATCATCGACATGGGCCACAAGGTCGTCGGGGTCGGGAGCGTCGGCCTGCTCGCCTTCGTCCTCCTCCTGCGCGGCCGGGACGAGGACGACCTGATGGTCCTGCAGGTGAAGCAGGCCCAGGCCAGCGTGCTCGAGGCCTACACCCGCAAATCGGTCTACCGCAAGCACGGCCATCGCGTGGTGACCGGCCAGCGCCTCATGCAGGCGGCGAGCGATTCCTTCCTCGGCTGGCTTGACGCGCCCGGCGGGCGCAGCTTCTACGTGCGCCAGTTGAGGGACATGAAGTGGTCGCCGGAGCCGGCGTCGCTCACTGCTCGCTCGCTGCCGAAGTACGCGCGGCTGTGCGGCCACACACTGGCGCGAGGCCACGCTCGCTCAGGCGATGCGGTCGCTCTCGCTGCTTACCTTGGCAAGGGCAGGGCGTTCGACAAGGCGGTGGCCGCCTTCTCGGCCGCCTATGCAGATCAGGTCGAGGCCGATTTCGATACGTTCACCGCTGCGCTTGCCGACGGCACGATCGTGGCGCACGAGGACGAATCAGGAGCGGAGGGACGCACGGCGGCCCGGCTCATTGCCGCGCCAGACCTCACCGCACAAGTCAACAGGGAGAAGTGATGGCCAAGGAACGCATGACCGCCGTGAAGGTGCGCGAACCAGCGCGCCGCCGCCAAGAAGCGGTCGAGCAGTCGGCCGAGTACAACATCCGGGAGGCCCGCGGCAAGGAAGCCCGCTCGGTGACGCCGTTGGCCGATCATGCTGTCTTCGCCCCGACGTCCTTGCGGGCTGAGCCGGTCGAGCTGCTCCAGCGGCAGGGGCCGTCGCGCGTGGCCGACCTGCTGCCGATCCGTTACGGCCGCATGGTCTCGTCGCCGTTCGCCTTCTACCGCGGCGCGGCCCTCGTCATGGCTGCAGACCTGGCCACGACCCCGAACTCCGGGCTGCGCGTGCAGCTGTGCGGGGACGCCCACCTGAGCAACTTCGGCTTCTACGCGTCGCCCGAGCGAAACCTGGTATTCGACCTCAACGACTTCGACGAGACCCTGCCCGGCCCCTTCGAGTGGGACGTGAAGCGTCTGGCGGCCAGCGTGGAGATCGCGGCCCGCAGCCAGTCCTTCAAGGGCAAGGAGACGCGGGCGATGGTCCTACAGGCGGTGCGCTCCTACCGCGAGTCGATGCGCGAGTTCGCCGAGATGCCGAACCAGGCGGTGTGGTACGCCCGGCTTGACGCCGATCGGTTCCTGGCCCGCCTGCGCGAGGTGGTCCCGGCCGACCGGGCGCGCAAGGCCGAGGCCCTTGTCGCGACGGCCCGCACGAAGGACAGCATGCAGGCATTCAAGAAGCTCGCCCGGACCATCGACGGCCAGCCGCGAATCATCTCCGATCCGCCGCTCATCGTGCCGGTCGAGGAGCTGTTCCCGGGCCAGGCCGGCGACTTCCTGCAGAACCAGATGGCCGGCCTGCTTGCCGCTTATCGCGAGAGCCTCGTGTCGGACCGCCGGCACCTGTTCGACCAGTACCGGTTCGTCGACATGGCTCGGAAAGTCGTGGGCGTGGGCAGCGTCGGCACCCGCGCCTGGATCCTGTTGTTCGAGGGCGTCAATTCCGGCGATCCGCTGTTCCTGCAGGCCAAGGAGGCGCAGTCCTCCGTCCTGGAGCAGTACGCCGGCGTCAGCGAGTACACCAATCACGGCGAACGGGTCGTTGCCGGCCAGCGACTCATGCAGGCGGCGAGCGACATCTTCCTCGGCTGGCAGCGCACGAACGGCATCGACGGGATCGAGCGGGACTACTACCTGAGGCAGCTTCGCGACTGGAAGGCCTCGGTCGAGGTGCAAGGCGCACTTCCGCAAGGCATGGCGGTCTACGCGCAGGCCTGCGGATGGACCCTCGCCCGCGCGCACGCCCGCTCCGGCGACCGGGTGGCCATCGCGGCCTACCTCGGCAAGTCCGACACCTTCGACGAGGCTGTCGCCGACTTCGCCTACACGTACGCCCACCAGAACGATACGGACTATTCCGCGTTGCGCGCGGCGATCGATGCCGGCCGTGTTGAGGCGGTCGAGGGCGTCTAGATTGCGGGGGACCTCAAGGAAGGATGCGCACGTGGGACCAATACTGGGCTTGAGCGAAGAACGTCGCCGTGCCATCTATTCGGGTGGCCTTGACGTCTCCGCCCGCACCGGCTTCCTGCTCGGTGCGTTCTACACAGGACTGTCCTACCAGCCAAACCTGCTCTCCCGTGGCACGCGCGACCAGGCCATCGTCAGCGGAGTTGCCGCCGCCGTCGGCTACGGATGGGGCGTCACGGTCCATTCGTTCCTCCGGACGACGGCCAACCGGATCCCGGCCGCGCGTTCCTCCCGCGGCAGCCGCATAGCATCGGGCGTCGCCATGGATGCCGTTGCTGCCGCTACTGGGGTTGCCGTTGCACGTGCCTTCCCTCAACAGGAGCATGAACCGCCGCGGCGCGCGCTCATGCGACTGGGCGGGTTGGGCCTGGCCGCGGCGGGCACGTCGGGCGTCGCGGCCGACGGGCTCGAGGCGGCGAGGGGCCGGCCGGGGTTCCGGGGCGCTTCGGTCCTAGTGGCGCTCGGCGCGGTCGCGGCAGGTTACGCCTTGACCCGGCCCGGCACTGCTACCCGGGGGTCGCTTGGTCCCGGTGAGACCGTGGCGCGCGAGGACGTGGTGCGAACGGTTTCGGTACCCAAGGCACTTGCGTCCGGCGTCGGCGTCACCGCTCTGCTCCTGGCAGTAGCGCGTGGCGAGTCGATGCTGAGCGGCGCCGTGGCCCGCGGAGCGGCGCGTGCCCTAGGTGGCGAGGCCGCCGATCACCGCGCCCTGGGGCGACTCGCCGCAACCGGTGCGCTGGCGGGGTTCGGCTGGGCGGCAGTCACCGCCGCCAACCACGTGCTTACCAAGGCTGGTGTCGGCGCCGATCTGGCCCATGCCCAGCCGCCCGACCTACCCGACGTGACCGGCGGCCCCGGCTCGCGAATTCCGTGGCAGGACCAGACGCGCGAGTCCCGACGCTGGCTGTCGATGGTGCTTCGGCAGGACGTCATCGCCGACGTCATGGGCGAGGCCGCCATGCAGCCGATCCGGGTCTACGCCTCCCTCGAGTGCGCGACGACGCCTCAGGAGCGCGCCGACCTGCTGCTCGCGGAGATCGACCGCACGGGCGCCCTCGATCGGTCGGTATTCGCCCTCTTCTCCCCTACGGGATCGGGATACGTCAACTACGTCGCGAGCGAGACCCTCGAGTACCTAACCCGCGGGGACTGCGCCTCCGCCTGCATCCAGTACTCGGTGCTGCCGTCCGCCCTCTCGCTCACGAAGGTCGGCTACGCGACGGCCCAGACCCGGTTGCTGGTCAACGGCATCGTCCAGCGCCTCATGGCCATGCCGGCCGAGCGCAGACCCAGTTTCCTGCTCTTCGGGGAGAGCCTGGGTTCGCAGGTAAGCGAGGAGATGTTCCGCGGGCAGGGCACCACCGGGCCGGACGGCATCGGACTGGATGCGGCTCTGTGGATCGGAACTCCGGCGTCCACGGTGTGCCGCGCGGAGCTATGGGGGACCCGCACGGTGACCGCGCCACCCTCGATAGGCCCGGGCGACTTCTACCTCCCGCGGGCGATCCGGGACTGGCAGGCAACCCCGAAAGACGAACGGACCGGGGTGAGGTTCCTGCTGCTGCAGAACGGGGACGATCCGGTACCCAAGTTCGGCACTCCGTTGATCTGGAAGCAACCCGACTGGCTCGGCCCCACGGAGTCCCGCCCGCCGGGGTCCCCGCTGCACACACGGTGGCTCCCAGTCGTGTCATTCGTGACCACGTTCATCGACATGCAGAACGCGCTCGTCCCGACACCCGGCACCTTTGATGAGGGAGGGCACGACTACCGCCGCGAGATCCCTGAGGCCGTGCGCACCGTCTTCCGGCTCAATGCCAGCGATGAGCAGATGCAGCGGGTCCAGCAGGCGCTTCGAGAGCGGGAACTAGCGTGGGAGGTCCGCCGGCGCTGGGCGAAGGCCGAAGCCGAGCCGACTCCCAAGCGCAGCGGTGCTGAGGCCGGAGTCCTGGCCGACGTGTCGAAATGGACGGGCCGGGCTGTTGACCGTGACGAGGTGCTGCGCATCATCGACGCGCCGTTGTGACGTCCCAGGATCGCGCGCCTCGGCAAGGGGAACGGCGACTGCCCATGGCGACCGCGGTGCTCGCCGCCGGACTGCTCTACTAGTTCATCCCCGAGGACTTCCGGATCTCCGAAGCCACGCACTACCTTTACCCGTCGCTCCTGCTGGTGTTCCTGGCAGTGCTGGCGATCGGGGACCCGGGCCGCATCGATCGGCAGAGCCGCTGGCTGCGCATCGTCACAGGCCTGCTGATCATCACCATCACCATCGCCACGGCTGCCTCGGCCGTGCGGCTGGTCGTCGGGATCCTCCAGAAGGCCGACTTCACCAGCCCCGGGCAACTCCTGACGATCGGCGCCGTCGTCTGGATCACGAACGCGGCCACGCCTAGGCCGACACACTGCCCGCCTACTGCCGGGAGTGCGACGTGCGCTTCGCCTGCAACGGAGGCTGCCCCAAGGACCGGTTCCTGACCACGCCCGACGGCGAGCCAGGCCTGCACTACCTCTGCGAGGGCTACCAGGCGTTCTTCCGGCACGTCGACCAGCCGATGAAGGTCATGGCCGGGCTGCTGCGCAGGGGTGCGGACGCCACCGGTGTTCGCGACTGGTACGCCGCGGCCGACGGAAAGCGGGCGTCAGAAGGCAGGTAGATGCGGCCGGTGAGTGCAACGATGGGCTCGTGACAGCGGCCACGACGGCTCGCCTGCGCCGGGTGGCGCAATGCGTTGGTGCGCTCGCGGCGATCACGATCACCGCGGGGTGTGGCGCCTCCGGAGGCGCTGGCGTCGCGTCTTCGACCGCCACCGAAAGCATCGCCGCGTCGGAGCTGACATCCGCCGAGACTTCGACCCCGGGCGCCCCCGTCACCGCGGACTACCTGCCTGGTCTGGCGGCGACGGTCCGCGCGCCGGACAGCCCCGGACCCGCACCACTCGTTGTGCTGGTCCCCGGTGGCGGCTGGTCCAGCGCCGACCCCAACGGGCTCGTGCCGCTGGCCGAGTTGCTGACCGCGTCAGGGGCGACCACGTCCCTGATCACCTACAGCACAACAACCATGGGTGCGGTGTTCCCGCAGCCCGTCGATGACGTGGCGTGCGCCGTGCGCTGGTCCGCGGAGCAGGCCACCGCGATGGGTCATCCGCCGAGCAGAGTCGTGCTGGTGGGTCACTCGGCCGGGGGGCACTTGGCCACGCTCGTCGCGCTTTCCGGTGACAAGTTCGGGGGCGACTGCGCACCGCCCGTCGTCGCGGTGGATGGCGTCGCTGGCCTGGCCGGGGTGTACGACACGACGTGGCCCGTCGGTGCCCTGAACGCGTTCTTCGGCGGGGTGTACTCAGTGGACGGGCGGGCCAAGGGGAGCCCACTCGAATGGGCGAAGACGGGAGCCGCGCCCGCGGGGCTGCGCGTCCTGCTGGTCCACGGGGATGAGGACTACCAGGTCCCGCTGGAGCAGACCGCGCTCCTGGCTGAGGCGCTGGAAGCCGCAGAGGTCGACCTCACCCTTGAGGTGCTCGCGGGGGAGGACCACATGACCGTCTTCGACGCGGCGGTTGCCGGCCCGATCATCACGCGGTGGCTGGCTGCATTTCCTAGTGCCCCGGAGGAGTGATCGCCATGCCTGATGCCCTCGCCGTTCCCAACACGGCGCCGGGGTCACCGCATCCGCACCGGATGATGTTCGTCGTCGCCGAGTCGCTCATTGCCGTGGGCGGTGTGGCGGGGGCAGTCCAGTTGATCACGGACACGGCGACGCCGCCGGTGTCGGACATCGAACCGCTGGGCTTGACCAGCTGGGTCGTGCCCGGCGTGTGGCTCTTCGCCTCGGTCGGAGTGCCGGCCGGAACCGCGGCCTGGCTGGCCTGGCGCCGCTCGCCCAACGCGCCCGTGGCAGTCCTCGTCGCCAGTGGTCTGCTCGGAGTCGAGTTGGCTGTGCAGATCCCGTTCATCGGACCGAGCGTCCTGCAGGCGGTGTTCGGAACGGCGGCCATCGGGATGGCCGGACTGGCCATCCATGCGCGCCATCGCGGCTGGCGCCGCGCCTAGCGGTGCTGGTCGATGAGGACCGGGTTGCCGTCCGGGTCATTGACGATGAATGAGGCGGGCCCCGACGAGCCCTCGTCGGCCTCCTGCTCAAGTGCCAGGCCCTGCTCCTTCAGTTGTCGTTGGAGGTCCCGCACGTCGGTGAAGGACTCCACCGGCCTGGCGTGGGAGTCCCACCCCGGGTTGAAGGTAAGGATGTTCCGCTCGAACATGCCCTGGAACAGGCCGATGAGGGCATCGCCGTTGCGCATGATCAGATAGTTCTGGGCGGGGTCGCCAGCGAATACGGTGAAGCCAAGGTGCTCGTAGAAGTCTCGCGATACCGCGAGGTCCTGGACCGCCAGGCTTACGGAGAAGGCACCTAGTTCCAAGGCGGCCTCCTCAGGGTCAACTCGTGATGGGGAACAGTAGGCACGTCGAGGTCGCATGGGCAAGCAGCCGGCCGTCATCGTCCGTGAGGTGCGCTTCCGCCAAAGCGGTGCGCGCGCCGCGGGACTTCACGGTGCCGGTGACGACGACGCGGCCGGTGTCGGCCGTCACGGGGCGCAGGAACTTCGCGGTCAGGTCCACCGAGGTATAGCCGACCCCGGCGGGAAGCACGGAGTGGACGGCGCACCCTGCCGCCGAGTCCAGCAACGTGGCGATGACACCGCCATGCACGCTGCCCAGGGGGTTGTAGTGCATCTCATGCGGGGTGAGCGCGAATTGCACGTGCCCCGCGCTGAACGCGACTGCCTCGATGCCCAGGGTGGACATCACGGGCGGCGGCGGCAGTTCTCCGGCCAGCATCGAGGCCAGGATGTCCATTCCGGCGGCACCGGGGAGTGCGGCGAACGTGGCCGCGGGATCGGCCCACGAGTAGGTGCGGGTCCTGGCCCGGTCGAGCTGCTGAGTCGGGTCGAGTTGCTGAGTCTGGGTCATGGATGCAGCATTCCCGCCCTTGCTGGATCTGTCAAGTAGACCTAGCCTAGGGGCGTGACGCGACCCGAAGCCCTGGACTGGTCCATTGACAACTGCACGATCCAGCGAGCCTTGGCCGTTCTCGGGGATCGATGGTCCTTCGTCGTCCTGCGCGAGGTCTTCAACGGCGTACGGCGGTTCGAGGACATGCGCACGCGCACGGCGATCCCCAGGCAGGTGCTGGCCGACCGGCTGGTGATGCTCGTCGACGAGGGACTCCTGCGACGCGAGCCCTACCGCGAGGTGGGCCAGCGGGAGCGCCATGAGTACCGGCTGAGCCAGAAGGGACTGGACCTTTATCCCGTGCTGGTGGCGCTCAACGAGTGGGGCACGGCGTACTACGCCGATTCGTCGGGCTCCCCGCTGGCGTTCGAGCACCGCGACTGCGGCGGCGCGGTCCACGTCACGCTGGGGTGCACGTCCGGGCACGAGGTGGCCGGACCGCGCGACGTCGTCCCGCGTCCCGGCCCCGGGGCCCGCCGACTTGCGGTCTGAATTTATATTGGGCACAATCTAATCATGTCCAATGAGAATTCCCTCTATGCCCTGTCCTTCACCGACAACCGGGGCCAGGAGGTGTCGCTGTCGCAGTTCGAGGGCCAGCCGATCCTCGTGGTCAACACCGCGAGCAAGTGCGGCTTCACCCCGCAGTACGACGGCCTGCAGAAGCTGCACGAGGAGTTCAAGGATCGCGGCCTTGTCGTGCTGGGCTTCCCGTGCGACCAGTTCGGGCACCAGGAGCCGGGTGACGACGAGCAGATCGACGAGTTCTGCCGGATCAACTTCGGCGTCGACTTCCCGCTGTCCACCAAGATCGACGTCAACGGGTCCGACACGCACCCCGTCTTCGCCTTCCTCAAGGATCACACCAGCGGCCTGCTCGGCTCGTCCATCAAGTGGAACTTCACCAAGTTCCTCGTCGCCCCGGACGGCACGACGGTGACCCGCTTCAACCCCCAGACCTCGCCCGAGGCACTCGAGCCCGACATCGAGGCCCTGCTCGCGCAGCCTGTGCAATGACCGGGCGAGGCAGGGTCGACGAGTCCTTGCTGCTCGACAACCAACTGTGCTTCCTGGTGTACCGGCTGCATCGGGGCATCACGGACCTGTACCGGCCGGTCCTTGCCGAGCTCGGTCTCACCTACCCGCAGTACCTCGTCATGCTCGTTCTGTGGGAGTCCGATCCGCTCACGGTGGGCCAGATAGGGGGCCGGCTGCACCTGGACAGCGGCACGTTATCCCCACTCCTCAAGCGGCTGGAGACGGCCGGACTGATCGCGCGCACCCGAGCCGCGTCAGATGAGCGCTCGGTCGAGGTCTCCCTCACGGTCCACGGGCGCGCCCTGCGCGAGCAGGCGGCCACCGTTCCAGCAGCGGTCGGCGGGTGCCTATCGGCCTCGGTTGACGAGTATCGCCAGACGCGGGAGCTCGTCAGTGACCTGCTTGCCCGCGTGGACGCTGCGAGCCGCTGACCCCCACGTCGCTGCCCGGCGGATGGCCCACCGCGAACAGGGCGAGCACCACCACCGCCTCGGCCACCAGTAGCGCGAGACCCCACACTGCGCGCCCCTGAGCGGCGAGCCCGGCGGCCGCTGCCGCGAAGAGAAGCAACTCGACACCTACTCGGGCGGCGAGCGGCAGGTCGACGGGACGGCGCGGGGACAGCAGGACGCCCCACAGTGCCGCGGTGATCAGGGAAAGCGAGAGGGCGCTCAGGAACCGCACGAGCGGCTGGTCGAACGCCGCCCAGCCCACGAGAGCCATGGCGGCGACCAAGCACAGCTCGAGCAGGAAGCGCAGGCCGAACAGAAGCGCGATCACCTGGGCACCTCCATCCGGGACATGGAACGATCGCCCCGAGCATAGGAGTGCCCATGAGAGCAGGACTCGTCATCGGGGCCGGGGTCGCTGCTGCGGTCGCGGGCGCGGCCGTCGCGACGAAGTCGGCGCAGGGCCGCGCCCATCGAATCCAGACTGCCGCCGACCCTTACCCGTACGACGTGCTGCGGCGGGACCCTGTGGGGGAGGAGCGCGTCGTTGAGCGCCCCGACGGCACCCGGATCCGTGTCGTGGTGGCTGGCGATGGGCCGACGGTCGTCCTTGCCCATGGCTTCGCCGTCGCCATGGTCGAGTGGAACCTCGTCTGGGACGACCTGCTGGCTCGGGGCTACCGGGTAGTCGCGTTCGACCAGCGCGGCCACGGCCAGTCGACCATCGGCGAGGACGGCATCGGGTCGCTGCCGATGGCGGGCGATTACCTGGCGGTCTTCGAGCAGTTGGGCATTGACACCGCGGTGCTGGTGGGGCATTCGATGGGCGGCTTCCTCGCCATCACCGCCATGCTCGACGTCCCCGGCTTCGCGCAGCGGGTGAGCGGGCTCGTGCTGTTCGCCACGTTCTCCGGCGACATCACGCGGGACGCCCCGCAGAACAAGGTGCAAATCCCGTTGTTGCGCTCGGGGCTCCTGCAGAAGGCGGTCACGAACGACACCGTCGGAACGTTGTTCGGGGCATCGTTGATGGGCGAGACTCCCTCACCCGCAATGGTGCGGGTCTTCCTGGAGACCTTCCGGGCCCAGGACCACGTGGCCCTGCTTCCCATCCTGGTCGCGTTCGCCGAGGAGGACCGCGCGGATCGCCTCGGCGAGATCGCCGTGCCGACCATCGTCATCTGCGGGCGCATGGACAAGACCACGCCGCCTTGGCAGTCGGAGCGGCTCGCCGCTGCGATCCCCGGTGCCCGGATGTCGTGGGTCGAGGGTGCGGGGCACATGGTCAACTGGGAGGCGCCGGAATCCTTGGTGGCCGCGGTCGAGGAACTCAGCCCCGTCGCTCGTCCTGGCTAGGGCCGCCCGATTCGCCGGTCTCGTGCCGCGCTCGATCGGGCGGCCAGCAACCGTGCCCTGCGCCGGCGGACGATGCGAGCCACGCGTCGCGCGGCCACGACGGCATCCTCGTGCTCCCATACCCGCACACTGACCCAGCCGGCCTGCGCGAGCAGTGCATCGGTCTCGCGGTCGCGTTCGACGTTCCGGTCGAGCTTCGGCGTCCAGTAGTCGACGTTCGTGCGGGGCTCGGTGGCGTGCTCAGGGCAGCGGTGCCAGAAGCATCCGTCGACGAAGATGGCGACGCGGGCCGGACCGAACACGAGGTCGGCTCGGCGGCGGATGCCCGGCAGCGGCGGGCTGTCGACGCGGTACCGCAAGCCCCGGGCGTGCAAGAGTCGCCGGAGGGCGAGTTCCGGTGCTGTGTCGCGACCTCGAATCGCCTGCATGATCCGGCGCCGCTCCGGGGACGACGCCCAACTGTGCTGTGCGACCACCCGACAAGGCTGCCCTACCGGGCCGCGACGTGGCACGCTGCCGTCATAGAAGGCCGAGGTGACGAGGGCGGATGCGGATCGCGGTAGCCGGCGGCACCGGGACGGCCGGGCGCTACGTCGTGGGTGCGACCAAGGCCGCGGGGCACGAGGTCGTGGTCTTGAGCCGCGCCGCAGGTGTTGACCTGACGGGGGACGACGGCCTCGAGGAGGCCCTGGCCGGTGTGGAGGCGATCGTCGATGCGACGAGCCCGCCGTCGACGCGAGCCTCGACCGCTCAGTCCTTCTTCGAGGACGTCGCGGCAAGGCTGCAGCGCGTCGGCCACCGCAGCGGTGTCCAGCGCCTCGTCGTGCTGTCCATCGTGGGGATTGACCGCGTGCCGGGCTTCGGGTACTACGCGGCGAAAGTGCGCCAAGAGGCCGTGGCAAGAGATGGACCGCTGTCGGTGACGACCGTCCGGGCAACGCAGTTCCACGAGTTCGCCGCGCAAGTGGTCGCCCAGACCCGCAAGGGCTCCTTCGCGGTCGTCCCCGTCATGCGCTCTCAGCCCGTCGCAGCCCGGGCGCTCGGCGAGGTACTGGCGGACGTCGCTACGCGTCCACCGCAGGACGCGATGTTCGAGGTGGCCGGACCGCGTGAGGAGGACATCGTGGCCCTGGCGCGAACGGTCATCCGGTCCCGCGGCAGGCGCATCATGGTGTCCCCCCTGCATCTCCCGGGGGCGACGGGCCGCGCCTTTCGCGACGGAGCACTCCTGCCCGATGCCGGTGCGCGAATCGTCGGCCCCGCGTACTCGGACTGGCTCGCCACGGCGGATTCGGCGTGGCCGCCTCTGTGAGGTGCGGGTCAGAGTGCTACGGAACCGTGTACGGGATCTCGGCTGTCATCTGGCCCAGGCTCGTCGCCGTACGCGCGAACACGCGGATGTTGTAGGTCGTGCCGCTCACGAGGTCACCCCTGCCGAGGACGCACGTCCAACCCGGGTTGGCGGTGCCGCACGACGCCAGGGTTAGCGCGCTGAGGTCGATGCTGGTGCTGGTGGAACCGCGCGCGTAGATGCCGCCGTCGGACGATGACCCTTGGGCCGCGTAGGTCACGGTGTACGACGTGATGGGGTCACCCGCCGGCACGTAGACCGGCGCCCCCCACGACAACGTGGCACTGCCGAGGGCCGCGGAGGTCGGAGGAGAGGGGGTGAGGCAGTAGCGGGGGTACCGGATGATGACCACACCGCTACCTCCGGCGCCGCCATCCTTGTTCCCTGACGTGGTGTTGGAGGCGCCACCGCCGCCACCGCCGCGGTTGGGTGTCGCGGCGAGGCCGTTCCCCGTCGTCGTGCCGGCGCCGCCGTTGCCCGAGCCACCGGTCCCGCCCGTCGTCCGCGCGCCACCGCCACCTCCGCCTCCATAGGTGACCGATGTGCCCGTGATCGTGCTAGCGGATCCCGTTCCCCCGGCGCCGCCCGTGCCGCTGGAGCCGGGACTTCCGCTCCCGCCGGGTCCTCCGCCGCCGCCGCCGGCCCGGTTCGCGGCCGTCGCGTCGAAGTGGGCGTCGCCGCCAGCGTTGCCCGCGGTCGCGCTTCCGCCGGTTCCCGCGACGCCGCTCGTCGCTGCTCCGCCGCCACCGGACGCGCCCGGGTCGCCAGTGCGGTTGCTGGGGTTGCCCGCGCCAGCGCCGCCGCCGCCGCCGCCAGCCGCGCTCACGAGGCTCGCGATGCTGCTAGCCGCCCCCAGGCCTCCGATGGTGTTGCGGTTGCCCGCGCTTCCGCCAGCCCCCACCGTGATTGATTGGCCGGTTGCGCCGATGACGAGGCCCGTGCCCGTGGCAAGTTCACCCGATCCGCCACCGCCCCCGGCGTTGTCTCCGTTGGCCCCGCCGCCGCCGCCTCCGCCCCCGAGGACCAAGTAGTCCGCGTTGACCGACTGCGCCGGGGTGAACGTCCCGTTGCCGGTGAAGGTGACCACGTTGTAGCGGATGCCGCCGATCACCGTCGTGACGGTGGTGCCTCCGGTGGATGTGCAAACGATCGGCCCTGCAGCCGACGCGGGCGGGGCCGGTGCAAGCACTAAGGCGGATGCAGCGACCGCGGATGCAGCGATCGCAGCGGCGATGGGAGCGGATCGCACGCGGAGGCTCCTCTCATCTGCATTGAGGGACGGTCCATACGAGTGTCAGGCGGCTTCGCGCTGCGGCCAACCGGATACGACAGTCGCGGCCGACGTGCGACACGATTGCGACACAGGTGATGGTCCGGCGACGTACCGACGCCTTACGGGGCGGGCGTGCTGGCAGATGGCGCGAAGGCCGTCCCCACGACATCGTTCGGAAGCGGTTCGGGGTCGTTCTGCACTGGTACTCCGCATCCGCTGATGCATGTGACGACGAACAGGCCCGCAACCAGCAGTCGTGCCCCGTTCATCGCGGTCACGTGGATTCCTCCGTGACCGGAAGGCGTGCGGTGAACCGGGCACCGCCTTGAGGCGACGCCTCGACGATGACCGTGCCGCCGAGCGCACCTGCCTGCTCGCGGACGATGGCCAGTCCCAGGCCGGCCCCCGCCGTGGGCTCCGCGGACGAGCCGCGGGCGAACGGCTCGAACAACCGCTCGCGCACGTCGTCCTCGATACCGGGACCGGCGTCGTCAACGTAGATGGCGGCGTCCCGGCTCGTCGCGACGATGCCGACCTGCACCACCCCGTGACCGTGGCGTTCCGCGTTGTCGACCAGATTCCCGACGATCCGCTCCAGCCTTCGGGCGTCCGTCCGCAGCAGCGGCTGCGCCCCAACGACGAGGGACTCGGCCAGGCCCCGGTGGGCCAGGACCTCGCGGCACAAGGACGCCACGTCGACCATCTCCCATTCGGCGGGATCGTCCCCCTGAATCCGGCTGATCTCGAGCAGGTCCAGCAGCATCTGGGACAGCCGGCGGACCTGGTCGCCCAGGACAACCACGAGGCTTCGCTCGCGATCCGGGAGCCGGTCACCGCGTGACTCGAGCAATTCGGCGGTCCCCTGGATCGCTGTCAGCGGAGACCGCAGTTCGTGGCTGACATTTCCGCTGAACCGCTGCTCGCGCTCGATCCGCTCCTCCACCGCGTGCGCCATCTCATTGAATGATGAGGCGATCGGGTCAAGGTCGGGGTCGCCAGTGAGGGGGATCCGGGTGTCGAGCTGGCCGTCGGCGATGAGGCGTGCGCCGCCACCCAGCCGGCGCACTGGACCCAGGATGCGGCCGAAGGCAACGCGTCCGATCACCCATCCGACGCCAGCGGCGAACAGGCTCATGGCGACCAGCACCCAGGCGACCCCGCGCAAGATGGCGTCGAGGTCCCGCAACGGGAAGACCTCGACGTACATGCCCGGTCCCGCCGGGATTGCGACCGCGAACCACGGAGTCCCGGCGACGGCGATTCTTTGCGATGCGCCAGCGGGTCGTGCTTGCGTGAGCAGGGCCTCGGGGAGGAGGTCGGGGACCATCTCGTTGGTTGGCCCGAACCACTCCCCGTCGACAGTCAGCAGTTGCACCGAGGTACCGACGGAGGGGACAAGTGCCAGTGCGGCCTCCGGGGAGGCACCGCTCGCGAGGCCGTTGGCTGCGGCTCGCGCATCGAGAACGGCACGCGTCAGGGCGGCATTCTGCCGCTGGCCGATGAGGTAGTCGCTGGCGTAGAGGTAGAGGATCGCGGAGATGACGCTGGCGATGAGGAACGAGAGCAAGGCGAATGACAGCGCAATACGCGTGCGCAGCCGCAGCCTCATCGGGGAGCAAGCCCCGGGCCGCGCCGCATGACTAGTCCGTCATCCGGTAGCCGAAGCCGCGCACGGTCCGCAGCAGGGTCGGGTGGCCCGGGTCGGCCTCGATCTTGCTGCGCAAGCGGTAGATGAGGTTGTCGACGACTCGTCCGTCGCCGGCGCTGCTGTAACCCCAGACCTTGCGCAGGAGGTAGTCGCGGCTGAGCACCGTGCCCCGCGCTCCGATCAACTCTTCGAGGACGTGGAACTCGATGCGAGAGACCGTGATCGGTGTGCCATCGCGGAACACCTCCGCGGTGCTCGGCCGCAGCTCGATGGGTCCGCAGGTCAGAGTCGACGGGTCCTCGGGGCCTTGGGTGGATCGACGAAGCACCGTGCGGATCCTGGCGGTGAGCTCCTTCGCGACGAACGGCTTGGTGACGTAGTCATCAGCACCCGCCTCGAGCCCGGCGACGACGTCGTGGCTGTCGGTCTGCGCGGTGACGATGAGGATGGGCACCTGGCTGCTTGCCCGCAGGTTGCGGATCAGGTCGAGGCCGTGGATCCCGGGGAGCCTGAGGTCGACCAGCACGATGTCCATGGCCGAGTCCGAGGCGACGAGCAGCGCCTGCTCGCCCGTCTCGGCCTCGAGGACCAGGTACCCCTCGTCCTCGAGGGTGGTCCGCAGGACCAGCCGGATTGCGGGGTCGTCCTCGACGACGAGCGCTGAACGTGCCATGAGGCCATTCAATCCTCGTCACGGGGGCTTCGTCCAAACCCGTGAGGCAAACCATGCGGCAATCCGGTCACAGACGGGCCTGCGACATTCCTGCGACATGTCGCATCGGGGACCGCAATGCCGGGGGGACGAGAGTGGTGGTGTTCCCCGATTTGTAGGAGGCCCGCTGTGGATTCCGTTCGATACCTGCGCCTCGGTGCCTTCGTCGCCGTGTCGTCCACGCTCCTGGCATCGGGTGTGGTGGGTGCACCCTGGTCAGTGGCGGCCACGGGCGATGTCCGGGAATTCGCCTTCGGCGATGCCGCGATGCAGCCTCACTCCATCGCTGCGGACGCCGACGGCGCACTGTGGATCACGTTGAGGGGCGGCGCGCGACTGGCCAAGTCGTCGCTCGATGGCACGCTTGCGACGATCCTGTCCGGCGGTTCGCCGAGCACCGGACCGGCCGGGATCGCGCTTGGTCCGGACCAACGCATGTGGTTCGCGGAGGAGACCGCCAACCGGATCACCGCCGTGACCACCTCGACCGGGGCCGCTGTCGGCTACGACCTGCCCAAGGCCGGGTCGCAGCCCCGGTCCATCACGGCCGGACCGGACGGAGCCCTCTGGTTCACGGAGTTTGCGGGCAACCGGATCGGCCGCATCACGACGGCAGGGGCTGTCACGGAGTTCGACCTTGCCGCCGGAGCCGGGCCGGACTCGATCACGAGCGGCCCTGACGGGGCCTTGTGGTTCACGCTGCGGTCGGCGAACGCCATTGGCCGCATCACGACCGCCGGAACGATCACCAGCTACCCGCTTCCGGCCGCCGATTCGGCCCCGGCGGGCATCGTTGCCGGCCCGGACGGAAACCTGTGGTTCACCGAGTCGCTCGGCAACCGCATCGGGAGGATCTCCCCTGCGGGGCTCATCTCCGAGTTCGGCCTGCCCACGGCAGGAAGCAACCCGGCGCAGATCGTGACCGGCCCGGACCGCAACCTGTGGTTCACCGAGCCAGGCGCGAACAAGGTGTCGCGGATCACCGTGTCCGGCGTGATCACGCAGTACCCCGTCCCGACGCCCGGCAGTACGCCGACCGGCATCACCGTGGCGGCCGACGGCAACATCTGGTTCACCGAGACGGCGGGCAACCGGGTGGGCCGGGTGCTGACCGGGGTCGTGCCGGCGTCGACCGCCGTGCCGGTGATCACGTCATCGGGAACCAAGGTGGGCCAGCCGTTGACCGCGAGCGCGGGATCATGGTCCGGACGCCCCTCCGCGTACACGTACCAGTGGCAGCGCTGCAGTACGAGCGAAGCATCGTCGTGCGCTGACATCGCGGGCGCCACGGCGGCCACCTACGCGATCGTCGCGGCCGATGCCAGCCTGCGGCTGCGGGTGCTGGTCCGAGCGACCAACCTCAACGGGACAGCCAGCACCGCCGCATCGAGTGCGCTGGTGGCCATAGACGCCCTTCCCGCGGTGCCCGTGCCGCCGGCGGTCAGTGGCGGTCAGGTGGTCACGGTCGCAGCGGGCGTGACGGCCACCCTGCGCAGTCCCGTCCGGGTCCGGCGCGGGGCGGTCCGCACCTACGCCGTGCGGTTCACCAGCACGGCCGTGCTCGGGACGGTGCGGATTGTCCTCGTCAACTCGGCGGGGCAGCAGGTCCGGGTCGTCGCGGCGGGCAAGCGGATCAATCGCAACGGCGTTGCCCGCCGGATGTGGAGGCTCCCGTACGGCGTGCTGCCCGGCGTCTATACCGTCACCGCGGTGTTCACCCCCCGCGCGGAGCAGTCGACCGCCTATGCCGTGGCCACGTTGACGAAGACCATCACGGTGCGGAGGTAGCGATGCAGGCGGTGCCGACGCGGACGAAGCCGATGCGCTCGTAGACGCGGGCGACGCTGTCGTCCTGCGCCGACATGAAGATCGTCGTCACGCCACGAGCGAGCGCATCCTGGGTGAGGTGGGCGGTGAGCGCGGCGCCGATGCCTCGTCGACGTGCTCGCGGGATGACGCCGATGCCGGTGAGTTCCGTGGTCGTGCCGCGCGGGGAGTGCGATCCTCCGCCGACGGCCCCGATGTCGTCGAACGCCCCGACCTTGATCACGAGTCCCGACGCGATCCGCGTCGGCCAGGACCCGGTATCCCGTGGGAGCCACGTGTCCTCGTTCGCGAAGGCTGCCGCGACCGCGCCGACGGCGCCGGCGAGGTCAGGCGAGTCGGCCGCGAGGGTCTCGATCCGCATGGGGCTCGATGGCGAAGGCGCGGCGATGCGGGTGCCCGGGGGAAGTGCGAGGAGGGGGCATAGTTCAACGTTGAGGCCGCTTGCCCGGACCACCGGGAGGAGGCCGGGCGTGACCTCGTCCACCCACTCGAAGGACTCCGGCATGCCGAGATCTCGCTGGCGCCGCTGGATCGCAGATACATCCTCGACGGTGAAGGCCCCACCCCAGTCGATCCGGGGCCGGGCGTAGTAGGGCCAGCCGGCCGGATCCGTGCTGACGAACAGGGTGAACGGACCGATGTCCTCGGCTGCCGCTAGCGGGCGCGGGACAGCGTCGTAGTACTCCTCGATCGTCCGCAGGACCATGCCGAGGAGGCTCCCACATGGACCTCGCGATCGCGTGGGAGCCTCCTCAAGCGGTGCCGTTACCCGCCGAATGCGGCCAGATGGTGCTGTGAAGCGGTGCGCAGGTTCGTGTAGACCTGCACGACGTCCGGCGCAGTGACGGTCGACAGGGCGGTCGTGAGGTCGGCGATGTCCGCCTTCTCCACCGCGATGCCGGCCGCGAGGGCCGAGGCCGTTGTCGTGGCGCTGGCGAGCAGGCTGTCGTACATCGCCTGGAAGGTGCTGGACGCGAAGTCGCCTTCAGCGCGGCCTGCGGTCGGATCGGTGATCCCGTACCTGGTCATGAGGACACGGACCGCATTCAGGTGCGCCGTCTCGGCGCGCGCAACGCGGCTGAACTGGTAGGCCGTCGGGAACTTGGCCGCGAGTGCCACGTACAGGTCATGGGCGAGCTTCTCCTCCTCTGCCATGGCTGCCACCTCCGTGCGCTGGCTGGCCGTGAGGGTGCCGGATGGCGCCGCGACCCAGCCGGCCGTGCCAGCACCCTGGCCCATCCCGCCCTGGCCGGTTCCGTTCTGGCCCATCCCGCCCTGGCCCATCCCGCCTTGGCCCATCCCGCCCTGGCCGACTCCGTACTGCGACGCGCCGTTCGGACCGTTGCCATCGGGCGGGCACGCTGCGGTGGCGGCGAGGGCCGGGGTTGCGGCGACGGCGAGCGCCGTGACGCCGGCGGCCGCCAGGCCGATGATCGTTCGGGTGCGGATCATGGTGTTCTCCTTGCTCGGTCCAGCTCAGTGCTGGGTGCGGTCTTCCGTCACTTCGCAGGATGTGCCGGTCGGGTGGGGACGGAATGTGTCGCGCATGGAGGTCGTGTGGAGATTCCGGTGCGGGCTGCGTCGCGCGCTGTCGCTGGGCAGGATGGGCAGGTGCCCACCGTGCTGGTCGTCGAGGACGAGCGCGACATCCGGGACCTTCTGCGCCGGTACCTGGAGCGGGCCGACTACGCGGTGCTGAGCTCCGGAACGGGCGCCGAGGCGCTGGCCTACCTTGGGAGCGATGCGCCGGACCTGGTCCTGCTGGACCTCGGGCTGCCGGACATCGATGGCTTCGAGGTCCTGGCATTCGCTGCGGCGATCGGCATACCCGTGATCGCACTCACGGCGCGCAGTGCAGTCGAGGACCGGATCCGGGGCCTTGAGCGTGGCGCGGACGACTACGTCACGAAACCCTTCAGCCCTCAGGAGGTCGTCCTGCGCGTGGGTGCCGTCCTTGGCCGGCATGCGACCGAGCGGCCTGGCCAGGAGACGCAGTCGTTCGGGGACGGGCGGCTGCGCATCGACACCCGTCGGCACGAGGCATGGGTGGGTAGCCGCGCAATCGGCCTGACGCCCTCGGAATGGGGAGTGCTCACCGCACTTGCCAGCGCCCCCGGGCGGGTGTTCTCCCGAAGCGAATTGGTCAACCGCGTTCGGGGCTACGAGTTCTCCGGCTACGAGCGGACGATCGACTCGCACGTCAAGAACCTCCGCCACAAGCTCGGGGCGGACGGCGCTACCGTCGTCGAGACGGTGCTGGGGATGGGCTACCGGATGGGGCTCGACCGTGACACGTGAGCCGGGTTCCGGCCTAGGCCCCCTCGGACGACGGCTGCTGGCCGCCTTCGTGCTGGTCGCCCTATCGTCTGTGATCGTCCTGACCGTCGCCGCCCTGATCGGCACCGCGCGCGGCCTGACGGCGGGGGAGGACGACCAGCGCACGGCGGCCGCGCAGGCCACGGCCAGCGCCGCGGCACTGGCGTATGGGGCAGCCGGAGGCTGGGTCGGCGCCGACATGAGCGGACCGGTTGCCATTGCCGGCGCGGCCGGTGCTGGCCTGCAGGTATGGGACGCGGCGGGTGACCCGGTGGCCATGCCGGAGGCAATAGCCACGGAATCGATGATGCAGGGGATGGGGCGCGGCACTCAGGGGCGCGGCGGCGTCACCGCAACGGTGGTGGTCGATGGCGCAACCGTGGGCACGGTACGACTGGGTTTCGGCGCTCCCAGCACCTCGACGGCGCAGACCATCGCCTGGGCCTGGATCCTCGCCGCCGCCGTCGCCGCGCGGTTGGTCGCCTTCGCTATGGCGTGGTACGTGTCGGGGCGGATTTCGCGTCCCCTGGTGCGCCTGTCCGCAGCATCACGGGCATTCGCGGCCGGCGACCGTACAGCCCGTTCGCTGCCGGCCGACTCGTCTGCCCCGGGCGAACTCGGCGCACTGGCCCGTGCCTTTGATGCCACGGCCGACGACGTGGTGCGCTCAGAGGAGGCAAGGCGTCGGATGTCCGCGGACATCGCTCACGAGCTTCGAACACCGCTCGCCGCGCTGCAGGCCGGGCTGGAGGAGTTGCGTGACGGGCTTGTCGTGCCCGACGCCGACCGCATCGCCGCGCTGCACGCCCAGTCGGTGAGGCTGGGCAGGGTTGTGGGGGACCTCGCTGAACTCTCGTCTGCTGAGTCGGCTGCCATGTCGCTTCGGCGGGTGCCGATCGATATCGGTCGCCTGGTGGAGGATGCCGCCCGTTCTGCCCGGCCTTCGTTCGACGCTGCCGGCATTGCCCTCGACTGTGACGCTGCGCCGCACGTGCTCGTGAATGCGGACGCCGATCGCCTGCACCAGGCGGTGGGCAACCTGCTCGCGAACGCCGTCCGCTACTGCCGCCCCGGAGACTCCGTCCTGCTTCGGGTCACGGCCAACGACGGCTCGGCCCGGGTGACGGTCTCAGACACCGGGCCAGGGATCGCCGCTGCCGATTTGCCGCACGTCTTCGAGCGGCTGTGGCGTGGTGTTGCGGACCGGGGCGAGGCCGGCTCGGGAATCGGGCTCGCCGTGGTGCGCGAGCTGGTGGCCGCCCACGGAGGAAGCGTGTCGGTGGCCTCCGATGGCGCCAGCGGAGCGACATTCACCGTCCTGCTGCCCACTGTCGATGCGGCCGTCAGGGGCGACTAGTCCGGCCCAGCATCCGGATGGTGCGCACCGCGACGTAGCACCAGAGCACGACCAGCGCGGCCGTGGCCAGCAGCCCTACGGCTTCGACCAGCCAGACGTCAGTCGCTGCGCCCACCGCCGTGATCGACAGCGCCATGGCGGCGACCGGGAACACGAAGCCCCACCAGCCGGGGTGGACCGGCACGCCCCCGCCACGACGGATGCGGCGGAGTTCCCATCCGGCGAATGCGGCCCACCACAGCCCGAAGCCGATCCCCATCGCCGCCACCGGGATAGCTGCCGAAGGACTGGGCAATCCGCTGACACCGGCCTCGGCAGCCGCCTGGAGGAGTCGAAGCAGCGCCAGGCCAAGCACCCCTGCCGGCGCGAGGGGGATCCACAGTGACGCGGCCATGCCGGCGGGCATGGGATCGCGCAGAGCGAGCCGGGCGACGAGGAGCGTGAGGATGGCTAGGAAGAGGATCGCGCCCGCGCCGTAGAACGCGAAGCCGATCAGCACGAGCAGCGGTGCGGCCGTCGGGATGGCCACGATCAGGGGAGCGAGGGCCAGCGGAACCAGCAGGTTCATGACGGGCGGGATGAGCCAGCCGCCGTTTACTGCCTCGAGGCCCTGCGTACCGCGCAGCATCGAGGCAGACCAGCCCAGCCCGATGGCCAGGGCAAGGACGACGCCGGCGACGAGCAGGACTCCGGCCGTCCAGACGGCAACCTGCTCCGGCACGAGGGTCGGCCCGATCCGGCCCCAGCCAGCCGCGAGCACAAGCAGGCCCGCGGGAAGGGTGGCCAGCATGGCGCCGTGACCGGGGTCGGCAAGCTCGGCCCGGAGGCCACCGCCGTCGGCCAGCCGAGTGGCATAGCGGGGCAGCAAGAGGAGGGCAAGGCCGCTTGCCAGTGCGAGCGTCGCCTGGCCGAGGGTGTTCGCCCACGCCCATCCCCAGGTGGCCGCCTGCGCGGACAGCGCCAGCGCCAGCGCGCCGGTTCCCATGACCGACCCGAACCAGGCCGGATGCCGGTAGGGCGACGTTGCCGTCACGACGACTTCCGGTGGTTAGCTGCCGAACAGGCGGGAGAAGAAGCCGCCCTTGGCGGCGGCTCGCTCAGCCGGCGTGCACGAGCACCGTTGGCTCTTCGGGATCCCGCGGAGAACGTCGTTCTGGTGTCGGCCGCACCCTGCCCAGGTGGCCTTCTTGCACGCCCGGCAGGAGGTTTGGTGGCACATGAGGATCCCTTCACGCACGAGGACTGGTGTCGCAACTATACCCCTAGGGGTATATGAGCCGACCCGGATCCGCCGGGTGGCCTCCGTGCGGGCTGGCTCCTACCCTGAGAGTGGCCGGGGCACGCGTGCGCGGCACCCGCCGATCGGCCAGAGGGGACATGGCCATGAGCATCAACATGGGCCTGGACAAGGCCAGCGTCATCGTCACCGGTGGGGGCTCGGGCATCGGCCGTGCGGCCGCCCTTCAGTTCGCCGCCATGGGCGCGAAGGTTCTCGTTGCGGACCTGAACGCCGACACTGCGAACGCCGTGGTCGAGGAGATCAAGGCGTCGGGCGGCGAGGCGGTCGTGGTGGCGGGGGACCTCAGCCTGCAGGAGACCGTCGATCGCGTGGTGTCGACCGCAGTCGACGTCCATGGTGGAATCGACGTCCTCATCAACAACGCCGGGATCATGGACGCCATGACGGGCCCTGACGAGGTGACCGACGCGGAGTGGGAGCGGGTCCTCGGAGTCAACCTCACCGGGCCGTTCATGCTCACCCGGGCGGTCGTCCCATACATGCTCGCCCAGGGCAAGGGCGCGATCGTCAACACCTGCTCGGAGGCCGGACTTCGTGGCAGCGCTGCGGGCACCGCCTACACCGTGTCCAAGCACGGCATCGTCGGGCTCACCAAGTCGTCCGCGATCATGTACCGCAATCGCGGCATCCGGGTCAACGCGGTGGCCCCGGGCGGCACCGCCACGAGCATCGTCGTTCCCTCGGTCGAGGGAAGCCTGGGCCCCGCGGCCCTCGGCCCGTACTTCGTCGGGGTGGGGCGGATTGCCGAAGCGGACGAAGTGGCTGCCGCGATCGTGTTCCTCGCGTCCGACGCCGCAAGCAACATCAGTGGCGCGATCCTCCCGACCGACAGCGGCTGGTCCGCGGTGTAGCCGACGCCTCAGTCCTCGCAATGAGGTGATTTGGTGAAACCGCCCGACTGGCGGAGCATGGGGGAGGTGAAGCGCCCCATGGCGGGCATGGTCTCCGTCGCACTCCCGATAGTCCTGCTATCCGGCGTGGCCTTCGCACCCAACATTCTGGCGACCGAACCCGACCACGCAGCCGGTTCGGCAAGGGTGATGAACGCACTGATCGAGCACCGACTTGACGATCCGCGCATCGGAGACAACGTTTCCCTGATCGTCATCGATGGGGAGTCCGGAGAGGTGCTCTCCGCTCACGCACCCAACCGACCCATGCGGGCAGCATCCAACATGAAGATCGTCACGGCCGCGACAGCCTTGGCGACGATGGACCGGCGCACGCGATTCACCACGAAGGTCCTTGCGGGCGCGCGGCCGGGCCACGTCATCCTGCAAGGGGCCGGGGATCCCCTGCTGTCAGCGGCGGATATCGCCGGACTGGCTAGCCAGACAGCGCGCGAAGTGGGCTCCGCGGGAGCAGTGGTCGTGCATGTCGACGGCGACCTGTTCCCGGCGCCATCCTCGGGTCCCGGGTGGACGGATGGCTACGACCGCTATCGACTCGCGGCTGTTCAGGCTCTGGCGATTCGCGGCGACATCAGTGAGCATCCGAGTCTCAACGCTGCACTCCGGTTTGCCGCGGCCCTGCGCTCCCTAGGCCTGAATGCACGCGTGGGATCGAACGAGGACGCGCAGGCGGGGGCGCGGGTCCTCGCACGATCGTCCGGCCACACGGTTGGCCAGGCGGTCCACGTCATGCTGCGCGAATCGGAGAGCAATGTGGCCGAGGTGCTGTTCCGCCAGGTTGCGCTGGCCTCGGGCCTCGAGGGAAGCTGGGAGGGGGGCATCGCAGCCGCGTACCAGGCCCTCGCCGCCCTCGGCGTGGACACCACGGGGGTCAGCATTCTGGACGGAAGCGGCCTGTCGCGCAAGGACCGGCTCACCACGGCCTTCCTCGCCGCTCTCCTGCGGGTCGTTCGGATCGCGCAGCATGAGCGCTTCACCGCCATGTTCGCCGCGAACGCGATGCCGATCGCCGGTGTCAGCGGAACCCTGACGACGGCCTATGGCCGCTATGACACCTGGCCCTCTCGGTGCGCTTCCGGCCGGATCCAGGCCAAGACGGGGACCCTCTACGACGTCATCGCCCTGTCCGGCATCGCGATGCCGGATGCAGGTCCCAAGCTGATCTTCTCGATGATCGTCAACGAACCTCCGACGGCCTACTCCAAACTGGCAACCCGTCGCGCGCTCGACGGTCTCGCCGCCACGATGGTCGGCTGCTGGTAGCGGCTCTCAGAACGGAACGATCGTGGCGAGGAGGCCCTCGCCCCGTTCGCGGCCGGCCAGCACCCGGCAGAACTCGACCGCGTCGAGGACAACCGGCTCGTCCGTGCCGCCCCCGGCGGTGAAGCGCCCCCCGGCTGCCCCGGTCAGCTCGAGGGTGACCGGGCGTCCGTGGCGCCGCGCCCATTCCGCCGCGACGTCAGCGACGATGCGGCCGTCGTGAGAGGCCGTGAGCACGAGCGGAACTCCCGTCGCCCGCGATGCATCGACGCGGTGCATCCACGCATCGCGCAGGTAGATGACGTCGACGAGGTAGCCGAGCGTCCACTTCTCCGCGACGGGCCCGTCGACGCTGAGGCTGGCCCGGCGCAGCAGGCTCGGCAGCCGGGTGCGCGTGCGCACGGCCCTGGGCGCGACTGCGCCGAAGCGGGCGATGAGCTCGTCGGGGGACAGATCGAGTCGCTCAGCCACCTGGACCGACGACAGCGCCGCCTCTTGCGGACCGCCGTTCGCCTTCTGGAAGGCACGCGCCGCGCGCAGCTGATGGAGCAACTCGCGGATCGACGCCCCGGACTCGCATGCCCCAAGGACGTGCAGGTAGAGCAGGCGCACATCCCAGGCCGGGCAGTCGGTGGGCTTGGACCAGTCCTGTTCGTCGAGGCCGCGCATGAGGTCCAGGTTGCGTCGGAGTTCGACCGCGAACAGGGCCATGCCGTCGTCATGGCCGATCGGGGCCAGATGGCCAAGGTCGGTGACACGTCGGTCAGTGGTGGTCATGGCGTCCTCCGCACTCGAGTGGTGGGCTTGTCGGGCTTGGCTAGCAGGTGGGGTGCGATCTCGCGGATCAGCATCGTCACGGCGCGATCGACGAGACGTTCCCACCGCATGCCGCCCGGATCATTCGAGAGCTGCTGGCTGGTCAACCCGGTCAGGACGGCGGTCGCCAGGTCGGCCGCAGCGGGGTCGGTGATGCCGGCCTGGGCGAAGCCGGCGTGCATCTGCTCCAGTGCCGCCAACGCCACCGCATAGCTGGCGGCCGAGGGCTCGAACCCGGGGAGCGTGCGCTGGAAGAGGAGTTGATACCGCACCGGATCCGCTGTGCAGAACGCGAAGAAGCGATGGGCCATCACGCGCAGTCGGGTGGCTGGATCCTCAAAACCACCGGCGGCCTCCTCGTCGTCCGCCATCCAGGCCAACTGTTCCTCGTATCCCTGCCGGAACATCGCGTCGTAGATGTCGTCCTTGGAGTCGAAGTACGAGTAGACGGACTGTGCGCGCATGCCCACGCGATCACCGAGGTCCCTCATCGACAGCCCGGCCAGGCCCTCCTCGCGGACGAGCAGCCAGGCCGCCTCGACGATCTCCGCTCGTGACGCGGCGCGACGAGTGGCTCGCCGGTCCAGAAGGCTGACAGCGTTCGTTTTACCTGACATAGTCAGGAGGATAGCCCGATGGGGGCTTAGTGTCCAGAGGGACCGAGCGATAGCGTGCGGACCGCCAGCGAGTTGCCATCCTTGGGGAGGCCCACCCATGCTCTCGGTCCTGCTCCCGTCTGACATGCGGCCCGCGGATGTCGATGTGCGCATGGATGACGTGGACTTCGACGGAGTGAGGCCCCATGTGGACCTCACGCAGGTCGGCTTCTACGTGGCGCCATACCTAGGCCCGCCATCCACTCTCGACCTCATTCGCAGGATGCCTAACCTGCAGGTCGTCCAGCTCCTGACCGCGGGCTTCGATGCTGCCCTTCCGATCGTGCCCCCGAACGTCGTGCTGTGCAACGCCGCGGGCGTACACGATGCCAGCACGGCTGAGTTGGCCGTCGGTCTGATTCTTGCGTCCCTGCGCGGGATTGATGACTTCGCGCGGGCGATGCCGGACGGAACCTGGCTTCACGCGCGGCGCCCCTCGCTGGCGGACCGTCGCATCCTGATCCTGGGAGTGGGTGGTGTGGGTCGGGCCATCGCAGCCCGTCTCGAGCCGTTCGAGACCGACCTGATCCTCATGGGCCGGACGGCCCGGCCCGGCATCCGCGGAGCCGAGGAGCTTGATGACCTCTTGCCCTGGGCGGACATCGTTGTCGTGGCGGTCCCCCTCAATTCCGAGACCACTTTGCTCGTCGATGACGCCTTCCTCGGCCGAATGCGCGACACAGCTCTCTTGGTGAACATGGCCCGGGGCAGTGTCGTCGACACGAACGCCCTGCTGCACCACGTGCAAAGTGGTCGACTGCGTGCCGCGATGGACGTGACCGATCCTGAGCCCCTGCCGGCGGACCATCCGCTGTGGCGAACTCCCGGCGTCCTTGTCAGCCCTCACGTGGGGGGTGATACGTCGGCTTTCGTGCCGCGTGCTCGGCTCTTGGTTGAGGCGCAGATCCGCCGCTGGCTGAATGGCGAGCAGTTGGGTTTCGTGGTCAACACGCCCTAGTTCTGTAGCCGGCCTTCCTCAGCAGTTAGGACGATTGCGCTGTGGTCGAGGTCGGCCCGACCAGAGTCTGCATGACGCTCGTACAGACCTGTCACGACCGATGTAAGCGGAAGCGGGCATCCAAGGCTTGATGCGGCATCAAGCGCGATGCGGAGGTCCTTGAGCTGGTTGGCCGAACTGCCGCCCGGAGTGAAGTCGCCGGAAAGGTACTTCTCGCGCTTGATCTCCATGGCACGCGATCCGGCCATGCCTGCGCCCAGGACATCCAGCAGCTGATCAGTGCGAAGCCCTGCGGCGCGGCCGATCGTCAGCGCCTCGCCGATCGCGGCCAGGGTCGCACCAACGATGACCTGGTTGCATGCCTTGGCCATCTGCCCGGTTCCCAGTGCACCCATGTGCTCGATTCTGCTGCCGATGGATTCGAGTACGGAACGGCACCGCTCAAGGTCCTCGGCCGCCCCGCCCACCATGATGGACAACGTGCCTTGTTGGGCCCCGACGTCTCCGCCGCTGACGGGAGCATCGACCACGTGGACTCCAGCAGCGGCCAGGCGGGCGGCAAGTCGAGTCATCGCCGCTGGTGACACCGTGCTCATCACCACGAGCACGTCCCCATGGCGCAGGGCCGTCTCCAGCCCGGCCGTCAGCACTTCGTCGAGCTGGGAAGCATCGGGAAGGACGCTCAGGACGATCGGCGCGTCGATGTCACTGGGGCTGTCGGCGAGGATGGCTCCGGCGTGGACCGCCGCAGCGGTGCGCGGCGCATTGCGATTCCACACCTGCACTCGAAAACCAGCCATCGCGGCGTTGATGGCCACGGGCAGCCCAATGGCGCCGAGTCCGATGACAGCGACGTCCGCCCTGGGCGCGGTCATCATGAGGACCGCACGTCCACCAGCACGCGTCCGAAGGTCCCCGTCTCCACCGCCTCGTGGGCCAACGCGATCTGTTCGAGCGGGTAGACGACGGTCGGCAGGGACGTGATCAGGCCCTCCCCCAGGGCCTGGCTGATGTCCGCCGTAGCTGCCTGGATCCGATCCTGGGGAAGCGTGTAGACCAGCAGGAACCGCACCTGTGCGTTGAGCGTCATGAGCGCTCGTGCCGGCAGGACCGGGTCCGTCGCCTCGGAGGCGTAGGCAACAATCACGGCTCCTGGCCTCAAGACTGCCTGGGACGCGGCGATATTGGCACCGAGGGCGACCTCGACGATCCGGTCGACGCCCATCGGCGCCGTGGCCCTCAAGTCCGTCAGGTAGTCGGGGCTCCGGTAGTCCAGGACCGCCCTGGCTCCTGCGGCACGGGCGACCTGGGCCTTCTCAGGGGTACTGGCCGACGCTATGACGTCTGCGCCCAGGAATGCCCCGAGCTCGATTGCCGCATGCCCCACTGCCCCGCCACCTCCGGTGACCAGCACGGTCGCGTCGGCAATGTCGCCGTCGTAGGTGAGGGCGGCGTGCGCCGTGATGTACGGGATGCCGAGGGAGGCGCCCAGTTCCATGGACACGCCCTCCGGCAGCGTCACCGCCTGGGCTCCCGGGACGCACACGTAGCCGGCTGCCGTGCCCCCGGGGCGATTCCATGCTGCATGGAACACCCATACCCGCTCGCCGAGGCGCTGGGTCGACACGCCGGCCCCCACGGCGTCAATGATCCCCGCGCCGTCTTGGTTGGGTATCTGGGCAGGCCCGGGGGCGAGCGGACCTGCGGTCCGTCGCTTCCAGTCCGTCGGGTTTACACCCGAGAACGAGACTTCGACTCGCACCTCGCCAGGTCCGGGCTCGGGGTCGTCGAGCTCCACGATCGACAGGACGTCGGCGGCCGGCCCGAGCCGGTCGTACTGAGCCGCTCTCATGCCAGGCTCAGGGATGCGAGCGCAGCGTTGACGATGGCTCCGGATTCGAGGGCATGGGCTTGGTACAAGTCGGCTATGCGACCGGACTGGCCGAACGAGTCGACTCCGAGGCTCACGCAAGGAACGCCGAGGGCGGACCCGACCCACGCCAGGTGGTGCGAGGAACCGTCATGGACCGTAACCACCGGAGCCCGAAACGGCATGGCCGCCCGCAGTACTCCTGGGGTTGAGGGGGTGCTGGCGGTGCGGACGGCCACGTGAATGGTGCGCTGCCAGGCCTTGAAGACCCGGTCCGACGAGGTGAACTCGACCACGTTTGCCGCGATGCCCTCGTCGGCCAGCTCGACAGCGGCTGCCAGCGCCTCAGGGACGACCGCGCCGACCGCGACGATGTGCACCCGGGGCGCGGGCGGGCCGTCGGGGATCCCGGTGCCGACAGGGCCAGGTTCGTAAAGCCGATAGGCGCCGGCAAGGACCTGGCGACGCAAGACCGCCTCGCCGAGCCGCGCCCTCGCTGCCTCGAAGGGGGCCTGGTCGATGGGGCGCGTGGTGAGGCGGAAGTAGTAGGAACCCTGCTCCCCGGCCTCGGCCGCTCGGGCGGCGCCTCCCCCGACGTTCGCGAGTGCATCGCAGAGCAGCCAGTCCAATGCGGACGCGTAAGCCGGCTCGATGAACGTCAATCCGGGCATCTCCAGGCCGACCGACGGCGTGATGGTGGACTGGTGCGCGCCACCCTCGGGTGCGAGTGTCACCCCGGACGGCGTGCCGGCCAGGACGAAGCGGGCGCCGGAGTAGACCGAGTACACGAACGCGTCCAGTCCGCGCAGCACGAATGGGTCGTAGACGGTGCCGATCCCCAACAGGGGTTGGTCGGATAGGTCCCACGACAGGCCCAGCTGGCCGAGGAGCAGGAACAGGTTCATCTCCGAGATTCCCAGCTCAATGTGCTGGCCGGTCGGTCCCTCGGCCCACTTCAGAACGGGGTCCGCGTTCCACGCTCGCCGCGGTTCCGGGCTGAAGACGCCGACTCTGTTGATGAACCCGGCCAGGTTGGTGGACGTCGCCACATCCGGTGCCGTCGTGACCAAGTAGGGCGCGACGTTCTCGAGGCGGGAGAGATCGACGAGGATTCTCCCGAACGCCTCCTGCGTTGAGATGGCGCGCATCGGAGAGCGCTCCATGGTCGAACCCGGCACCGAGATGGCGTCCGCCTGCGATGTTCCTGGGCGGGTCAGCTCCTCGCGGCGTCGTGCGCAGAGGATGCCCTCGGCGGATGAAGGATCGAAGCGATCCCACTCCGCTTCAATGCCGAGTCCCGATACCTCACGTAGCCGATCGATCTGCTCGGCCGAGAGGAGTGATGAGTGGTTGCGGGGATCACCAGCCATGGGCAGGCCCCACCCTTTCACCGTATAGGCGAACACGACCGATGGGCGGTCCTTGACCGCATCGCACTCGCCGAAGGCCTCGAGCAGCGCCCGCATGTCGTGGCCGCCGAGGTCCGTCACGACCGTGCGCAGGTCGTCGTCGTCGTACCGGGAGATGACGGAACCGACCTCGAGTGGGGCCCCATCGACGAAGCGCTCCCGGAGATCCGTGCCGCTGAGCGCGAACAGGGATTGGTACTGCTCATTCGGCATCTGGTCGATCCACTCACGCAGGACCTCGCCCCCCCCTAGGGAGAATGCCTCGCGCATCCGGTACCCGTACTTGACCTCGCGAACGTGCCAGCCATGTGCCTCGAATTGGGCTCTCCACTGCTGGATCCGGATCCCGGGGATCACCCGGTCCAGCGACTGCCGGTTGAAGTCGACGACCCACATGACGTTGCCGAGACCCTGCGTCGCCGGATCCGCCACGGATTCCCATACGCTGCCCTCGTCCAGCTCGGCGTCACCGATAAGCGAGATGAAGCGAGAGCGGGGTCGCGCTCCGAAGTGGGCATCCACGTAACTGCGCACGAGCCCGGCGAACAGGGGCGCGGACGCTCCGAGGCCCACTGACCCCGTGGAGAAGTCGATGACATCGGGATCCTTGGTCCGCGACGGGTAGGCCTGCAAGCCGCCGAACTCCCGTAGCCGAGTCAGGTAGGAGCGGTCCAGATTGCCGAGGAGGTACTGAATTGCATGGAAGGCGGGGGAGGCGTGTGGCTTGACCGCCACCCGGTCGGCCGGTCCGAGATGGTGGAACCACAAGGCGGTCATCAGGCTGATCATGGACGCGGAGGAGGCCTGGTGACCGCCCACCTTGATGTCGTCCTTGCGGTCCTGATCGGTGTTCGCTGCATCCACCATCCGCACCGCAAGCCACAATGCCCGGGTGGCCACCCGGTCCAGAAGGTCGGCCGAGGGTGGGGCGAACGTATCCATGACGGGGTCCTCCAGCTGAGATCGAACGGTTCAAATCTGGTGCGTCGATCTGGGTATTGCATACGAAATCGGGCCCGTTAGCCGACTGAAACCAAAATGTAACCTCATTTCACGAAATCTTGTATACCTGAGGCCCCTCATTGGGCTACCGTTTCGCCCAACCCACCGTGGGGGTCAACGAAGCAAGGAGTGTCTATGTATACATCTCGGAGGCTCTGGCCCGCGGCCGTGCTCGCCGCTGGCGCGCTGACGCTGGCCGCCTGCTCGAGCAGCGGGTCCAGTTCTGAGTCCTCGGCCGCGCCCGCGTCCAGCGAGGCGGCGGCAGCCAGCGAGGCCCCGGCGAGCGAGGCCCCGGCCGATGCGGCCGTGTCCGCCGACGTCATCGCCAATGTCGAGGCGGCGAAGGCGCTGCCGGCGTTCACAGCGCCCGGTGCTGCCTTCGACATCACGGATGTGGCGGGCAAGAAGATCTTCGAGATCCCCTCGGTGCCAAACCCCTTCCTCCAGAGCATCTCGGATTCGATGAAGCAGGCTGCCGAGGCAGCCGGCGCGATCTACACCGTGTGCGACAACCAGGCCGAGGTCTCGCAGTGGGTGGCGTGCATGGACCAGGCGGTCAACTCCGACCAGGACATCATCCTGCTGAACGGCGCTCCGGACCCGCGGGCACTTCAGCCGCAGATCCAGGCTGCCAAGGACGCCGGGATCCCCGTTACCGTGATCCACTTCCATGACGACTCGAACCCGGCTCCGCCCACGTGCGAGGGCTGCGAGAACGTCACTGCGGTCGTCACGGCCCCGTTCAACGTCGCCGGCAAGGCTGCGGCGGACTGGATCATCGCGGACTCGGGCGGCACGGCGAACACCCTGATCGTCGGTGGATCGGACATCCTGCCCAGCCCCGCGACGATCGACACCATGACCAAGGAGTTCGACGAGAACTGCGCTGGATGCGAGTACACGGTCATCAACATCCCCGTGGCGGACTGGAACACCAAGACCCAGACTGAGATCCAGGCTGCCCTGCAGGCGAACCCGGACATCAACTATGTCTACGTGCTCTACGACGCGATGGTCGCGGGCGCCGTACCGGCGGTCGAGACCCTTGGTCGCACGGACGTCAAGATCGGCAGCTACAACGGCTCGCCGTTCGCTCTCGACTTCATCGCCCAGGGTGACACCGTTGCGTTCAACGTCGGCGAGGACACCCCAGGGATCGGGTATGCCGCCATCGATCAGGCGTTCCGCATCCTGACCGGCAACGAGGTCGTGCAGACGCGCACGCCCATCCGCATCTGGGATGACACCAACGTGGCCGAGGCAGGCACTCCGGCGCAGCCGGGTGCGGGCTACGGCGACGCGTACGTGGCGGGCTACCAGTCCCTCTGGACGACTTCGTAGATCCAGCCAGCGCCGCCCCGCCCCATGCCGTCCAAACGGACGGCATGGGGCGGGGCCGGTGTTAGTACTGTTACGTCTCCCCGGCGCACGGAGGACTGCCCGTGAACAACGAAACGCCGCTGCTGAAGATCACCGACCTCACCAAGGTGTTCGGCGGCCAGAAGGCCCTCGACCGGGTGAACCTGACGGTGATGCCAGGTGAGGTCCACGGACTACTGGGAGAGAACGGGTCGGGGAAGTCCACCCTGATCAAGATCCTGTCGGGCTTCTACGAGCCCGAGGCGGGAAGCCTCGAGGTCAATGGCACCAATGTGCCGTTGCCGCTTCTCCCCGGCCAGTACCGCAGCCTCGGCTTTGAGTTCGTGCACCAGGACCTGGGCCTGCTGCCCAGCCTCACGGTGACGGAGAACCTGTTTATGGGCCGCGTCGCGGGGTCTCGCGCCAAGTTCCTGTCGTGGCGGTCCGCGCGTCGTGAGGCCGCCCGTGTGTTCGATGCCTACGACGTCAAGCTTGACCCGGCGGCGCCGGTGGATGAGATACGTCCCGTACAGCGCGCCGTCCTCGCGATCATCCGTGCAGTGGAAGGCCTCAAGGCATCGCGGGCCTCCGTGGGTAGCAGCGGCGAGCCAAATCTGCTGGTGCTCGATGAGCCGACCGTCTTCCTCCCGCGCCAGGAGGTCGGTGTCCTCTTCGACCTGGTTCGTGGCATCGTCGCCGACGGCAACAGCGTCTTGTTCGTGTCGCACGACCTCGATGAGGTGCGCCAGATAACGAAGTCAGTCAGCGTCCTGCGCGACGGGCGCTCTGTCGGCACTTTGGAGACCGCGACGTCCACCAAGCGCGAGCTGGTGAAGCTGATCGTGGGCCGTGACCTCGCTGAAGCAGACGCGGATGCTCCTGTCACGGCATTGTCCGAGGACATCATCCTCACCGTGAGTGACCTCAACTCCTCACTGGTGCGCGAGGTTTCCTTCGAGCTTCGGCAGGGGGAGATTCTTGGACTCGCGGGGCTGGTCGGATCGGGATATGAGGACCCCGTCTACTCCCTGTTCGGCGCGGATGCTTCCGCAACGGGTTCCTTCCAGCTCGGAGATCGGGTTGTCAGCTTCTCGGGCCATCGCGAACGAGACGCGGTACGCATGGGAATGGCGCTCGTGCCCGCTGATCGCAAGATCTTCGGCAGCATTCCGGACCTGCCAATGGCGGACAACATCAACGTGACCGTTCTGGACCGGTTCTTCTCTAGCGGTCGGCTGAAGCACGGGAAGCTCCGCGATAATGCGCGATCTCTGCTGAAGGAGTTCGACGTGCGGCCGCCGTTGCCGAGCATGGACTACGGGTTCTTCTCGGGGGGCAATCAGCAGAAGGCGATGATGGCGAAGTGGCTCCAGTTGCCACCGACCATCCTGCTGCTGCACGAGCCGACCCAGGGGGTCGACATCGGTGCTCGAGAACAGATCTATCAGGTCATCCGTGCAAATGCGGGGACGATGTCGACCATCGTGGCCAGCTCTGACTACGAGGAGTTGGCGACCCTGTGCGATCGGGTGGGAATATTCGTCAAGGGCCAGCTCCTGGGCTTCCTCACGGGCGACGAGGTAACTCACGCCAGGATCGCCGAGATGTGTATGGGCCAGGTGGCCGAGGTACGCGAAGCCGTGAGTTCACTGTCCGATTCCCCGACTGACGACCTACCCCGGAACGGAGCAGCCACATGACGACCACCTCGCCATCCGGAATGCCATCAGGCGGACCGCTGGAGAAGAGCGTCACCGTCGAGGTACCAGGCTCCCAGCGACGGCTGGCCGGCGCCTTGGAGGCCTATGCGTTGCCGATCGCCTGGGTCGCCATCATCATCATCTTCAGTTTCGTCAAGCCAGAGACGTTTGCCCAGTGGTCCAATGTCTCATCCATCCTGTCGTCGAACGCGGTTCTGGTCGTCATCACGCTGGCGCTCATCATTCCGCTCACCACAGGCGACTTCGACCTCTCAGTGGCCGCCGTGGCGGGCTTGAGCGCGGTCACCGTCGCTCATCTGAATGTGAATGTGGGCTGGCCGCTCTTTGCCTCGATTCTTGCCGCCCTGGCTGTCGCATTTCTCATCGGTTTGATCAATGGGGGGCTGATCGTCCTGCTGGGAATCGAGAGCCTCATTGTCACCCTTGGCATGAGCACGATCGTCACGGGCGTCATGCTCTGGGTTACCGATGCCCGCACGGTGACCGGAGTGGATCAAACGCTCGTGGACATGGTGATCAGGGGACGTTTCCTGGGTATCCCCTACCTGTTCTTCTACGCCCTCGTATTGACCATCATCATCTGGTACGTCTTTCAGTTCACGCCCCTAGGCCAGCGCATGCTCGTCGCGGGGCGAAACCGCGATGTGGCTCGGCTCGCTGGCATGCGTGTGGGCCTGCTGCGCTGGGGAGCGATGATCGCTGCGTCCCTCATCGCCGCTATCGGAGGGATCCTCATCGTTGGCCTCTCCAGCTCCGCTGGGCCCTCGACAGGTGTGGACTACCTGCTGCCTGCGTTCGCGGCCGCGTTCCTGGGGTCGACCACTATTCGACCCGGTCGGTTCAATGCGTGGGGAACGTTCATCGCCGTCTACTTCCTGGTTACCGGGATCACGGCCCTCCAACTGCTGGGCGCAAAGACATTCGTGCAGTACCTCTTCTACGGAACGGCCCTGATTCTCGCGGTCGCGCTGTCTCAGCACATCAAGCGACGCAGGCTGAAGCAGGGCTTCTAGCCCGATGATGCCGGGGGCCGATCATCTGGCGTCCGTACTGGCGCGCGCGAGGAGCACGGTGACCCCGGTGGACGGGACGACCGAACCCTGGCCGGATATGGACGCATCGTTGGCCGCGGAGGTCGGCGCTGCCCTGTGCCGACTGATTGGGGCTGAGGGTTCGCCGTACTGGAAGCTGGGCGCAACGGACGTCGCGACCCAAACGCGCTTGGGCGTTCCCGGCCCTCTGTTTGCCCCGCTTGACCCGGCGTCGGTGCGGAGAGACGTGGTGGCCGCGACGCTTGACCGATCCACGATGATCGCACCCCGCTTCGAGCCAGAGATCGGCGTGATGTCGGTCGACGGCGTCATCTTCGCCAGCCCCTGCGTGGAGATCGCTGACTGCCGCTTCTCCGGCTGGCGGCTGCCGCCTTGGGGCGTGGTGGCGGACGCGACTCTTCAAGGCGAGATGCTCTTTGGACCGCCTGTAGCACCTCAGGACGACGTTGAGGTCACGGTCCGATTCGATGGTCGCGAGGTTGGGCGCGGCCACGGTACGTGGCGGGACGCGGTGGCGCGACTGGACCTGCTGCCTCAAGAAGCATCCGCCGCTCTTGTGGCCACGGGGTCGCTGACCTCGCTGTTCGACTGCGAGCCAGGTGTGTGGACTTTCGACTTCGGCCCGCTGGGCGTACTGACCGTTTCCGTCGTCTAGCCAGCCCTCTGATATGTCCCCACTCATGGCATCCTCCCGTCGGCCTCGATCGATGGGCGAGGGGATCTTCGCGTCAGTACTCGTCCTCGCCGCGGGAAGCTTCACGATCATTGGCGCCTCCGCCAACGCTCCCCTGATCAGCCAGTCGCTGAACCTCAGCGAAGTCGGAGTTGGTGCTATCGCCTCTGTTGCCTACCTCGGTGCCCTGGTGACAGCCCCCATGAGTGGCCGGCTGACCGATCGCTCCGGTCCTGCGCCGGTCATCCTTGTCGGCCTGCTGTCCCTTGCGCTGGGGAGCGTTCTGGCGGGGCTGTCATGGACGGCCGCGGTGTTCTACCTCGGCATTCTGGTGGCCGGGTTCGGCTACGGGGCCGTGAACCCGGCCACCACGGTTCTCGCCAACCCGGCAACCGCACGCCGCCGCGGCCTGGTCATGAGTATCAAGCAGTCGGGCGTTCCGGTAGGCGGCATTGTGGCTGGAGCCGTGCTCCCGACGCTCGGTCTGGCCCTCGGCTGGCGTTGGGCATTCGCGCTGACCTCGGCGGTCTGCCTCGCGATCGGACTGGGCATCTTCGTGCGAGGCGGGTACCAGGCGCAGACGACCAAGCCGCAGGGGGTGGCACATCTTTCGCACAGGCGGATGCGCCTGCCCTACGGTCTCGTGTTCGGCTTGATCATCGCCGGCATCCAAGTGAGCTTGTTCGCCTTCACCGCCATCTACCTAGTACAGGCGCGTGGCTTCTCCGCCTCCGCGGCCGGACTCGGCGTATCGACGTTGCTTCTGGGCGGGTTGATCGGTCGCCCATTCTGGGGTTGGCTGTCGGACCTTGTCACCCGGCACCGCCTCATGGTCCTCGAGGGCATCGGCCTGCTGGGGGCCGCGTTCATCGTCGCCTTGGCGCTGGTACCCGATGAGCTCGTCCTGGCGACCCTCGTCCTCCTCGGGGTGTGCTCTGTCGGGTGGAACGGTGTCTACATCGCCGTTGTGGCCGAGTCCACCGAGCCAGGGAGCGTGGGCAGATCGACGGGCACGTCGTTGGCGTTGATCAATGCGGGCGCGATTGCCTTTCCCGTGATCATCGGGACCATCGTGGGCTGGTCGGACAGCTGGGTCGTGGGCCTGCTCGTGCTTGGTGGACTGAGTCTGGCGGCAACACTGGTCGCGGTGGCAACCAGCGAGCGGGTGCCTGATCCCGCGGCGGTGCTGCCGGGGACGGATCGATGGGACCTGACTGAAGGAGGACGGACATGACCTCGATGAGCCATGTTCAGCTCGGGACGACCGGGATGCCCGTATCGCGCCTGGCGCTGGGGACAGCGACCTTCGGCGGACAGTGTGACGAGGAGCTCTCATTTCGGATACTTGACTACGCTCATGAGCTGGGAATCACGCTCTTGGATACGGCCGACAAGTATCCCCTCGGTAGTTCGTTCGAGTCGGCCGGCATTTCTGAGGCGATCGTAGGGAGGTGGATCAGCAGTCGGAAGGCAAGTGTCGTCATCGCGACCAAGGTGCACGGCCAGACTGGGCCGCATCCATGGGATCAAGGACTAGGTCGCCGTCACATCAGGGAGGCGGTGGAAGCGTCACTGCGCCGGCTGCAGGTCGACGCTATCGACCTCTACCAACTCCATCGTCCCGATCCGTCCACGCCGATCGAGGAGACGCTCGAGGTTCTCACCGACCTTGTCCGAGAGGGCAAGGTGCGCTACGTGGGTTGCTCGAACTTCTTGGCGTATCAGGTAGCCCGTGCATTGGGGCGGAGTGAGGCGAAGGGCCTGGTGTCCTTTGCTTCGGTGCAACCGCGCTACAACCTGCTCTTTCGCCAGCATGAGCGGGAGTTGATGCCCTTGTGCACTGAGGCGGGTCTGGGTGTCCTCCCGTACAACCTCCTGGCGGGCGGATTGCTCAGCGGCAAGCACACCAGGGGCTTGCCTCCGGCAGCTTCGACGCGGTTCGCGTCGACCGGTGCCGCGGAGCTGTACCGCGAGCGGTACTGGAACGATGCCGCTTTCGATGCAGTGGAGCAGATCACGGTCGCGGCGACCGACCTCGGGCTGACGCTTCCGGTTCTGGCAGCGGCCTGGGTGCTGCACCAACCAGTCGTGACCTCAGCGATCGTTGGAGTGACCCGACCCGAGCACCTTGATGCACCGTACGCGGCCTTGCAGGTCCACCTGGAGCCGAGCACACTCGCGCGCCTGGACCTGATCACACGGGCGTTTCGCGAGGGCGACGCGGTCCAGTAGCACGGGACCTATCACACCCGCTCGCCTCCGCTCATGACGAGGATCTTGCGATCCTGGTCCTGGAGGCACTGAGGTGAACGCAGCGGGTCGTCGCGCAGGGCCAGGAGGTCCGCTCGCTTGCCTACGTCAATGGTGCCCACGGTGTCACTGACTCCAAGGAGGCGCGCGATGTTCACGGTGATGGTCCTGAGCGCCTCCTTGGGTGACATGCCGACGATCTCGATGTACGAAACCACTTCCTCGGCGCAACTGCCCTGCGGAAAGTGCGTCAGGCCAGCATCGCCACCGGCAACGATCGGGACCCCGGCCTCATGTGCGCGCCGCACGCTAGCGGCGTGGCGCTCGTGGGTGCGCTTGTGCTGGTCGACGATCACCGACGGGATCCCCATGCTGCCTCCCCGGACCGCGAAGGCTCGATACATCGAGAGAGTGGGCGACAGCGTCACGTTGTTGCGGACCATGAGTTCCAGCGACTCGTCGTCGATGTAGATCCCATGCTCGATCGTCTGGGCGCCGTGGAACGCAGCGGCGCGAACCGACTCAGCGGACTCAGCGTGGGCCGCGACGGGAACCCCTTGGTACTTCGCCTCTGACATCACGGCCGCGAACTCCTGCTCGGACAGGCCGTTGCGCTCAGCAGGGCACAGGGGATTGAAGCCGGTCCCGCTCACGCCGACCTTGATCCAGGCCACCCCGTCCTTGAGCTGGCGTCGAATGGTGGCCCGTGCCTCGTGCGGACCGATGACTTGCACGCCGAGGCCGTATCGGTAGGGGCGGTCTTCGAATACATGCGTGGGATGGAAGTCGGCTAGTCCGCCGGGTCCGGACAGGATCTGCCCCGCCGGATGGATGCTTGGCCCCCGCGCGTCCCCACGTGCGACCGCATTGCGGACCTCCACTCCTATGTTGCCGCGGCTTCCGACGTCCCGGACAGTCGTGAAGCCCGCTCGCAGCAGGATCTCGGCGTTGACGACGGCGTCGATGGTTGCCTCGGGAATCGACTTGCGCAACTCGATGTCGTAGGGGTCGGCGACATCGCGGTAGATGAGGTGGCAGTGGGCATCCATCAGTCCGGGGATCACATGGCCACCCTCCAGGTCGATCGTGTCGTCGCCCGGCTGCGCAGCCACCATGTCACCCATCTCGGAGATGACACCGCCATCAATTGCGAGGGAGCCCGAGCTGGCTTCGAAGTCTTCGCCTGTGTAGAAGGTGGCGTTGGTCAGGATTGTTCGAGTCATGTCCACTCCCAGATCGATCAGCGGGTGTCAGCGATACTGCTGGGCAAAGGCTTGGAACTCGTCGTAGGTCCCATACTGAGCCACCTTCGCCACGGATGGGACCCCGAGCAACGCGCCGACATGTGCGCTGATGCGGCGGATCGCGTCGAGGTCCACTCCTGTGTCGACGCCCATTTCTCGGAACAGGTGGACGACGTCCTCGGTGGGCACGTTGCCCATGCCGAGCACCGAAACCGGCATCGCGATCCCACCTCCGTAGCCGCCAATGCAGGACTCGAAGGAGGTCGCGCCGTTCTGATATGCGGCGACGACATTCGCAAGAGCCATCCCTGTGCGTTCATGCAGATGGACGCCGAGAGCGATGTCGGGGAATCGGGTGGTGATGGCCTTGACTCGGTCCCCGACTGCACGTGGGTTCGACATGCCGATGCTGTCGGCAATGCTCACTTCGCGCACTCCGAAGCCGTAGAAGGTATCGATGAGTCCGAGAAGCCGATCCTCGGGGACCGGACCCTCGTATGGGCAGAGGAAGCAGATCCCCATACCGACGTCAATATGGACTCCGTTTGCCAGGGCAAGCTCGGTTATCAACCTGATCTGCTCGACGTTCTCGGCAATGGACATGTTGGAGTTCTTCTTGCTGTACGTCTCCGACGCCACGATGAGCGCCGAGATCTTGGTGCATCCGGCGTCGATAGCGCGTTGCGCCCCCCTCAGGTTGGGGACCAGCGCGCGGTAGGTGACACCCTCCCGAATCGGGAGCGACCGCACGAGGTCATCAGCATCGGCCAGCATGGGGATGACCTTCGGATGGACGAAGCCGGTGACCTCGATCTCCGGGACCCCGGCATCGGCGATCATGCTGATCAGGTCGAGCTTCTCGTCGGTCGTGGGCACGTGCCATCCGGACTCGTGCACCATCGTCTGCAACCCGTCCCGCAGCAGCACTTCGACGATGCGTACCTCAGGCTGGCTCATGGGCGATCCTTCCGTTGTGGGTGTGAGGGCTATTCGTGAGTTGGTCAAGGAATTCACCCTCGGCGATCATGCTGGCCACGCCGACGGGGAACCAGCTGAACTCCATAGCGGCATCCGGTGGCAAGCTGTCGAGGACACCACCGTCCCGCGTCCCCAGGCCCGCGTCGGACAAGAGGTCTTGGGCTGCAGCCAGGACGGGCTGGCGCGCGGCGAGTATGTCGCCGCCGTCCGCTGCGAGACGCGTTTGTCGCCAGAGTTGGCGGAGTTCGTCGGGCCAGGGGGCCAGGTCCCGCCACAGCCCCGGGACAATGGGGCCGCCGTGGCAGCCACGGATGTCCTGCCATATGTCCGCGCATGGAGGTGGCAGTGGGGGTGCCATAACGCCAGGCTGCCAGGTCGTCGTCGGGCTCGAGATGGCCAGGCTGAACAGCAAGTTGGTCGGATTGGCGGCGCGGTATCGCCCAATGGCCTTGCTGACTCCTGCGGCACGAGGCCCCTGCCCCTGGGCCCTGGCCGGAAGGGCGGCCACGGCCAGTGAGCGAGCCTTTTCGGGGAATCCGGACGTGTTGCCCAGGTCGACGACGGCTGCGAGCCGGTCGACCGCGAGCGCGAAGGCGTCCGGGTATGGCGCGAGCCTGCGATACACCGTCGGCACGAAGGTGGACCCCAACAGGCCTCGGATGCGTGCGTACCCTGCCGCGATCTCGGGTGTCGCCTGATCTTCCGGCACCTCGTCCGACACGACCCGGATCATCGGGATCCTTGGGCCGACGTGATCTCCGATGCGGAGAGTCCGAGCATGCCGGCCAGCACCTCGTCGGTGTGCTCGCCAAGAGCGGGACCGGCCCAGCGAATGCTGCCCGGCGTGCGGGAGGCCCGTGGGAAGACGTTCTGCATCGTCACGGAGCCGAGCACGGGGTGAGGGACCTTGACGATGGCCTCGCGAGCCATGAAATGTGGATCCTCAAGCATGTCCGGGGCGCGGTAGATGGGTCCCGCTGGGACCCCAGCCTTCGCCAGCAACTCAAGGAGATCTGCGGAGGGCACGGTCGCCGTCCACGCAGACACGAGGGCATCGAGTTCCCGCTGGCGCTCTCCGCGGGCCGTGTGAGTCGCGTAGCGCGGATCGTCAGCCAGGTGTTCGGCGCCCATGACCTCAGTGAGTCGACGGAAGACGCTGTCCTGGTTTCCAGCGATCAACACGTCACGGCCGTCAAGGGTGGGGTACACGTTGGACGGTGCTACTCCGGGGAGGGTTGCCCCGGTTCGCGGACGGATCCATCCCTCGGTGACGTAGTCGGGGATCAAGGACTCCATGAAGGCAAGGACGGATTCGTAGAGCGCCACGTCAAGTACCTGGCCCTGCCCCGAGGTGCGTCGCTCGAGGAGGGCCGCGACCGCACCAAGTGCCCCGAGCGCGCCGGAGAGGGCGTCACCGATGGCGATCCCCGTACGAACTGGGGGCCTATCGGCGTCCCCGACCACCGCTCGCAGCCCGCCCATCGCCTCGCCGATCGCTCCGAAGCCGGCTCGATCGGTGTACGGGCCCGTTTGCCCGAAGCCGCTCACGCGCACCACGACGATGCCCGGGTTGACCTGCCGGAGCGCTTCGTAGGACAAGCCCCACTTCTCCAGGGTGCCCGGACGGAAGTTCTCAATGAGGACGTCGGCCAAGGCCACCAGTCGCAGTACCGCGGCCCGGCCGCCTTCGGTTCGAACGTCCAGGGTGACCGACTTCTTGTTCCGGCCAATGACCGACCACCACAGCGATTCCCCTTCAGGTGTCAGCTGCCCCCATTGCCGCATCGGATCCCCGGTTCCGGGCAATTCGATCTTGACAACCTCGGCACCCAGGTCGCCTAGCAACTGACCGGCGAATGGTCCCGCGATCAGCTGGCCCAGTTCGATCACCACGACTCCGGCCAGCGGCCCGACAGGCGCGACACCTGGGTCGCTCGATGGCTGCATGGACGTCCTCTGGCCGGGGGCGGACTCTTGCGAGCATAGGGAAGGCTCAGGAATTGGTCAATCAGTTTGTATACGTTCGGACGGTTTGCGCTGGGCAGCGAAGCGTGGGAACTGCGAATTGCGGCAGTATTAGTGCTAGGTCGCATACAATTTGGCGTGGCCACGCCGTCCTTCACCCGGGTCATCATCGCCACCACCAGCGCGTCGACTGCTGGGTCGATCCCGGTATTCCTCCTCGGGGCCATGGGCCCGTTCGTGCGCGCGGACCTGTCCTTTAGCGAGACCCAGTTGGGTATAGCCATCTCGACCTTCTGGTTGTTCATGGCCGCCGGGGGGATCACCGGTGGGCGCGTGGGCCAGCGGCTTGGGGCGACCCTCACCACGAGACTCGGCGTGGCCGGATCCGTCGCCGCCATCGTCGGCATGGCGTTGGCTCCGACCTGGTCGATGGTCGTCCTCTTCATGGCATGCGCGGGAGCGGCCAACGCGCTTTCCCAGCCCGCCGTGGACCTGGCGCTGTTCGAGGCGGTTCCGCGAGCTCGACTGAGCCTCGCGTTCGGGATCAAGCAAACGGCCCTGCCCGGGGCAGCCCTCGTGGCCGGCATGGGGATCCCGATCCTTGCCAGCTCGGTTGGCTGGCGCTGGGCATTCATCGTGTGCGCGATGGTTGCGCTCCCGGCCCTCGTAGCAATGCCGCGACTGCGCTCCGGCCATCGGCGGGACGCCGAGGCCCACGTTGCTTCCCAAGCCAGACTCTCGGGGGTCTACGCCCTTGCTGCCGTGTTCACCCTCGCCATGATCGCGGTGTCCGCCACCGGGGCGTTCTATGTTGAGTCCGCGATCAGCGGCGGTAGCACGGCGAATGCGGCCGGGGTCTTCTTCGCCATCGGCGGTGCGTGCGGTATCGCCGGACGCTTCGTCTTCGCATGGAAGCTGGGAACGGTGGCGAGGCCACTGATGGCGACGAGCGTGATCATGCTGGTCGGAGGAACTGGCGTGACCTGCCTGTCGGTCGCGCCCCCAGGGTTGACCCTGCTCATGGTGACCATCGTCGCAATCGGCGCGGGGTGGGGGTGGAACGGCCTGCTCACGCTCGCGGTGGTGAGCAGGTACCCGCAGGCACCCGCCCGTGCGTCGGGGTACATCGTTCTCGGCGCCGGGGCCGGGGGAGTCCTGGGGCCAGTGCTGTTCGGCTTGACCGTCCAGCACCTTGGGTTCTCCATCGCGTGGCTGGCCGCGGGCCTGTGCTTCTTCGCGGCCGCAGCGATGCTCGTGCGCCTGTCGCGAAGGCAGGCGCCAATTCCCCGGAGGGCGTCGGACTAGGTCGACGTCTCCTGCGGCGCCGGGTGCCTCAGTTGGGCCATGAGGCTGGACTTCGACGAAAGCACATGCGTACGCATGACATGCTCTGCCCAGTCTGGGTCTTTCGCCCGGAACGCGTCGAGCAGTTCGCGGTGGTTGTTGTTGCTGCGGGTGTAGCCCATAGGTGCGTAATTGTGCACCGCCTGAAGGATGACTGGCAGGACGACGAGGACGTTGCGCGCCGGCAGTGCGTAACTGGCGTCGGCGCCCTGCGCGACCGAGCCGTGAAACTCGGCGTTCAACTCCGTGAAAGCCGTCACGGTTTCGGGGTCACCCGCACGCCCTTCCCTGGCCACGGTCTCCATCCGGTCGCACAATGCCGAAAGGCCCTGAATCTGATCTTCTGACAGACGCGTAGCGGCTCTGCGCGCCACGAAGGCTTCCACGGCCGCTCGTAGGTCGTACATGCCCTCCACGTCGTAGGAGTGCCAGTCAACGACACGGGCGCCCCTGTGCGGGATGACCTCGACGAGGCCTTCGGCCTGCAGGCGGCGCAGGCTCTCACGAATGGGAGTTCGGCTCAGTCCGTACTGCTCAGCTAGTTCGGTCTCCGCCAGGTGCCGGCCACCTGTGAGGATGCCCGCAACAATGTCGTTGCGCAGTAACTGATAGGCCCGGTCGGCTGCCCGCTCCAGATTGACGTTCACGGCCGCAGATTAGTGCCTGAGGACATGGCTACTCCGATGTCGAAGGGATTTCCTTGCCCGGCTGGGCCAGGATCTCAGACCACACGATGTTCTCCATCTCGGTTCGCGCACCACCGCGCGTGAAGTGGCCGAAAGCGGGGCTGCCGGTGAGGCTTGAGGCTAGGGCGACCGTCTCGCCATAGCGATTCAGGTCGATGCCTGTTGCGATACCCATGTACTGGAGCATGGCCGCGAGGTCCTCCGTGGGGGTATTGCCCAACACGTCTACGTCTCCGGGCAGCCAAAGATCGCCCCCGAGTCCGCAGAAGGCCCCTTCGACCCAATCGACGCCTGCCTGCAAAGCGGCCAACGTGTTGGCGAGGGCGAAGCCCCCCCTCGTGTGGAGATGCACGCCGACGGCCAGGTCCGGATAGGCGGTCTTGATCCGGCGGACGGCGCGGTAGACCTGTTGCGGGTCGGCGAGGCCGGCAGAGTCAGCCACGTAGATGCTCGACGCACCGGCGTCCACGATGCGCTTGACGAAAGCGTCCAGTCGCTCGGGAGACACGATCCCGGTTCCGTACGCGAAGAAGGACATGACGATGGCAACCGTCACAGGTGTGTCGCCGGATGACTCGAGGATCTCGTCGAGTTCGTCCCACATCTGGGGGTGCGTGCGGCGCTGGTTGATCATCGTCACATCTGGGTCGGTGCACGTCAGTGCCACGATCTCGTTGACCCCTGCATCCAGGGCACGCCTCGCGCCGCGGGCGTTGGGGACGAGGCCGCGGTAGCGGACACCGGGTTCCCGAGGAACCACGGCGAGCAGGGCCTCGGCGTCGGCAAGCTGCGGCAGGACCTTGGGGTGGGCGAAGGAAGCGACCTCAACTTCCGTGATACCCGAGGCCAGGATGCTTTCCACCAGCCGGAGCTTGTCCTTGGTGGGGATGGTTGCTCGGACAGCCTGAAGGCCATCACGCATCCCCACTTCCACCACGCGCATGGCCCGAGGGAGCGGTAGGGAATCGTCGACACCCGCCACGTCTGCCTCCCTGGTCCGAGGGAAGCATAGCCGAAATTGTGTACATATCTGGTGGTCGCCAGGTTGAGAATCGGAAGGGAACCGCGGTTATAGGAGGTCGATCCCCCTTACCCTGGGGCGGCGGCCGTGCCAGCCGAGCCAAAGTCGTTGACGCCGTGGCCGCAGTTGCATACAGTCTTGCCAGCATCGGAGGAGGTAGGGGCGTGGCCACATCGGCGGTGAACTGCGTCGAGCGGTGGGATGCGGCCCACGCCCGTTTCGTGGCCCTGGACGGCAAGGTCAAGTCGGTCATCACCTGGATTGACGGTTCCCGCGAGCGCGCTGTGGAGCTGGACGAGATCGCTGCTGCCGGCGGGTCCGCCGGCTCCTTGCACGGCCTGCTTGTCGGGCTCAAAGACAACATCGACACCGCTGGGGTCCCGACCACTGCCGGTGCGGGGTTCCTGGCCGACAACGTCCCGATCGTGGACGCTGCCTGCGTCGAGCGCGCGTGCGACCACGGCGCGGTCATCGTGGCGAAACTGAACATGGCCGAGTTGGCGTGGGGCGCGACGACGCAGAACGCGACCTACGGTGCCTGCCGGAACCCGTGGGACCTGGATCGGATACCCGGCGGCTCGAGTGGCGGATCTGGCGCTGCCCTGGCAGCGCGCCTGTGTGAGGCGTCCTTGGGGACTGACACGGGAGCGTCCGTCCGAGTCCCCGCCGCACTGAATGGAGTGGTCGGCCTGCGGCCTACCACCGGAGCGATCTCGAACCGGGGCGTCTACCCGGTTGCCTACAGTCAAGACACGGTCGGACCGATGGCCCCCCTTGCCCAGGACGTCGCGAGACTGACCGAAGCCGTCATGGGCTTCGATATCGATGATCCGTACTCCGTCGAGGCAACCCATACTCCCCCAACCGCTCTGATCGGCCAGCCGGTCGCCGGCCTGCGAATCGGGGTACCCGAGACCTTCTTCTTCGACGACCTGGATCCCGCGATCGCCACCCGCCTCGACGCCTTCATCGAGTGGTTGCGCGACCGGGGAGCAGCGATTGTTCCGGTGGCGGACTTCGGGCAGGGAGAGGCTTTCGAGCACTGGACTCGGATAGTCCAATGCGAGGGCGCCGAACTGCACCGCGAGCGGCTCCTGGAGCGTCCCGGCGATTTCTCTGCCGACGTGCTCGGGCGCATTTCCGTCGGCTTGGAGGTCGCGGCCACCGAGTTGGCGCGGTCACTTGACTGGCGTCAGCGTTACCGGCGCCGCCTCGATCGCATCTTCGCCGAGGTCGACCTCATTCTCACGCCGGTCGTGCCGATCGACGTGCCAGCCGCGGAGGGCTATGACTCCCGTGCGCAGACGCAGTTGCTCGGCAGAATCACCTATCCCTGGGCACTGCATGCGGGACCCACGATGAGCCTGCCCATCGGCTTCCACGGGGGGTCAGGATTGCCGGTGAGTGCTGCCCTCTCGGCTGGTCGCTGGGGCGAGGCGACGCTGTTCCGGGTCGCGACCGCATACCAATGTGACACCCAGTGGCACGAGGTCTTGCCCCCGCTTCTCGCCACGTTGGAGGAGAACCTGTGACTGAGCACCCCGGGCTGGACCCCCGGACCCTGCAACCGGCGTCCATGGGCCTCGGTGCACTCGAGGGACTTCGAGTCCTCGACGTAGCGACCATGATGGCTGGTCCATGGGCGGCCACCTACCTTGCCGACTTCGGAGCAGATGTCGTCAAGGCGGAACTGCCGGTCAAGGGTGATCCCGTGCGCCTCTGGGGGAGCCAGGTCGAAGGAACGGCCCTGGCCTGGAAGGGACTCTCGCGCAACAAGCGGCTCGTCACCCTGGCACTCAACACACCCGAGGGGCAGCAGATGCTGCTTCGGCTGGTCAAGGATTTCGACGTACTCGTCGAGAACTACCGCCCAGGTGTCATGGAACGATGGGGGCTCAGCCCAGAGCGACTTCTCGAGGTCAATCCACGACTGATCATCCTCCGGACGTCGGGATATGGGCAGGATGGCCCCTACGCGACAAAGCCTGGGTTCGGGACTCTTGCAGAGGCATTCTCGGGCCTGTCCTACATCACCGGGGCCGAGGATCGACCCCCAGTCCTGTCTGGCTATCCGTTGGCCGATGGAGTGACCGCGCTCGCCGGAGCGATGGCCATCCTCGCCGCGCTCTACTGGCGCGATGTCAAAGGAGGCACCGGTCAGGTCATCGACAACGCGATCATCGAAGCCAACTATCGCCTCATCGACTACACCATGCTGGA
>JAUXRN010000192.1 GCA_030681835.1 Actinomycetota bacterium
ACGGAGCCCGGCTCCATCAAGGTAACCCCGCTCGAGCAGTTCCCGGCCAAGGGCCGGGCCACCGGTGGCGTGCGCTGCCACAAGTTCCGCTCGGGTGAGGACCGCATCGTGCTGGCCTGGGCCGGTACCGGTCCCGCGCGAGCGGCGACCGCCTCAGGGGTCCCGATCCCCCTCCCCGACCCGGATTCCCGACGCGATGGCACGGGATCCCCCGGAACTGCGCCCGTGGGCGCCATTGCCGGGGCCTTGTGATCTCCTGCTCCGCCGACGCCCGCGAGGCTGGCGAGTCGCTGGCCGGCACGGCACCGGAGGCGAGCGTGTGGGTGGTCGTCGAGCAAGCCGGCCCCTGGGGCCGCGACGCCCTCACCGACAGCAGGCTGCCGGTGGAGGTCTCCGCCTGGCTGGTCGAGGCGAAGAGTGCCGGTGCCGGAGTGCTGCTCGCCCGCCATCCCGACCGGCCGCAGCGCTCCGCCTCGCCTGGCCGGCACGCGTGGGTGGCCCGATGCGCCCCTGGCGAGCCGGTGCTGCGCCATGCCGTCCTGCCCGACCTCCACGCCGTGCTCGAATGGGATGCGGCACGCGTCGCGTCAGGCGACATCGATGCGATCGGCGAGCCGGCCGGACCTCTCCTCACGTTGGTCTGCACCCACTCGGGGCGCGACGCCTGCTGCGCCGTCGCCGGCCGGGACATGATCGGCCGGGTGGCGGCTCGTCGGCGCACTGGGGCAGCCGTTCTGGGACCGGTCTGGGAATGCAGCCACGTGGGGGGACATCGATTCGCGCCCGTCTTGCTGTCACTTCCGTCGGGGGCGCTCCATGGCCGGGTGCCGACCGATGCGACCGATTCGCTGGACGCGATCCTGCGCGGGGACGTGGTGCTCGATCACCTGCGCGGTCTCACGGCGCTGCCGCCAGCAGACCAGGCGGCCGTCATCGAGGTCGCTCGGCGGACCGGCATTGACCCCCTCCGACTGTCCGTCGTCGACGGCCCGTCGGTCACGGTCATGGACCCGAACGGTCGGTCCTGGCGGGTCGACGTCGCCGAGGTGGCGCTGGTACGCGACCGGCGCGAGTCGTGCGGGAAGGACCAGATCCCTGGCACCGGCTGGACCTGCACCGCCATCGAGCCCGTGAGTTGACCTCTCAGTGGGCGGTGGGCTCCTGCGATGAGTGGTGGTTGGCGATGAGCCACGCGTCCCCTCGCTTGACGAAGACGAAAGTCATGCGTGCGGGCACGGTGACCTTGGTGCCGTCGACGGATGTGTAGGCGAACGTGTACAGACCTGTGACGTATCCCATGTTGCCGGCGCGCCTGGCCGTCAAGCGGCCGGTGTCAACCGTCAGGCCTTCCTTGCAGGACAGATCGTCGAAGTACTTGGTGATGTCGGCCCTGCCCTGGACGTAGTCCTTGAACGTGGCCAGCAGGATGCCGTTGCGCGTGTAAAGCGCAGCGACTTCGCTGCCGTCACAGTCGGCGCCTTCCAGCACCTCGATCCAATGCTCGTACGCGTCGGTCATGGCGGGCGAGTCGGCGGGGGCCGCGGCGGACGGCCCGGCAACGCCAGCGACGACGGCAAGGGACAGGGCGACGACGGCCGCCGCGAGCGTGTGACGGATGCGGTGGCTCATTTCCGGAGCATAGGCCGTTTCGCCGGGTCAGGGGCGGGCCTCGCTGAGCAGGTCTGCGGCGTCGTGGATCGTCGTCCGATCACGGCCGCGAGCGGCCCCACGGGCGCGCTCGGCCGCGTCGATGCGCCGCCAACCCTCCGTCGTCACCACCTCGACGCCACGCCGCGCGAGCAGCGCATCGAAGTCCGCCGAATCCGGGGAGGCAGGTTCGGGCAGCAGCCCGGCAGCGGCATCCTCAAGGAGTGACGCCACCGTGGCGGTGGCGTCCTTCTTGTTCGTCCCGATGATGCCTGTTGGTCCGCGCTTGATCCACCCTGCGACATACTCCCCCGCCACGGCGGCACCATCGCGCTGCACCCGGCCGTCGACGTGCGGGATGACACTGCGCTGGGTGTCAAACGGCACCTCGTCGAGCGCGGTGCCGCGGTAGCCCACGCTGCGGACGACCACGTTCGCCGCGATCTCGTGCAGCTCCCCGGTCCCTTCGGCTCCGCCATCCAGCGCGAGCCGGGTGCGCTCGACCACGACCGCCTGAACACCCTCGGTCCCGCGCAGTTCGACGG
>JAUXRN010000197.1 GCA_030681835.1 Actinomycetota bacterium
AGGCCCGCGGCGTCAAGCCCGGGCCACCCAAAGGCCGGAAACGACAGGACCCCCGCCCCTAAAGGCGAGGGCCCTGTCAACCATGTCCGAAGACATCTGTCAACGATGTCCGAAGACACCACAGTGGAGGTGGAGACGGGATTTGAACCCGTGTAGACGGCTTTGCAGGCCGTTGCCTCGCCTCTCGGCCACTCCACCAGGCGTCAGTCAGGCCGCCAAGCCCTCCTGAATTCCGAGCGGACGACGGGATTCGAACCCGCGACCCTCACCTTGGCAAGGTGATGCGCTACCAGCTGCGCTACGTCCGCACGATCTTGCGATCGAGGGGAAACCTTAGCCGACGTGGCGCGAACCCGACCAATCAGGTGGCCAAGCCCCCGCCCCTGACGGGGCAGCCGCCATGATGGTGGCGTGACATCGGCGGCGGCGTGCCTGGGCGGCCGATGGGCGACCGGATTGCGCGAGGTGACGACGGATCTTGCCGCGCTCGACGCGTCCGGGCGGTGGGCAGTGGCCCTGCCGTATGACGGCGATCCCGTGTGCGCCCGCTTCGATTCCTGGGCGGATCAACCGCCCCATGGGACGGTGGGCGAGTGGGCCGGCCCGGCCGCGGGCGACTGGGAGTCGTCGATGGACGAGCACGGCTATGAGGCGGCGGTGTCGTCGATCCGCGACTCCATCGCGAAGGGCGATGTGTACCAGGCCAACGTGTGCCGGGTGCTGCAGGCGCCGTTGCCCGACGCGGGTCGGTCCGACGTGGCAGCCCTGCACCGCCTGCTCGACAGGGGGAATCCGGCGCCGTACTCGGGCTTCCTGAGGTTGCCCGACGTCGGCGTGCATGTGGTGACGGCGAGCCCGGAGCTGTTTCTGTCCGTGACCGTGGACGGAGCAGGTCGACGAGTGGCAACGTCGGGACCGATCAAGGGCACGGGCCGGACCCCCGCCGACCTCACCGACAAGGATGCTGCCGAGAACGTCATGATCGTGGACCTGGTCCGGAATGACCTGTCGATCGTCAGTCGGCCCGGCACGGTGTCCGTGCCGCGTCTGCTGGAGGTGGAAGAGCACCCGGGACTCGTGCACCTGGCCTCCTACGTGCAGGGGGTGCTCCTCGACGAGGTGCGGTGGCCCGACCTGGTTGACGCAGCCTTCCCGCCGGGGTCCGTGACGGGGGCGCCGAAACTGGCCGCCTTGCGGCTCATCGCGGGGCTCGAGCCGGCAGACCGCGGTTTCTACTGCGGGGCGATGGGTTGGGTCGACGCCGACACCGGGGAAGCGGAACTGGCCGTGACCATCCGGACCTTCTGGATCGATGGCGTCATGCTGAAGTTCGGCACCGGTGCAGGCATCACCTGGGGTTCCGATCCGCACGCGGAGTGGGCCGAGACCGAATTGAAGGCCGCTCGCCTGATCGGGCTCGCCGGCCACCCCTGGCCGGGGGGGCCGGGGGAGCGGGCGGAGCCGTGGCAGGCTGGCGCCCCATGAGGCTCTGGGTCGGCACCCGCCACGACGGCGACCTGGTGCACGCGGACAAGGCCACCGTGAGCGTGCTGGATCATGGGCTCACGGTCGCCGATGGCGTCTTCGAGACCCTCAAAGTGACCTCGGCGGGTGCCTTCGCGCTCAGTCGCCACCTTTCCCGGCTGGCCACCTCGGCGCGCGCCCTCGGCATAGAGGCGCCGGACGATGACATCGTGCGGATTGCCGTGGCGGACGTTCTCACGGCGAACGCCGCTGAGATCGGTGGCCTCGGCCGGATGAGGATCACCTATACCGCTGGCCCTGGACCGCTCGGCAGCGACCGGGGGGATGCCCTGCCGACGTTGGTCGTCGCGGTTGCCGCCGCGACGCCGTGGCCTGACACCACGACGATTGCGACGGCCCCGTGGACCCGCAACGAGCATTCGGCCGTGGCCGGCGTGAAGTCGACGTCGTACGCGGAGAACGTCGTGGCGCTCGCGTGGGCCCACGATCAGGGCGCATCGGAGGCGGTGCTCGGCAACACCGTGGGGAACCTGTGCGAGGGAACCGGCACCAATGTCTTCGTTGTCATCGACTCCAAGGTCCTGACTCCGCCGCTGTCGAGTGGCTGCCTCGCCGGGATCACCCGCGAACTGGTCCTGGAGTGGTTCGGCGGGGTCGAGCAGGACCTTCCGCTGGGCGTGCTGGCGGAGGCAGATGAGGTGTTCCTGACCTCGTCCACGCGCAACGTGCACCCGGTGGTGCGTGCAGACGCTCGAACATGGGATCGACCAGGACCGGTGAGCCGGGACCTCGCGGCCTCATTCGACGAGCAGGCCGCCAGGGACATAGATCCCTGACGGCCTGCTGCTCCGATCGGTGCGGGCCTCGCCCGATGTTGCTACCGGATCGTGTACTGACGCTGTAGCCGGAACGAGGACCACGCGTTCGGCACGGCAGGCGCGGATGCGACGACCGTGCAATTGCCTGTCCGCTGGAGCCGCAGGTTCACCGCTCCGCTGGCAGGGTAGGCGATGCGGCATCGGTTACCGCCGTTGGTCACGCGCCAGGTGACGTTCTGCCCCGCGTTCGTGGCGCCCTGGGACGGGTTCTGCAGCCGGATGGTGCGGCCATTGCTGAACCGGCCGGAGTTCGGCGCTGCGAGGACCGCGGTCTGCTGCCCCGGCACCATGACGATGAGATAGCCCTGCGTCGTGGGCGCGTACCCCGGTCCGCCGGCCGACTTCGCCACGAGGCTGCACTGCCCCGAGCCGGTGTCGATCGTGAGGGTCAGGCCCGAGACCTGGCAGGGGCCGCTCTCGGTCAACGCCACCGGAGCGCCCGACAGGGTCGAAGCCCCGAAGGTGAACACCGTGCCGTTGCCGAGCGTGTACGTGCCGTTCGGTGCCCAGGTGCCGTAGCCGGGCTGGGTGAGGGTGATGAAGTCCTGCTGGGCAGGTCCCGCGGCGATCGTGACACGGTCCGTGGTGGAGCCGGATCCGCCTGCATTCGTCATGTAGTTGGCGCCGAGCACCACGCTGCCCGCAACCGTCGGTGTCCAGGTGAAGTTCGCGACCCCGTTGACGAGGGGGACGGATGCACTGATCGGGGCACCGTTGAGGGTGAACCCGACGGATCCCTGGACGGTGGACGGGACGACGGTCGCCGTGAGCAGGGTCGGAACTCCGATGGTCATGGTGCCTGGTGCGGTGAGGGTGATGGTCCCGCCGCTCCCGGTCGCCGCGACTATGTCAACAGGCGACACGGAGGCCTGCGCGTTGGCGTCGCCGCTGTAGGTGGCCTGGAACAGGAAGTTGCCGGTGGTCGGCGGAGTCCAACGCCAGTAGGCGAAGGACTGCCCGTTGATCGAGTTCGGGGTGAGCCCCATGGTGATGAGCACGTTGCCGTTGCCGTCGCGCACCACCACGGTGCCGGTCGGTTGGTAGCTGCTCGGACTCTGCGACTGGACCGTCACCGTGATCTGGGTGGGCACCCCGACCTGCGCGGTGTTCGGCGCGGAGATCAGGGTCGCCGTGGGTGTGGAGGAGATGACCGCTGCGCCGAGGAGGACGGGCGTGCAGGTGCTGCCGATCGATGCCGACGTGATGGTGCCCGCGATCGTCGGGGTCCACGTGATGGTGGCGTTCCCATTGATGTCCGCCCAGACCGGCGCGGAGCTGACCTGCACGCCGTTGGCGTAGGTCGCGGAGAGCGTCAACTGCGCGCTCGGGCAGATGCCGAGGGCGTTCACGACCTGAGGTACGCCGACGGTGCCGTTGCCGAATCCGGAGGCGGACGCTGCCTGGGCCGGTGCCGCAACCGCGGTGAGGGAACCCAGGACGACGGCGGCTATCGCTGCCCCGCTGGCCAGGATGCGGAAGGTGGTTCGGGGGTGACGCATGGAGGCTCCTCCAGGTCGTAGGTGGCCCCACGCTAACAACCGGAGGGGTCCATTGCCCGGCGACGCGCGTGCAGCAGCGCGGTCATGCCCGCGAACCGGCATGGGCTAAACTCTGGTTCCCATCCGGGCGATTGGCTCAGTGGTAGAGCACTCGCTTCACACGCGAGGGGTCACTGGTTCGAACCCAGTATCGCCCACCGGACTAGAGACGAGCACGGTCGAAGGAGCAAGCAGGTGACCACGACCGCGCTCGACGTCGTAGGCGGGGACCGCTCCACCGTGGTGGCCCGGATCAACGGAGAACTGCGAGACCTCTCCACTCCTGTGGCGCCCGAGGACGTCGTCGAGGCCGTCTCGGTCGATTCCCCGGAGGGGCTGGCGGTCCTGCGCCACTCCACCGCGCATGTGCTCGCCCAGGCCGTCCAGCAGATGTTCCCCGAGGCCCGGCTGGGCATCGGCCCGCCCATCAAGGACGGCTTCTACTACGACTTCGACATGCCACGGCCATTCACTCCCGAGGACCTCGAAGCCCTCGAGAAGGCGATGGTCGCCATCATCAAGTCGGGCCAGCGGTTCGAGCGGCGCGTCGTCGACGAGGGCGAGGCCGTTCGTGAGCTTGCCGCGGAGCCCTACAAGCTGCGGCTCATCGGCAGCGAGGGCGGTGCCGACGTCATGGAGGTCGGGGGCCTGGAGCTGACCGTCTACGACAACGTCGATGCCAAGACCGGGCAGCGCTGCTGGGGCGACCTGTGCCGCGGGCCGCACGTCCCCGACACCCGCTACATCGTGCCCAATGCCTTCAAGCTGATGCGGACAGCGGCCGCCTACTGGCTGGGCGACCAGCGCAACGAGCAGTTGCAGCGCGTGTACGGCACCGCGTGGCCGTCGAAGGACGACCTGCGAGCGCACCTGACATTCCTGGAGGAGGCGGAGAAGCGCGACCACCGCCGCCTCGGCGCCGAGCTTGACCTCTTCTCCTTCCCGGAGCAGATCGGATCGGGCCTGGCCGTGTTCCACCCCAAGGGCGGCGTCATCCGCAGGGTCATGGAGGACTACTCCCGGACCAGGCACGAGCAAGGCGGCTACGAGTTCGTCAACAGCCCGCACATCACGAAGGGGCAGCTGTTCGAGCAGTCCGGCCACTTGGACTGGTACTCGGACGGCATGTACCCCCCGATGCAGCTCGACGCCGAGATCGACGCGGACGGCACCGTTCGTCGCCAGGGGGTTGACTACTACCTCAAGCCGATGAACTGCCCGATGCACAGCCTGATCTTCGGGGCGCGCGGGCGGTCCTACCGGGAACTGCCGTTGCGCCTGTTCGAGTTCGGCACGGTGTACCGCTACGAGAAGTCGGGGGTCGTCCAAGGGCTCACCCGCGCCCGCGGGTTCACGCAGGACGACGCGCACATCTACTGCAGCCGCGAGCAGATGGCCGCGGAGCTCGACAGCCTGCTGACCTTCACCCTCAACCTGCTGCGCGACTACGGCCTCGACGACTTCTACCTCGAGTTGTCGACCCGCGACCCTGAGAAGTCAGTCGGGACCGACGAGGAGTGGACCGAGGCCACCGAGGCGTTGCGCGCCTCCGCCGAGGTGCAAGGACTCGACCTCGTGCTCGACGAAGGCGGGGCGGCGTTCTATGGACCGAAGATCTCGGTGCAGGCCAAGGACGCGATCGGGCGGACGTGGCAGATGTCGACGATCCAGGTCGACTTCCAGACGCCACAGCGCTTCGACCTCGAGTATCAGGGCCCCGACGGCACCCGTCACCGTCCGGTGATGATCCACCGGGCGCTGTTTGGGTCAATCGAGCGATTCTTCGCCGTGCTCCTCGAGCACTACGCCGGGGCCTTCCCGCCCTGGCTCGCGCCCGTGCAGGTGGTGGCGATCCCGGTGACCGACGCCCACAACGAGTACCTCGACAGCGTGGCCGGGCGACTGCGCGAGCGTGGGGTCCGGGTCGAGGTCGACACGGCCGATGACCGCATGCAGAAGAAGATCCGCACCGCGCAGAAGTCCAAGGTGCCGTACATGCTGATCGCTGGCGACGACGACGTGGCTGCGGGCGCTGTGTCGTTCCGATACCGAGACGGGACCCAGAAGAACGGCGTCCTCGTCGACGATGCCATCACGGAGATCGTCGACGCCATCGCCAAGCGCACGCAGGTCTGAGGTGACCGACGCCTGGGAGCGGCTCTACACCCCGCACCGGATGATCTACCTGCGTGGCGAGGGCAAGCCCACGACCGATGCTGCGGGCGATGACTGCCCGTTCTGCCGAGCGCCGGCGGCACCGATCGACGAGGGGCTGGTCGTCGCGCGTGGCGAGCACGTGTACGCGCTGCTCAACTTGTACCCGTACAACTCCGGTCACCTCATGGTGTGCCCGTTCCGGCACGTGGGGGATTACCCGCTGCTCACCGACGACGAGGTTGCGGAGCTGGCCGAATTCACGCAGCGGGCGATGGTCGTGCTCCGGACGGTGTCGGGTGCCCAGGGATTCAACATCGGCATGAACCAGGGGCCCGTGTCCGGCGCGGGCATATCCGCGCACCTGCACCAGCACGTCGTGCCGCGATGGGGCGGCGACACGAACTTCATGCCGATCGTCGGCGGCACCAAGGTGATCCCGCAGTTGCTGGCCGACACCCGCGACCTGCTGGCGACGGAGTGGGACCAGGTCAGCCTGCGATGAGCTTGGCGGCCAGGTTGGCGGGCAGTGCGGCATAGCCCGCCGGCTCCCGGGTGAAATCCCCGGTGCCGTGCGTGATGCTGCGGATATCGATCGCGTAGCGCGACACCTCCGCCTCGGGCACCAGCGCGACCACGCGCGAGCGGCTGCCGGGCAGGGTGGTCGTGCCGTTGATCTGGCCACGGCGAGTCGACACATCGGCGATCACGGCGCCCACATGCTCATCGGGGACGTCGACCGTCAAGGTGACCATGGGCTCGAGCAGGTTGATGGAGGCCTTGGCTGCCGCGTCCTTCAGGGCAAGGCCACCGGCCATCTGGAACGCCATGTCTGACGAATCCACCGGGTGCGACTTGCCGTCGTACAGCGTCACCCGCAAGTCGACTACCGGATACCCCGCGGCAACCCCTTGGGTCATCTGATGGCGTATCCCTTTCTCCACCGACGGGATGAAGGAACGTGGGACAGCGCCGCCGACGACCTTGTCGACGAACTCGAAGCCGGCCCCGGCCTCGAGCGGCTCGACCGTGATGTCGACGACGGCGTACTGGCCGTGGCCGCCGGACTGCTTGACCAAGCGGCCATGGCCGTCCGCCTTACCGGCGAACGTCTCGCGCAGCGACGCCCGGACGGCGGTGGACTCCACCTCGACCCCGTACCGGGTGCGGATGCGGTCCAGGACCAGGTCGGCGTGGGCCTCGCCCAGCGTCCACAGCAGGATCTGGCCGGTTTCCTCAGGATGCTCGATGCGCAGGGTCGGGTCCTCCGCTGCGACCCGAGCCAGGGCAGACCCGAGCTTGTCCTCGTCGCCCGCGCTCTTGGGTGCGATCGCAACCGGCAGGAGCGGGAGCGGCATATGCCACGGCTCCATGAGAAGCGGACGCTCGGATGACGACAGGGTGTCTCCCGTCTCCGCCCGGGCCAGCTTGCTGACCGCGACGATGGAGCCGGCGATTGCCGAGGGCACGTCGGAGTGCTGGCTGCCGAGCATCGCGGTGATGTGGCCGATCCGCTCGTCGACGTCGTGATCCTCATGGCCGGTCCCGGAGTCGAAGTGACCAGATACGTGGACGACCACGTCGCTGCGCAGCGTGCCCGAGAAGACCCGGACGATCGAGACCTTGCCCACGTAGGGATCGCTCGTGGTCTTGATGACCTCGGCGCACAGGGGGCCGGTTGGGTCCGCCGACATCGGCGCGGTCGCCGAGCCGTCGATGCCGGTCACCGTGGGCAGGGGGTGCTCCGCCGGCGACGGGAACCCGCGGGCGATGAGGTCGAGGATGAGTTCGCTGCCCACGTTGGCGGCGGTGACGGCGTGGCCCATGACGGGGTGGAAGTGCGCCTTGGCGACGGCCTGCTCCAGGTCGGCGGTGAGCTGGTCGACCTCGACGTGCTCCCCGCCGATGAACCGGTCCATGAGTGACTCGTCCTCGGATTCGGTGATGACGCCCTCGATGAGCTCGCCCCTGGCCGACTCGATCAGCTGCTTGTGCTCGGCGTCGGCGGGTCGCGCGGCCACCCGGCCCGCGCTCCAGTCCCAGATCTCCTCGTCGAGCAGGTCGAGGAAGCCGGCGATCACCCCGTCGTCGCCGTGAAGTGGCAGGAAGAGCGGGAGGATGCCGCCTCCGCCGGCAAACACGCGCTGGCAGACGGCGACGGTCTCGTCGAAGTCGGCCCGCTCCTTGTCGAGGTTCGTCACGACGACGGCGCGGGGCATGGCGACCGCCTCGCACTCGTCCCACAGCCGCGAGGTCGAGGCATCGACCCCGTCGACGCTGGAGACGACGAAGAGCGCCGCGTCGGCGCCGCGCAGCCCGGCCCGCAGTTCGCCCGTGAAGTCGGCGTATCCGGGAGTGTCGATGAAGTTGATGACGGCGTCCTTCCACGCCACGGTGGCGATGGCCAGGCTCACCGAGCGCTTCTGCCGGACGGCGACGGGGTCGCTGTCACCGACAGTCGTGCCGTCGACGATGGCTCCCCTGCGAGAAGTCGCCCCTGCGGCATGCAGGAGCGACTCCAGGAGCGATGTCTTCCCCGAGCCGGCCGGACCGACGAGGACCACATTGCGGATCCGGTCCGGCTCGGCCGCAGCGGGTGCGGCCCCGACCCTCTTGTCCGTGCGCTTCTCAGCCATGCTCACTCCTGCCTCGTCTTCGGTCCGCCGCTGGGGCGTCGCTTCAGCCTTCCGCTCGACCGGCCGCGAAGCAACCCAGTTCGCGCGGGCCGCCGGGCGGCGTGGCCGCGGCGGATACGATCGTGCGCGTGCTCAACAACCCCGCCGCGCGCCGTGTCGTCGGGTCCGTGATCGAGCCCGTCGCCCGCCTCCTCCTGCGCCTGCATGTCTCGCCGGACGCGGTCACCCTGTTCGGCACTGCGGCCGTCGTCGCGGTCGCCCTCATCTGCCTGCCGCAGGGATGGTTCATCCCCGCCGTGCTGATCATCCTCGTCCTGGCATTCAGTGACCTCCTCGACGGGACGATGGCGCGCCTGTCGGGCACGTCGGGCCCCTGGGGGAACTTCCTGGATTCCACGCTGGATCGCGTCGCTGACGGTGCGATCTTCGGGGGGCTCGTGCTGTACGGGGCATTCCACGACCAGCCGTGGATCGCTGCGGCGGCCACCCTGGCCCTCGTGGTCGGGCAAGTGACCCCGTTCGCCAAGGCCAGGGCCGAGGCGGTGGGTGCCACCGCGAACGTGGGCATCGCCGAGCGCGCCGAGCGGCTCATCCTCATCGGCATCGCGGTGCTGCTCACCGGATTCGGGGTGCCGTACGTCCTGCCGGCGATGCTCTGGCTCCTCGGCGCCCTGGGGATCATCACCATCGGGCAGCGAGTCATGACCGTTCGTGCGCAGCTGCACGGCAGGCCGGGCGGCGATGGCTGAGAGCCGTTCCCTGGGCGATACCGCGACCGAGTGGGCCTTCGGTGCTGGCTGGCAGATCGTCAAGTGGCTGCCGGAACGGGCGGCCTACCGAGCCTTCGATGCGGCGGCCGACATGCTCTGGCGCCGGCGCGGTGGAGGCGTCGTGCAGTTCGAGCGCAACCAGGCCCGTATCCATCCGGAGCTCTCGCCGGCCGAACTGGCCGAGTTCAGCCGCGTGGGCATGCGCAGCTACCTGCGCTACTGGTGCGAGGCCTTCCGGCTGCCGACCTGGTCCGCGGAGCGGGTGAACTCAACCTTCAACCTCGAGCGCGACCACCTCATGGACGCGGAGATGGCATCGGGCAAGGGCGTGATCATGGTCGTGAACCACGGCGGCAACTGGGACCACGCGGGAGCCTGGGCCTGCCTGCGCTACGGAGGCCTGACGACCGTGGCCGAGCGGCTGAAGCCCGAAGGGCTGTTCGACAAGTTCGTGGAGTACCGCGAGACGCTCGGGATGGAGGTCCTGCCCCTGGGGGACGCCGACGTCATGCGCACGCTGGCCAGGCGGCTGGGCGAGGGCAGGCTGCTGGCGCTCGTGGGCGACCGGGACATCAGCCGCAACGGCATCGAGGTCGACTTCTTCGGCGAGAAGGCATCGATGCCGGCCGGGTCCGCCGCGCTGGCGATCATGACGGGGGCCGCGATCCTGCCGGTGACGCTGTGGTTCGAGCCGGGGCGGGCCACGGGGTACATCCACGACCGGGTGCACGTGCCCGACGACGGCGACAAGGCGTCGAAGGTGCAGCGCATGACGCAGCAGATCGCCGATGCCTTCGAAGCGGGCCTGCGCGAGCGCAGCGTGGACTGGCACATGATGCAGCCGGTGTGGATCGCGGACCTCGACCCGTCCCGACGTGCTCGGGTTGCCGAGGAGGCATGAAGGTCGGGCTGGTGTGCCCCTATGCCTGGGACGTCCCGGGTGGTGTGCGGTCCCATGTGGCGGACCTGGCGCTTGCCCTCGGAGACCACGGTCACCAGGTCAGCGTGCTCGCCCCGTCGGACGACCCGTCCAGCCTCCCGTCGTGGGTGGTGGATGGCGGCCGGCTGTTCTCGGTTCCGTACAACGGCTCGGTCGCCCGCATGAGCTTCGGGGTGCGCGCGATGCGCCGGGTGCGCGGCTTCGTCCGTGACGGTGACTTCGACATCCTCCACATCCACGAGCCAGTCGCTCCCAGCCTGTCGATCATCGCCTGCTGGGTCGCCCGCGGACCGCTCGTCGCGACGTGGCACTCCTCGCAGGACCGTTCCCGCGCGCTGTCGGCCGGCTACCACCTCGCCCAGACGGCGATGGAGAAGGTGCGCGGCCGGATCGCGGTGAGCGAGGAGGCACGTCGCACGCTGGTTGCCCATATCGGCGGCGATGCCGTCCTCATTCCCAACGGCGTCCGCGTGGCGGCCTTCGCATCCACGGGCCGACTTGCCTCGGTCGACCCCCAGCGCCCCAGTGCGCTGTTCCTCGGCCGCATGGACGAGTCACGCAAGGGGCTCGATGTCCTGTGGGAGGCGCTGCCCGCCGTCCTCGACCAGGTGCCCGACCTGCAGGTGCTCGTCGCAGGTCCGGGCGACATCGACGAGCAACGCGGCCGGCTCCCGCACGGAACCGCCGACAACGTACGGTTCCTGGGCACGGTCAGCGACGAGGACAAGGCCCGCGCGCTCCGTTCGGTCGACGTGTACGTCGCCCCCCACATCGGAGGGGAGTCGTTCGGCATCGTGCTGGCCGAAGCGATGGCTGCACAGGCGGCGGTGCTCGCGTCCGACCTGCCTGCCTTCCGTCGTGTGCTGGAGGACGGCAGGAGCGGCCGGCTCTTCGCCAGCGGCGACGCTGCAAGCCTCGCCGCTGGCCTCGTCGACCTGCTGGCCAAGCCCGACCTCCGGGCCCAGTATGTGGCCGCGGCAGACCGGCGCGTCCGTGCCTTCGACTGGGACCGGGTGGTCGAGGACGTCATCGCCGTCTACGACAGCGTGCACACGCCGGGGGAGAAGGTGGCCGAGGACCTCCGCGGCCAGTTGGTCGGCCGGCTCAGCCCGCGGTCGGACCCCGGCCGCGGCGACTCGAACGGGACGACATGAGCGGATGGATGATCGTCGGGATCGTGGCGGTCGTCTTCGTCCTGCTGGTCGGGTTGTACCTGAGCATGACGGCCGGGCGGCTCGACCATCTCCACCGGCGCATCGACATGTCCCGTCTGGCCCTCGACGCGCAGCTGCTCCGCCGGTCTTCGGTGGCCCTCGAACTGGCATCGTCGGGATTGCTGGACCCCGCCTCGAGCGTCCTGATTGCCGAGGCGGCCCACGATGCCCGCACCTCCTCCGACCGTGAGCCTGCCGACCGGGCCATGGCCGAGTCGGACCTCACCGCAGCCCTCGTTGCCGCCCTCGACGCCGACGACGTCGCCGAGGTGGCCGGCTCGCCGACCGGCCAGCCGATGCTGACCGAGCTCGACGCGGCCTGCCGGAGGGTGCAGCTGTCTCGCCGCTTCCACAACGATGCCGTGCGTGCCTGTCGACAACTGCGGCGCCAGCGCATGGTCCGGCTCTTCCGGCTGGCGGGGCACACGCCCTGGCCGGATACGTGGGAGATGCACGACACCGTGCCCGATGGGTTGATCGAGGCCTGAATATCCGGTGCTGGCGGGGGATCCGCAACGCCGTACCATGGGGGTCCTGGCGCGCCGCACACCGTCGCGCGCCTGGCGGACAAGTGAGGTCGAAGTGTCGGACGCAGTCGTCGGGACGGACCGGGTCAAGCGCGGCATGGCCGAGATGCTCAAGGGCGGCGTGATCATGGACGTCGTCACGCCCGAGCAGGCGAAGATCGCCGAGGATGCCGGCGCAGTGGCCGTCATGGCCCTCGAGCGTGTTCCCGCCGACATTCGCGCCCAGGGCGGGGTCTCCCGCATGTCCGACCCGGACATGATCGACGGCATCATCGAGACCGTCTCGATCCCGGTCATGGCCAAGGCCCGCATCGGTCACTTCGTCGAGGCACAGGTCATCCAGTCGCTGGGTGTCGACTACATCGACGAGTCCGAGGTCCTGACTCCGGCGGACTACACCAATCACATCGACAAGTGGCAGTTCACGGTGCCCTTCGTGTGCGGGGCGACGAACCTCGGTGAGGCGCTGCGCCGCATCAACGAGGGCGCGGCGATGATCCGGTCCAAGGGCGAGGCCGGGACCGGCGACGTCTCGAACGCCGTCACGCACATGCGCACCATCCGGGCCGAGATCAACCGCCTCTCGTCGATGGCGCCCGACGAGCTGTACGTCGCAGCCAAGGAACTGCAGGCCCCCTACGCCCTCGTGGCGGAGGTCGCGCGGCTGGGCGCGCTGCCGGTGGTCCTGTTCACCGCCGGCGGCATCGCGACACCCGCGGACGCCGCCATGATGATGCAGCTCGGCGCAGACGGGGTCTTCGTGGGCTCGGGCATCTTCAAGTCCGGCAGCGGTGCGGCGACGCCCGAGGACGCGCTCATGCGGGCAACCGCCATCGTCCAGGCGACCAGGCACTTCAACGAGCCCGACATCATCGCCAAGGTGTCGCGCGGGCTCGGCGAGGCCATGGTCGGGATCAATGTGGCCGACATCCCCGTGCACCACCGCCTGGAGGATCGGGGCTGGTGAGCACGTCCCCGCTCATCGGGGTGCTGGCTCTGCAGGGAGACGTGCGTGAGCACCTCCGGTCCCTCGCGGCCGTCGGTGCCCGGGCCACGGCCGTCCGCACCTTGGCGGACCTGGCGGCAGTGGCCGGGCTGGTCATCCCGGGAGGTGAATCGACGACCATGTCGAAGCTTGCCGTCATGGACGGCATGCTTGAGCCACTCAGGGACGCCCGGCGGGCAGGCACGCCGATGTATGGCTCGTGCGCCGGCATGATCATGCTCGCCGACCGCGTCATCGATGCCCGGCCCGACCAGGAGACCATCGGCGGCCTGGACGTCACCGTGCGCCGCAACGCCTTCGGCCGGCAGGTCGATTCCTTCGAGTCCGACCTCGCGATCCCGTCCCTGGGCCCCGAGCCGTTCCGCGCAGTCTTCATCCGGGCTCCGCAGGTGGAGGCAGTCGGCCCCGGAGTCGAGGTACTCGCGACCATCGACAGGGGCGAAGGCGCGAGTACGATCGTCGCGGTCCGGCAAGGGCCGTTCCTGGCCACGGCGTTCCATCCCGAACTGACGGGGGATACGCGCGTCCACGAGATGTTCGTCGAGATGGTGAGGAAGAGCGCATGAGCGGCCACTCCAAGTGGGCGACCACCAAGCACAAGAAGGCCGTCGTCGATGCGCGCCGCAGCAAGCTGTTCGCTCGATTGATCAAGAACATCGAGGTCGCCGCCCGCATGGGCGGGGGTGACGTCAATGGCAACCCGACGCTCTATGACGCCGTCCAGAAGGCGCGCAAGAACTCCGTCCCCCTGGACAACATCGAGCGCGCGGTCAAGCGCGGGTCCGGGGCAGAAGCCGGCGGCGCCGACTGGCAGACGATCATCTACGAGGGCTACGGGCCTAGTGGCGTCGCGCTGCTGGTCGAGTGCCTCACTGACAACCGCAACAGGGCAGCGACGGATGTTCGCGTGGCCCTGACGCGCAACGGCGGGTCGATGGCCGATCCGGGATCCGTCTCGTACCTCTTCGCCCGCAAGGGAGTCGTGATCGTCCCCAAGGGGGAGGGCGTCACGGAGGACGAGATCCTCATGGTCGTGCTCGACGCGGGCGCCGAGGAGGTCAACGACCTCGGCGAGTCATTCGAGATCGTGTCTGAGGCGACCGACCTTGTAGCCGTGCGCAAGGCCGTCCAGGAGGCAGGGATGGACTACGAGTCGGCTGAGGCAAGCTTCCTGCCCAGCGTGAGCGTGGATCTGGACGAGGAAGGGGCGCGCAAGGTCTTCCGCCTCATCGAGGCCCTCGAGGACAGCGACGACGTCCAGAACGTGTTCGCGAACTTCGACGTGACCGACGAGGTCATGGCAGCCGTCGGGTGAACGAGTTCGTCGGCACCCAGATGCGCGGCTGGGATGCCGCAACCTTCCGCACGGCCAGCGGTGACCCGTCCATGCGCTCCACGGTCATTGCGCTCACGGTCCTCGAGAGCGCCCCCGCGTGGGAGCGACTACGGAGCCGCATCGATCGGCTCACCCTCATGGTCCCGGCCCTGCGCATGCGGCCGCTCTACGGCGCCATCGGGTTCTCGGCTCCCCGGCTGGCGGTCGACCCGGATTTCGACCTCGACGTGCACCTGCGGCGCTATCGGCTGCCCACGGGCGGCGGGTGGCAGGCGCTGCTCGATGACGCGCGCCGGATGAGCCTGACCGACTTCGACCAGAACCGGCCATTGTGGGAGGCCGCCCTCGTCGAGGGCCTGCCCGGTGGGCAAGCCGCATTCCTGCTCAAGCTGCACCACTCGATCGCTGACGGGCAGGCGACCGTCCTGATCGGCCTGAACCTGTTCGAGTTCGCTGCCGACGAGAACCCGGATGAGCCGCCCCCGCCCCCCGCGCCCCCGGCCGAGGACGTCGGCGTTCGCGACATCACGTATGCCAACCTCGCCGACAACCTCCGGCGCGGCACCGACCTGGCCGTCTCGACCCTGCGCGGGGCGATCGACTTCGCGCGAGGCACGGTCACCGAGACCAAGGCGACGTGGGGCCGGGCGTGGGACACCATGGCGTCGATCGGCCGCTTCGCCTCGGTGCCCGACAGCCCCATGTCGCCGGTCATGAGCGGGCGAGGGACCACCTACCGTTTCGCGGCCTTCGACCTGCCGTTCACCGGGCTCCGGGCCGCTGCCAAGAACGAGGGGTTCAGCGTCAACGATGGCTTCATGGCAGCGGTCGCCGTTGGGCTGGACGCCTACCATCGCCGCCACGGCGTCGTGATCGAGGAGCTTCGCGTCAACGTGCCGATCAGCCTCAGGGGCGATGCAGGCGACCGGACCGGGCAGGCCTCAAACGCGGTCAGCATCGCCCGCTTCCCCATGCCGGTCGCCGGGCTGACGCCGGTCGAGCACATGAGGGTGGCGCACGACCTGGTGGCCCGGTGGAAGGCAGAGCCGGCCGTGCACCTGGCCGATCCGCTTGCCGAGGTCTCCTGGTTCGTGCCCGTTCCCATGCTGGCGCAGGCGGCCCGGGCGTCCGACGTCACCACGAGCAACGTTCCCGGACCGCCACTGCCCCTCTACCTCTGCGGCTCCCGCATGGTCGCCTGCTACCCGTTGGTGGCCACGATCGGTGCGGCGCTCAACATCACGATGGTCACGTACGACGGCACCGCATATGTCGGCGTGTCGGCTGACGACCGTGCCGTTCCGGACCTCCAGGACCTCGTCGAGGACGTGCGCGCCGGATTTGCCGTCCTCACGGGTGAGCCCGTCGGACCGGCCGATCGCTACGCACCCAGGGGCGACACGCGGGGGCTCGAGGAGACCGTTCCCGAGGACTGACGGCCGGACCCGTTAGCCTGCTATCCGAACACCTGTTCGGACAAGGACGTCCTAGGGAGGCGCTAGTGCGGGTCCTGGGCATCGACCCCGGCCTGACCCGATGCGGCGTGGCCGTGGTGGAGGGTGGCCCCGGCCAGGCGCTTGTGGTCCGGCACGTCGGGGTGGTGTGTACGGCTGCTGACGCCGCCGTGGAGCAACGCCTGGCCGAGCTCGAGGTGGCCCTGGCGGCCCTCGTGAGCGACTTCGCCCCTGACGTGATCGCGATCGAGCGGGTGTTCAGCCAGCACAACGTCCGCACCGCCATGGCCACCGCACAGGCAGCGGCCATGGGCCTGCTGCTGGCCGGCCAGCGAGGCATCCCGGTGGCCCTGCATACGCCAACCGAGGTGAAGGCAGCCGTCACCGGCAACGGGCGGGCCGACAAGGCGCAGGTCAATGCCATGGTCGTACGGATCCTGCGGCTCGACGGTCCTCCCCGACCAGCCGACGCAGCCGATGCGCTTGCCATCGCGATCTGCCAGTTGTGGCGCGGGCAGGCCCAGCGCCGCCTGGCGCAGGCGGTTGCCGCGGCGGGGCGCTCGTGATCGCCTTCGTGCGCGGAACGGTCAGCGACGTGTCGGGCGACCGGGTCGTGGTCGATCTCGGCACGGTAGGCCTGTCGGTCGCTTGCGGAGCACCCACGGCGCTCTCTCTGCGTGCTGGGGAACGGGTCGAACTGCTCACCACCCTCGTGGTGCGCGAGGACTCCTGGACCCTGTACGGCTTCCTCGATGCAGAGGAGCGCACCGTCTTCGAGCAGGTCCAGACCGTCACCGGCATCGGGCCCAGGATCGCGATGGCGCTGCTGGAGACGCTGGGGCCGGACGACCTTCGTCGGGCCGTGGCGGCGGGCGACGAGGTGGCCTTGACCAAGGTCCCTGGCATCGGTCGCAAGGGTGCGCAACGGCTGATCCTGGAGTTGCGCGACCGCCTCGGACCCGTAGCAGGGCAGCCTGCGGCCAGCCGGCCCGGGACGCCGACCGCGGCTGAGGGGTGGCGGGCATCGGTCGCGGCCGGGCTGACGTCGCTCGGCTGGTCAGCCCGCGAGGCGGAACAGGCGGTCGATGCCATCGACGCAGATCTCGCCGCCGCCGCCACCGAGGCGGGTTCGCAGGCAGACATCGGCGCCATGCTCAAGGCGGCCCTGCGGACGCTGGACCGGTCATGACCGCGATTCCCGGTGAGGCCGGTCCATGAGGGATGACGGCCCGTTGAATGCGGATCCGGATCCTGACGATGCCGTGGTCGAGGGGGCGCTGCGACCCACCACGCTGGCCGACTTCATCGGCCAGGAACGGGTCAAGTCGCAGTTGGGGCTCGTCCTCGAGGCCGCGAGCAGGCGCAATCGGACCGCCGACCACGTCTTGATCAGCGGCCCGCCCGGCCTCGGCAAGACGACGCTCGCCTGCATCATCGCGGCCGAGATGAACGCCCCGCTCCGCTTGACGTCCGGCCCCGCGCTGCAGCACGCGGGCGATGTGGCGGCCGTCCTGGCCAGCCTTCAGCCGGGCGAGGTGCTGTTCGTCGACGAGATCCATCGCACTGCCCGCGCAGCGGAAGAGATGCTCTACCTGGCCATGGAGGACTTCCGGGTGGACGTCGTGGTCGGCAAGGGTCCCGGCGCCACGGCGATCCCGCTGGACATCGAGCGCTTCACCCTCGTGGGCGCGACGACCCGGGCCGGCCTCCTGCCCAGCCCGCTCAGGGATAGGTTCGGCTTCACGGCGCACCTGGACTTCTATGACTCCGCGGACCTCGAGGTCATCATCACGAGGTCCGCCACGCTGCTCAACGTGCCGGTTGACGCGCTCGGGGTCGCCGAGATCGCGGGGCGGTGCCGCGGCACGCCGCGCATCGCCAACCGCCTGCTGCGCCGGGTTCGCGACTGGGCCCAGATCCATGGCGATGGCGTGGTGACCCAGGACAGTGCCCGTGCCGCCTTGGAGCTGTACGAGGTCGACGCCCTCGGCCTGGACCGCATCGACCAGGCCGTGCTCGACGCACTCGTGCGCCGGTTCGGCGGCGGTCCCGTGGGCCTGTCCACCCTGGCCGTTGCCGTGGGGGAGGAGGCCGAGACGATCGAGACGGTGTCCGAGCCCTTCCTCGTGCGCCTGGGCATGCTGCTGCGCACCCCGCGGGGCCGGATGGCCACGCCGGCCGCCTGGCGTCATGCCGGGCTCGAGCCGCCCCGGCCCGACGCGGCCCAGCAGTCCCTCGACCTCGCCTGACCGGCGGTCAGGCCCTCGGGGACCGTGCAGTAGCCTCGAAGACAGAGCCACGCGCTCCTGGCGACCTGCCGCACCTACCCGCGGCCCACACCCCTGAGGATGACCTCGTGCAGAACCTGTCCACGTTCTTGTTCCTTGCCCTAGCCGGCGCCGCCTTCTACTTCCTGATCATCAGGCCCGGCAAGCAGCGGCAGAAGGCCCAGGCCGAACTGCTCACCTCGATCGCGCCGGGCACGGAGATCATGACCACGGCCGGCGTGTTCGGGCGGGTCGTGACCGTCTCCGAGGACGTGCTCGGCCTGGAGATCGCCCCCGGCGTGGTCATGCGGATCCTTCCGGCCGCAGTCGCCCGAGTGGTCGTCAGTCCCGGCGACGAGTCCCCCGTAGACTGACCCGGCCGCCGGGAGGCCCTCCCGGCGCGTTCTATGAAGGAGAACCGTGGCGCCACCGACCACTAGCCGTCCCGTCCGACTGCTGGTCGCGCTTGGCGTGATCATCATCGGGCTGGTCACCTGGGCCTTCTGGCCGGGGACGGACTCGTCGGTCAAGCTGGGCCTGGACCTCCAGGGTGGCACCCAGGTGATCCTGCAGCCACGCGCCGTCGTCGAAGGGACCTCGGTCACCGAGGAGCAGCTCGAGCAGACGGTCACCATCATCCGTCAGCGCGTCGACGGCCTCGGCGTCGCGGAGGCGGAGGTCACCACCCAGGGGTCGGGCGATGGCGCGGTCATCGTGGTCTCCGTGCCCGGGGTCAACCAGGACCGAGTCGTCGATCTTGTCCAGCGCACGGCCCTGCTGGACTTCCGCCCGGTGTGGGGGGTCTACTCCCCGGTCCCGGACCAGTCGGTGGCGGACCTTGCGTCAGCCCTGGCATCCGCATCCCCGTCGCCCACGGCATCGCCCAGCCCGTCGGCGTCGCCCAGCCCGTCGGTGTCGCCTGAGCCGTCCGCCTCACCGGCCTCGTCAGGGTCACCGTCGCCCAGCCCGTCGCCGTCGGCCTCGGCCGAGGCAGCGCCGCTCATCCAGGCGGTCGACAACACGCCCGAGTTCCAGGCCCAGATCGCCGC
>JAUXRN010000202.1 GCA_030681835.1 Actinomycetota bacterium
CGGCCCCGCGACCACGAGAGGACGGCCTGGCCATGGACGACTGGATCGCAGCGGCCGCAGCCGCGCTGGGGATCGAGGCCGACGTCGACGTAAGCGCAATCCTCGACGTCGCCCGCGAGGCGGCCCATGGCGTCGAGCGGCCCGCCGCACCCGTCAGCACGTACCTCATGGGCATCGCGGTTGCGGGCGGAATGTCGGCGCAGGACGCGGCCGACCGGCTCACCGCCGCGGCCCAGGCCTGGCCGCCCCCCGCCTGACCCTCCTCTCCGACACCAGCCGTGAGCGTCAATCCTCGGGCCGTCTTATGACGCTGGCCCATGGTCTCGGCGTCGCCGTCCCCGCAGCCGGCCGCCACTGGCATAATCGGCTCGTTCCGCGGGTGTAGTTCAATGGCAGAACATCAGCTTCCCAAGCTGACAGTGCGAGTTCGATTCTCGTCACCCGCTCGCCTGAGCAGCGCCGTCGGCATACTCGCCCCATGCGCCTGGCCACCCTTCCCGCCCTCGCGGCGACCGCCGTGATCCTCGCCGCCTGCTCGCCGGGCCCGTCGTCCGGCACGCCGCCTGACGTCGTCGGGACCTGGGTCGGCACCTACTCCTTCGCCCTCGCCGACGGATCCGCGAACCCGTCCACCGAGACCCTCGTCATCACCCGCCAGGAGGACGGCCTGCTGTGGGGGTATGAGGAGTGGCAGGAGGCCGGCAAGCAGATGCGCGACCCCTTGACCGGCACGTTGGTCGACGACGGGACGGGCATCGTCCTGACCGAGCCGGCCGGCTTCTACCGCGGGACGATCGACGGCGACACGATGACCGTGGTCTTCACGCGCGTCGACGCCGAGCAGCACACGGCCTTCGAGGTCGTGCTCACCCGGCAGTAGACGAGGCAGCCGCGTCAGCGCAGCAGCGCTGCGAAGACGTCCTCCGCCTTGCTCAGCAGCAGGAAGTGGCCGACTCCGTCCACCACGTGCAGTTCGGCGTGCGGCAGGCCGTCGGCGAGCCGGCTGGCCCAGGTCGGCGGCAGCAGGTGGTCCTCGGTGCCGCGCCAGACGTCCACGGGTGTCGTGATGTCCGCACGGTCGAAGCCCCAGGGCCGGGCCCAGGCGAGGTACTCCTCGACCACGCCCTCGTGCTGCACGGTGCCAGCCGCCGCGGCGCTGGCCATCGACTCCGCGTCCCGGCGCAGCGCCGCTTCGTCTGCCGCGCCCTCGCCGTCGCCGGCTGCCCGCGCCCACAGGGAGGGCGTGAAGCGCGCCATCCCGCCGAGCCCCGCGGCCGCGGCCCGCAGCAGCTCGGCATGCTCGCCGGCCAGCCCCGTGAAGCGGCGGTCCATGCTGTTGAGCTCGGCGACCGTCGCGGGATCGTCGAGCGGGAGGGCGCCGGCGATGATCGCCGTGCGCAGTGTCCGCGGGCCGAGCCGGAACGCCGTCGCCAGCGCGTACGGCCCACCCATGGACCAGCCCATCACCCGCACCTCGTCGATGCCGAGGTGATCGATCAGTTGCTCCGCGTCTGCACCTCCGTCCAGCACGGTGCGCCCGGCGGCGAGCGTCGAGCCGGCGATCCCCGGGCGGTCGAACGCGATCAAGCGGATGCCCGCCTGCCCCGCAGGACGGTCGAGCGGCACGATGTCGCCGGCGCTGACCAGGCCGCCGTGGTGGTGAAGGACGGGCTGGCCGCCGGGGTCCCCGACGGACAGGTAGGTGAGCGTGCGCCCGTCAGCCAAGGTCAGGCTGGATCGCTCAGGGCCAAACGTCATTCCCAGACAGTAGAGGCCGACGGGGTGTGCGACTACTGACCGGGCTAAGCCCAGGGCGGCCTCGTCCGTGGCAGCCAGCATGACCGGCGGGCCGGCCCATCCGAAGGGGAGAGGATCAGGACGGGCGGAAGGAGTCCTGCTGCTGTCGCTCAGCGTGCCGGATCATGATGTGCCGAGTCACGGAGTACTCGAGCAGGGCCTCGTGGCTCATGTCCTTGCCGAAACCGCTGCCCTTGACGCCGCCGTGGGGTGCCTCCGAAGCGATCGGCAGGTGATCGTTGATCCACGTCACGCCGACGTCGAGCCGGTGCGCGACGCGCAGCGCCCGTCCGCCGTCCGCCGACCAGACCGAGCTGGCCAGGCCGTAGCTGCTGTCGTTCGCCAGCGCGACGGCAGCGTCCTCGTCGTCGAAGCCGATCACCACGAGCACCGGGCCGAAGATCTCGCCCTGGACCAGCTCGCTTCGCTGGTCTGCGCCAGTGATCAGCGTCGGCGGATAGAAGTAGCCCGGACCGTCCGGCACCGTGCCGCCGACGATGACAGCGGCGCCGTCCGCGATCCCTCGCTGCACGAAGCCGTGCACCCGGTCGCGATGCGCCGACGAGACGAGCGGGCCGATGTCGGTGTCGGCGTCGAGCGGGTCCCCCCAGCGGACCGACGCCATGGCGGACGTCAGCGTGTCCAGCGCCTCGGCCAGGACGCTCCGATGCACGTAGACCCGGGTCGCGGCCGTGCAGTCCTGCCCGGTGTTGTAGGTAGCGCCCATGGTGAGCGCCCGGGCCATCTCGCCCAGGTCAGCGTCGTCGAACACGAGCGCGGGCGCTTTGCCACCGAGCTCGAGGTGCACTCGCTTCGTGGTCTCGGCCGCGGCTCGCATGATGGCCCGTCCGGTGACCGACGACCCGGTGAGCGACACCATCGTGACCAGCGGATCGCGGACCAGGGCCTCGCCCACCGCCGCGTCGCCGGACACCACGTTGAGGACCCCTTCGGGCACCCCGGCCTCGATCGCCAGTTCGGCAAGGCGGATGGACGACCGCGGCGTATTCGGTGCGGGCTTGAGCACCACGGTGTTCCCGGCCGCCAGGGCCGGGCCCACCTTCCACACCCCCATGATGAACGGGAAGTTCCAAGGGGCGATGCTACCGACCACGCCGACCGGTCGGCGCACGAGCATGGACGTGTAACCCCGACTCAGCACTCCGGCGCCGGTGCCTTCCAAGGAACGGGCGGCGCCGGCGAAGAACCGCAAGTTGTCGACGGCGAAGGGCAGCTCCCCGTCGGCAAAGACGGTCATTGGCTTACCCGTTTCCTCGACCTCCAGGTCGGCCAGCTCCCGGGTCCGCGACTCAACCAGATCGGCGAGTCGCAGCAAGGGTAGGGCTCGCTCCCCGGCAGTTCGCTCGGCCCACTCCGCGGCCGCTGCTGCCGAGCTGCGGACGGCCTCGGTGACGTCATCCGCCGAGGCCTCGACAATCTCGGTGATCGCGCTGCCAGTGGCCGGGTTGACGAGCGTGCGAGCTGCACCCCGCCCCTCCCGGGACCGGCCGCCGATGTGGACGCCTGAGATGAGGCCCCCGGTGCCGTTCATGTGGTGCTCCTCAACTGTTGAAGCCGATGCCGAAACGGTCGAGGGTGCGCAGGTAGAGCCCGCGTTGGCCCGTGGCATCCTCCCGCGCAAGCGAGCGCCGGGTGAACTGGACCGTGGGATACCGCAGGGGCTCGGGAGGGAACGGGATCGGCTTGCGTCGCACCATCTGCAGGCGGGTGCGCTCGGTGTCCCGGCCTTCGAGGAGGTCCAGCGCCGTGCCCGAGCCGAACCGCGACGCGGCCACCCCGAGCCCGGTGAACCCCACCGAGTAGGCGAGGCGCCCGGACATCGCGGTGCCAAAGACGGGCGTGAAGCGCGACGTGGAATCGATGAGCCCGGCCCACCGGTGAGTGAACTGCACGCCCTCCAACTGGGGGAAGGTCTCGGTGAACTGCTGCGCGAGCAGGGCGTGCGAGGCGTCCCGCTGCTCGCGCCACGCATCCGTGCGATTGCCGAAGTAGTAGATCGCGTCGTAGCCGCCCCACAGGATGCGATCGTCGGGAGTCCGCCGGTAGTAGTGGAACTGGTTTCCGATGTCCGTCAGGCCTTGTCCGTCACGCCAGCCGACGGAGGCGCGCTGGCGCTCGGACAGTTGCTCGGTCACGAGCACGTGGTCGAAGATCGGCAGGATCCTGTGCCGGAGCCTTCGGAGCAGGGGCGGGTATGCGTTGGTCGCGAGGAGCACCTTTCGGGCATGAACCGAGCCGTGCGACGTGGTCACCTGGATCCCGGCGTGGGAACGACGCATCGCGTGGACGGACGTGTGCTCGTAGATCCGCACACCCCGGCGCAGCGCTGCCGACTTCAGGCCCCAGCACAGGAGCGCAGGATCGAGCAGCCCGCTGCCGGTCGTGAGCTTGAGCCCACCGAGATACGTCGGGGAGTCGACGTCCGCGCGCATCTGGTCCCCGTCGAGAAGCTCGGCCTGCTCGCCGTGGCGGAGATGGAGGTCGCGGGCAACCTGAAGCTGCGCGAGATGATGCGGTCTGGTGGCGACGGTGGACTTGCCGCACATGGTCGCCTTCGCGTCGATCCGCTCGGCCCGGCAGAACTCGAGGATCTCCGACACGTTCTGCCGGCCCAGTCGGGTGAGTTCCCGCAGTTCACGACCCCACAGGGCCTCGCCGTGAGCGAGCCCATGGGTCAACGACTCGGAGAGGAACCCGCCATTGCGACCCGAGGCACCGAACCCGACCTCCTCGGCCTCGACGACCGCGACGTCACCGACCCCCCGGTCGCTCGCCTCGATCGCCGCCCATAGCCCGGTGAAGCCACCGCCCACGATCAGCAGGTCGGCCTGCGTCGTGCCCCGCAGCGGCTCGCGCGCCTCAGGCCGGTCGGGTCGGTCGGTCCAGAAGGGCACGGGTGCGGCGTCGGCCAGGGCTGCCTTCGCGCTGCCGGCGGTGCGAGCAGTCATTCCGCCGCGTCCAGGACCACGCCCTTGTCCGCTGACCAGGCGAGGTGGACGCGGGCGCCGCGATCGACGTGGGCGGTCCCGTGGCGCGTGACGACGATCGGGACCTCGTGCAAGGGCACCATGACCGCTATGCGTGACGACCCGCCGAAGAACTGGGTATCGATCACCTCGCCACTGACGACCGCGGACACCTCGTCGACGAGCGTGATGTCCTCGGGGCGGACGACGAGGGTCGCCTGGGACGTCCCCGAACCGGTGATCGCGGCACCCGGCAGCAGGCCCAGCCCGGGCACGAGGACCCCTCCGACGACCCTGGATCCGTCGAAGGCATTGCTCGTGCCGATGAAATCGGCGACGAACGTGTTCGCGGGTCGCTGATACAGATCGACCGGCGAATCAGTCTGCTGGACGCGCCCATGGGACAGGACCGCGATGCGGTCGGCCATTGACATGGCCTCCTCCTGATCGTGCGTCACGACCACGAACGTGATGCCGACATCGTGCTGAAGCCGCTTGAGCTCCAGTTGCATCTCGGCCCGGACCTTGCGGTCTAGTGCGGAGAGCGGTTCATCGAGCAGCAGCAGGCGCGGCCGCTTGACGATGGCACGGGCGAGCGCGACGCGCTGGCGCTGGCCGCCCGACAGTTGAGTCGGACGGTTACGGGCCTTGTCGCTCAGCCCGACAGTGGCGAGGACTTCCCGGACCCGTTCGCGGATCTCGTCCTTGGGACGCCGCTCCCGCTCGAGGCCGTAGGCGACGTTCGCCTCGACCGACATGTGCGGGAACAGGGCGTACGACTGGAACATCAGGTTGACGGGACGCCGGTGGGGGGGCAGGCCGAGCAGGTCGACGTCGTCGAGCGTCACCGTGCCTGCGTCCGGGTGCTCGAAGCCGGCGAGCACCCGAAGGAGCGTCGTCTTCCCGCAGCCCGAGGGCCCGAGAAGCGCGAAGAACTCATTCGCGTGGATGTCGATGCTGACGTCGTCGAGGGCTACGACATCGCCGAAGGAGCGGCTGACGCCTTCGACGCGGATGAGGGGCTTGGGCGGCGGGCTCGTGGTGTTCATACCGAGTCCGCGAATCGGGTGATGCGCTGGGCGGCGATCACGACAGTGAAGCTGACGAGGAGAAGGACCGTGGCAAGGGCGTTGACCTCCGGGGTGACGCCGAAGCGCACCATCGAGTAGATGACGATCGGCAGGGTCGGGGTGCTGGGGCCGTTGGTGAAGAACGCGATCACGAACTCGTCGAGCGAGAGCGTGAACACCAGGAGTGCCCCAGCGATGATGGCGGGGGCGAGCGCGGGCACCGTGATGCGGATGAAGGTCGTCGTCGCGGTCGCGCCGAGGTCGCGGCTTGCCTCCTCCAAGCTGGGGTCCACATGGCCGATGCGAGCGGTGACGATGGCGGCCACGAATGCCATGCCGAAGACGACGTGCGCGAGGAGCACCGAGTGCAGGCCCAAGGTCATGCCGACGGCACTGAACATGACGAGCAGTCCGATCGCCAGGGCGAGGTCGGGAACGATGGCCGGAGCCAGCGAGTAGGCCTCGAGAAAGGCGGACCGGGTGAACCGCGCGAGGCCAATGGCGAGCATCGTGCCGATTACCGTGGCCAGCAAGGTGGCGCCTACGGCAACGATCATCGTGTTGACGAAGCCCTCGCGGATCTCGGAACTGCTGAGCAGCTCGCCGTACCACTTGGTGCTGAATCCCTGCCAGACGAACGGGAGTTTGCTCGCGTTGAATGACATCACCACGACGATCCCGATCGGGACGTACAAGAAGGTATAGGTGAGAAGCAGCGGGACCCGGAGCCAGCCGAGGCTACGCACGGGCGGACCTCCCATTGATCCGGCGTGACACCATGGCCTGCAGTGCGAACAGGGCTACGAGGAACACGATCATCGCGAGCGCGAGGGTCGCGCCGAAGGGCCAGTCGCGCGCCTTGAGGAACTGGTCGCGGATGAGGTTGCCGACCATCTGGGTCTTCCCGCCACCCAGCAGCTCAGGAACGATGAAGTTGCCCAGGCTGGGGACGAAGACGAAGATCGCGCCGATCATCACTCCGGGCAGCGTGAGGGGAACGGTGACCGTGAAGAAGGCGCGGATGCGGGTGGCGCCCAGGTTGGTGGCCGCCTCGATCAGGGAGGGATCCAGCCTCTCGATGGCCGCGTAGACCGGCAGGATCATCAGGGGCAGGTAGGCATAGAGCAGACCGGCGATGACGGCCTCGCGGGTGTACAGCAGGCTGACTGGCTCGTTGACGATTCCGGTCGCCAGCAGCCCCTGGTTCAGCGGGCCCTCGGAGTTGAGCAGCACGATCCAGGCGTAGGTGCGGATCAGGAAGTTGCTCCAGAAGGGGAGCACGACGAGTACCAGCGCGATGGTGCGCCAACGGCTCGGCAGCCTGGCGATGGCGTAGGCCGCCGGGAACCCCAGGAGGAGGGCAAGAATCGTCGTTGCCGTCGCGATGAGAAGCGAGTTCGCGAGCACCTGCAGGTACACGGATTCCATCGCCCGGGTGAAGTTGTCCATTGTGAACTCGAGCTTGACTCCGCCGAAGCGCCCCCGCTCGAAGAAGGCATAGGACGCGACGAGCAGCAGCGGGATGGCCATGAACACGGTGACGTAGAACAGGCCCGGGGCAAGGAAGACGGCACGCGACCCGAGGGCGCGGCGCCTGTGCGCGCCGCGCCCTCGGGTCGTGGTGGATGCCATGAAGGCTGCTGTCCAGAGAGCCTGCTAGCTAGACGTCACCTCGGTGGCGAGTGTCGTGTACTTGGTGCTGTCCTCGCCGAGGTCGACGATCGCCTCCTGTTGGAGCAGGTCGGTCGGCGTCAGTCCCATGTTCGGGAACGACGGCACGAGCGCAGCGCTGACTGCGTCCATCGCGGGAGCGTTCGGGACCTTGTAGAGGATGTTCTCCGCCACCCAAGCGTGGTTCGCCGGGTCGAGAATGAAGTTGATGAACGCGTAGGCCGCCTCCTTGTTCTGCGAGGAGTTCAGCACGACCATCGTGTCGACCCACAGGTCGCTGCCCTCGTCGGGGACGACGAACTTCACATTCGGATCCTCGGCAATGGCGTAGTTGCACCAGCCGTCCCAGGCCACGGCCATGGTGGCCTCGCCTGAGACCAGCCGGGTGTAGAAGGTCGTGTCGTCGTAGGCCAGCAGGCCCGGCTTCTGAGCGATGAGCAGCTGCTTGGCCTCCTCGAGCTGGGCGTCGTCAGTGGTGTTGATCGAGTAGCCCAGGGACTTGAGGGCAGGGAGGGCGAGCCAGCGCTCGGTCGACAGGGCCGTGACCTTGCCCTCGTCGGAACCGGACGGGGCGAGCACCGCGTTCCAGCTCGTGGGCTCGCTCTCGACGAGGTCGCTGCGGTAGCAGATCCCGGTCGTGCCCCACGCGTAGGGGACCGAGAAGGTGTTGCCAGCGTCGTACGGGAGCGCGTTCGCCTCGGGGTAAAGCATCGTGAGGTTCGGCACCTGGGCCGCATCGATCGGTGCGAGCAGGCCCGCATCGTTCAGTGCTTGCGCGTACTGGCCCGAGACGAAGGCAACGTCGATACCGGAGTCGCCTCCCGCGGTGAGCTTGCCCATGATCTCCTCGTTCGTCGCGTGGTTCGCGATCGTGAGGGGCACACCCGTGGCGGCCTCGAACTGCGCGCCGAGGTCCTCGGGGTAGTAGCCAGCCCAGTTGGACACGGTCAGGGACTGGCCGGCGAGATCCGCCGGCGCCTCGCTCGCGGGCGCCTCGCTGGCCGGCGCCTCGCTGGCCGGTGCCGAGCTCTCCGGCGCTGGCGTCGAGGCCGCGGTCGACTCGCTGCTGCTGCTCCCGCCGCACGCTGCCAGTAGTAGAGCGGAGGCTGCCATGAGCGCTGCCGCGCTACCGCTCCTGCCCATCGCACGCGCACTACGTCGCATCTGGTGACTCCCATCCGACGCTGCGCGCCGAGGTCTGCCCGAGCCGAGTGCCCGAGATCCCGGGCCGAACTGCCCGAGGATGCGCGAGCGTTGCACACGAGTCCAACAACCCGCAACAGGTTTGGTCGTTGGAAGCACAACCGTTACCCGAATTCCCTGAATTCTGATTCAATGCGCAGGTTCGGCGGTAGGGTGCGTCGATTCGTCCGGGAGCGTGGGGGGAGAGTCGATGGCGAAGTCCAAGGGCGCCCGCCGGACCGAGCTCCTAGAGGCCGCCCAGCGCGCCATGGCGGAGCACGGGACCAGCGTTCGCCTCAACCAGGTCGCCGAGGAGGCAGGCCTGACGTCCGGCGCGGTGCTCTACCACTATCCCGACCTGCAGGAGCTGCTCGTCGACGCCAACCGGGCCGGCATGGAGCGCTTCTACGACGCGCGGGTGAAGGCCATCGCCGGCGTGACCGATCCGGCCGAGCGGCTGGTCCGCACCCTTGCGTCGGGAGTGCCGGTCGACGAGGACGACGAGGACGTCCGGCTGCTGTGCGCCCTGGGTGGGGCGGCCGCCCGCAACACCGTGTACGCGGTGCTCCTGACCTCGCTGTACGACCGGCAGGTCGCGATGTACCAGATGATCCTCGAGTCGGGATCGGCCCAGGGCGCCTTTCGGCTCGCCGGGGACTCCCTAGACATCGCGCGCAACCTCGTGGCACTCGAGGATGCCTACGGCTACCGCATCATGGCGGGGCATCCCACGATCGGCCATGATGCGTCGGTCGACCTCATCCTCACGTACGCACGCCTGGCCACCGACCATCCACTGGCATCGGAGACGACATGACCGACCGACCGCTCGTCGTCCTGTTCATGCCCGAGTCGGCCCACGGACCGACCAACCAGTGCATCGGCATCGGAGACATCCTGCGGCGACGAGGACACCGGATCGTCTTCGCCGCCGAGGCCTCGTGGAAGGGTCGCCTCGCTGCTCTCGGGTTCGAGGAGGATCTCGTCAATCTCGCACCCGTCGCGGACGACGTCGACGAGCAGGACGCCGGCCAGTTCTGGAAGGACTTCATCCGCGAGACGGCCCCGGAGTTCCGCAGGCCCACCGTCGATCAGCTCGCGACTTTCATGCAGCCGACCTGGCAGGCATTGATCGACGGAGCGATGTACTGCGAGCCCCAGCTGCGAGCCATCATCGAGCGCACTCGCCCGGACGTGATCGTTGAGGACAACGTGGTCTGCTTCCCTGCGCTCGTGACTGCCGGCGTGCCGTTCGTCCGAATCGTCTCGTGCAACCCGCTGGAGATGAAGGGTCCCGACATCGCTCCCGCCTACTCCGGCCTGCCCGCCGACGATCGCAGCGAATGGGCGTCCTTCATCGCCGAGTACGACCGCACCCACCGGCCGATATGGGAGCCCTTCAACGCCTGGGTGCAGGAGCAGGGCGCCCCACCGCTGGCCGACCTGGAGTTCATCCATGAGGCGACGGCAGCCAACATGTACGTCTTCCCGCTCGAGGCCGACTACACCGATGCCAGACCCCTCAACAAGACCTGGCACCGGCTCGACTCCAGCGTGCGGGAGACCGACACCGAGTTCGAGATCCCGGCTGGCTTCCTCGACCGCGAAGACGGATCCGGCCTCGTCTACTTCTCGCTAGGCTCCCTCGGCGGTGCCGACCTCGACCTGATGCGCCGGGTCGTCGATGTCCTCGGGCGTACCCGCCACCGCTACATCGTCAGCATGGGTCCGCGCGCCAGCGAGCTCGAGCTCCCCGCCAACATGATCGGCGCCGAGATGCTCCCGCAGACGCGCATCATCCCGTTGGTGGATCTCGTGATCACTCATGGCGGCAACAATACGACCACCGAGGCCATGCACTTCGGAAAGCCGATGGTGCTGCTGCCGTTGTTCTGGGACCAGTACGACAACGCCCAGCGGATGGACGAGCTGGGCTTCGGAGTCCGGTTGTCGACGTACGCGTTCACGGACGAGCAGATGACCGGAGCGGTCGACCGCCTGCTCGCGGACGCGCAGCTGCGCGCCCGGATGGACGCGAACGGTGCGGCGATCCGAGGTCGTGACGGGCTGCGTCGCGGCGCCGACGTGATCGAGGCCGTGGGGCGAGAGCACCTCAACCGGTCGTGACCGCCGCTCTCCCGGGCCTCATCGCCGCCGCGGCCCCGGGCAGCCTGCTCCCGGAGCGACGGGCAGCCGAGGCCGCCCGCGTCGAAGGTCGCTTGGCAGCCGTGGCTTACGCCCCTTTGCCCCGACCGGGGCTGTGGTTCGCACTCGTCGAGGACGGTCGAGGCGTCCGCTACGGAGTACCGGCTCGCGCGGACACTGACGCCGGCCTCGTCCGGGCTCGAGTCGGCGACGGAGCTGCCCAGGCGATCGTCGCCATGGTGGCGGGAGCCGAGGCAGTGCCAGACGGGCTTCGCGTGACCCGGCTCGGGCACGTCGCAGCCGCGCCCCTGGAGGGTGAGCGCGCCGTCGACGTCGACCAGACCAACGAGCTGGTCGCCATCGGGAATGCTGTGATGGTCAAGTGGATGCTCCACCCGGCTACCGAGAGGCAGCCCGGCCCGGATCGGCTCCGCTCGCTGGCCGATGCCGGCTTCGCGGGCACTCCTCGACCGCTCGGGCTGGTCGAGATCGCGGTCGGGTCGAGCTGGGCGCTCGTCGCGACGGTCACCGAGTACGTGCCGGACACCCGAGACGGCTGGGAGTGGGCGGTCGATGACGTGCGGGCGCTCGTCCGGGGCGAGTTGAGCCCTCGCGAACTGACGGACCGATCCACAACCCTCGGTCGTCTCGTCGGCGAGTTGCATCGGGCCCTGGCCATGGCCGGCACATCCGTGGCCACCACGGCCGACGTGGTGCGCTGGACGATGTCTGCCCGCCTGGACGTGGATGCTGCGCCGATCGACGACGACGTCCGCGACCGCATCCTGGACGAGTTGGCCGTTCTCGACGCTGCCGTGGGCACGACGATCATCGACATCCACGGCGACCTGCACATCGGGCAGGTACTTCGTCAGTCAGGCACCGAGCGTCTCCTGGTGGTCGACTTCGATGGCAACCCCACGCAGTCGTCTGAGCAGCGCCTCGCCCGCCAGCCGGCCGCGCGGGACGTCGCGAGCATGCTGACCTCACTCGACCACGTCGGTCGAGTCGTCCTCCACCGCACCGACGACCTGGCCGCCAGGCAGCGGACTGCCGTTCTAGCCTGGATCGATCGTGCCCAGGCGGACTTCCTGGCGGGCTATCGGGCGTACCTCGATGGCCACGGTGCCCTCGGCCTCCTGGAGGGTTCGCTGATCCGCCCGTTCGAACTCCAGCAGGAGTGCCGCGAGTATGCGTACGCCGAGCGCTACCTCCCGCACTGGCGCTACGTGCCGGATGCGGCGCTGCCCGCACTGCTGACCAGGGAGCCCCGATGATCCCCGACCTCTTCATGCGCGACCTCGAGGCCAAGCCTGATGTCCTGCTGGAACTGGCTGGTCACCTGACGTCCGTCGATCCCTGGGCCGGCACGGGCATCACCGCGGACTCCCGCCTGGTGCTGCTCGGCATGGGCTCATCGCACTATGCGAACTGCGTCGCGGCCGCGCGTCTGCGTGCTCGGGGGCACGAGGCCGTGGCGGAACTGGCCAGCAGCGACCTGCTGCCGACAGCTCGGCCCGGGACGGTCGTCGTCGCCGTTTCCGCAAGCGGGGGATCGGCAGAGACGGTGGCCGCACTGGGCCGCTACGCGGGGCGCGCGCCGATCATCGCGATGACGAACGTCGAGGGCTCACCCATCACCGAGCACGCGACCACGGTCGTGCCCATGCTCGCGCGGCCCGAATTGGGGGGAGTGGCCTGCCGGTCGTTCCAGCACACGCTCGCGCTGCTGCTCGACCTCGAGAGTCGACTCAGCGGCGAGGCCGGGGCCGGGACGACCGTGCGGGGGGCGGCGACGGCGTCGGCCGACCTCCTTGAGCGCCGGGCCCACTGGCTGCCGGCGCTCACCGAAGTCGCCATCGGTCCCGACGGCACCCACCTGGTTGCACCGGCTCGACGGCTCAGTTCGGCGCAACAGGGCGCACTGATGCTGCGCGAGGGGCCGCGCCTGCCGGCGATCGGGTGCGAGACGGGGGACTGGAGTCACGTCGACGTCTACCTCACGAAGACCACGGACTACCGGCTGATCCTGTTCCGCGGGTCGTTGTGGGAGCCGGAACTGCTCCGTTGGGTTCGCGAGCGTGGGTCGACGATGGCCTGCGTGGGCGACGGAGTCGACGAGGCCCGCGTCACGGTCCGCTTTCGGGGGGATGACGAAGACGACGTCCGCCTGCTCGCCGAGGTGCTGGTGCCGGAGCTGCTGGCGGCATCCCTGTGGTCCTAGCTCTCGATGGCATTCAGGCGTCACTCCATCAGTTCCCGCAGGTCGTCCGGCACGTCGGCCGCGTTCTCCGCCAACGCATCGCGGGGAACGATCTCCAGTGCCGCCTCGTTCGTCGCGGCCAGCATGACGGGCGACGCGAGCCCCGCCTCGTACGACTCGAGCCAGCGGCCCGCGCACACCGCCCATCGGTCTCCCGGCTTCAAGCCGGGGAAGCCGTACTGGGGCATCGGGGTCGACAGGTCGTTGCCGATCGCCTTCTGGTGCTGCAGGAACTCCTCGGTCACCACGGCGCACACGGTGTGCGAGCCGAGGTCCTCGGGGCCGGTGGTCGTGAAGCCGTCGCGGTAGAAGCCGGTCAGGGGGTCAAGGCTGCACACCTGCAGTTCCTCGCCAAGGGCATTGCGTTGCGGCTCCATGGGGCCACCATAGGAGCCATGGCTACCAACGAGACTGCGGTCACGCAATTGCGGCTCGTCGTGACGGTCGACGATCTCGACGAGGCGATCTCCTTCTACCGTGATGCCCTGGGCCTGCCCGTCGAGGCGTCGTTCGAGGCGGACGGACGCCGGGTGGTGATCCTCGACGCCGGCCGGGCCACCTTGGAGCTTGGCGATGCAGGCCACGCTGCCTACGTCGACGAGGTGGAGGTGGGTCGCCGGGTGGCGGGCCGCATCCGGGTGGCGTTCGAGGTGGCCGACGCCGGACCGCGCACGTACCGGCTCGCCGCGGCAGGCGCAACGGTCATCGCCCCGCCCATCCGCACGCCATGGGACAGCCTCAACTCCCGGCTCGACGCCCCGGGAGGCCTGCAGCTGACCCTCTTTCAGGCGCTCGCCCCTGAGACCATGGCCTAGTGATCAGGCGTTCGCTGCTCGCAGTCACCATCCTCGCCACGACACTGCTGTTCGCGCCGCAGGCGGAAGCGGCTCGCGACGTCACCGCCACGCTCGCCATCTCCGCCAGCACCGCAGCCGTCCGGGTGGAGGTGCCGATGACCATCACCGTCAGGCCCGCGAGCGTGGCGAGCACCAACGATCCCCGGGGAAGGGTCGTGCGCGTGCAGGTGCTCGATCGGCAGGGCCAGTGGGTCACCATCGACAGCTACCGGCTGCCGAGGTCCGGCATCGTCCAGGACACCGTGACGGGCATCGAGGAGGGCCTCGGCCGATACCGGGTCCTCGTGATGAGCATCGACCGCAGGTCGGTCATCGCCCGCTCGAACGTCGACAGGGTGACGTGGACCGCTCCCGCCGAGTAGGCGCATCGCGGCGCGGCCGGGGCTAGGGTCGCGCCATGGATGCCACGGGCGCCGTGCCCCAGTCGCGGTGGGCCGACCTCGACGGGCCGGTGCACTACGTCGACTACGGGGGGCCGACGGATGCCCCGATGGTCGTCTGCGTCCACGGGCTGGGCGGCTCGCTGGTCAACTGGGCCGCCCTGGCGCCCCTGCTCACCCCGACCTGCCGAGTGGCGGCCCTCGACCTGGCCGGGTTCGGCCACACACGCGGCGGGCACCGTTCCACCGCCGTCCACGCCAACCAGCGGCTGCTCAACCGCTTCCTGCACGACGTCACCGGCTCGCCCGTCATCCTGGTGGGCAACTCGATGGGCGGACTCATCTCGATCCTGCAGGCCCACGAGCACCCCGGCACCGTTGCCGGCCTCGTGCTCGTCGACCCGGCCCTGTCGCTCACTGGCGGTTCGCGACCCGACCCCCGCGTCCTGGCGACCTTCGCCGCGTATGCCGTGCCGGCCATCGGCCGGGCCGTGCTCGCCCGGCGACGCAGCACGATGTCGGCCGAGGAGTCGGCCCATGACCTCCTCGCCCTGTGCACCGTCGACCCGTCGCGCATCCCGACGCACGTCGTCGACCAGCACGTCCGCATGGCCGAGCAGCGGCGCTCGTACTCCGACATCGACAGCGAGCTGCTGACCGCGGCGCGATCCCTGCTCTTCGTCATCGCCGACCGGGGCAAGTACGCAGCGATGCAACGCTCGATCGCCGCCCCGGTGCTGCTCCTGCACGGGGACAAGGACCGCCTCGTCCCCGTGGCATCGGCGCGGGCGGCAGCCCGGGCCAACCCGGCCTGGCAGTACGAGGAGGCCGCCGACGTCGGTCACGTGCCGCAACTCGAGGTGCCCGAGTGGACAGCCGAACGCATTCTCGGCTGGCTGGCTGCCCATCCCGGTGCCGTGGCGACCGCGGCCCTTGCCCGGCCGCCGCTGCTGGCCCGCCCATGAGCATCGACTGGCTCAACCCGCTGGACGCCTGGTTCTTGCAAGTGGAGACGGACACGCAGCCGATGCACGTCGGTTCGCTGCTGGTCTTCGATGGCCCGGCGCCCGCGTACCAGGACTACTGCGATCACCTGGGCTCCCGGCTGGACATCGTGCCCCGCTACCGGCAGCGCGTGCAGCGCCCACCCCTCGACCTTGCCCGGCCGTACTGGGTCGACGACCCGCACTTCCACCTCACGTACCACGTACGGCACACGGCGGTGCCGCAGCCGGGCGGCGAGGTCCAGTTGCGCGCGCTCGCCGGGCGGATCATGTCGCAGCGGCTGGACCTCGGCCGGCCCCTGTGGGAGATGTGGCTGGTCGAGGGCCTCGAGGGCGGCCGCTGGGCCGTCATCAGCAAGGTCCACCACGCGGTGATCGACGGGGTCTCGGGCCACGAACTGCTCGAACTGCTGCTCGATCGCGACGAGGACCCACCCCCGCCGGTCCCCTCGACGTGGCAGCCGCGCCCCGCCCCCAGCCGGCAGGACGCACTCGTCGAGGCCCTCTCGTGGATGGTCCGGCTGCCGGTGATCGCCGGAAAGGCCGCGGCGAGCACCGTCTCCAAGCCCAAGTCCGCCCTCGCCACCGGAGCCACGACGTCGTCCGGGCTCCTGCGCGTGGGCCGCAAGGCGTCCGGTGCGCACGGCCTGCTCAACGGCCCCATCGGGCCGCACCGTCGCTGGGCCTGGGGCCGAGGGGACCTGGCCCAGGTCAAGGCCATCAAGCAGGCGGCGGGATGCACCGTCAACGACGTCGTCCTCGCGGCCATCGCGGGTGGCTACCGGCAGTACTTCATCGACCGGGGCGAGCCCGTGCATGAGGAAGCCGTCCAATCGATGGTCCCCGTGTCGGTGCGCAGCTCCGATCAGCGCGGACGCCTCGGCAACCAGGTGAGCGCCATGTTCGCCAACCTCCCGGTCGACCTCGCCGACCCGCTGGACCGGCTGCGCGCGGTGGCGGAGCAGATGCACCAGCTGAAGGCCAGCGGCGAGGCCATCGGCGTCGGTTCGATGGTGTCGGCCGCCGAGTTCGTGCCGCCCACACTCGTCACGCTGGCCGCCCGGATGTCCAGTTCCGTCGGCCAGCGCCTGTTCAACACCGTGACGACCAACATCCCCGGGCCCCAGTACCCGCTGTACCTGCTCGGGCGCCGGATGCGCGACATGTTCCCGTACATCCCCATCGCCGACGGGGCCCGGATCAGCATCGGCATCGTGTCCTACAACGGCAGCCTGGCCTTCGCCGCAACCGGCGACTACGACGCGGTGCCGGACCTCGACGACCTGTGCCGGCACATCGAGGCCGCCCTCCACGAACTGACGGCAGCGATCGTCGCGGTCGAGCCCGGCTAGACGTCCTCGCCCCTAGACGGCGTCCGCCATCGCCTCACGCTCGGGACCAGGCTGAGCGCTGCCACCGCCGGCGATCTTCCGCCGGGCTCGGCGGCTGAGCAGCCGGTACACGGTCTCGCGGATCACCACGACGATGATGATGACCAGGCTCTGCACGATGTACTGGGTCGAGTTCGGCCATCCCGCCGCCAGCACGATCTGGTTCAGCTGGGTCAGGAAGAGGGCGGCGATGGCACTGGCGACGATCGATGCGACGCCTCCGCTGAGGGCCGTGCCGCCGAGCACGACCGCCGCGATGGACGGCAGCAGGTACGGGTCACCGATGAAGATGTTCGGCGTCTGCACGTAGCCGGCCAACAGGGCACCCGCAGCCCCGTAGCAGGCGCCGGCGGCCGCGTAGGCGAGCATCTCGTAGCGCTTCACCCTCAGGCCAAGCACGGTCGACGCCCTCGGACTCACCCCGATGGCGGTCAAGCGCCACCCCACAGTGGTTCGCTTGGTGATGAAGGCCACCACGATGATGATGACGAGGGCGATGATCATGGTGTTGGGCAGCCCGAGCGTGCGCTCGAGCGTGAATGTCTTGAGGACGTCCGTAGCACCCACCGGCGTGCCCTGCGTCAGCCATAGGACGAAGCCGTACAGCAAGGCGTTCATGGCAAGCGTCACGATCAGCGATGTCGCCTCGAACCGGGCGACGACGAACCCGGACAGCAGGCCGAACAGGGCCGGGATCAGCACGGCCGCGAGGGCGCCGAGCCACAGGCGACTGTCATCGCCCTCGGGGATCCACGTGACCAGCACCGCGGCGAGGGAGATCATCCCGGGAACGGACAGGTCGAATCCGCGCTGCTGGATGACCAGGGTCTGGCCGATCGCGACGAGCGCGAGGACTGACGCGAAGGGCAGCATGCCGTTCAGTGCCGCCCAGGAGAGGCTGCCTGGCGCAAGGAGCGGACTGATGATGAACAGGACGATCGTGGCGATGACGATCGACGCAGTCGATCCGTAGAACAGGCTCCACACATTGAAGCCGCGCGGCTTGCCGAAGCCCTCGTCCATGTCAGGCCCCTGACTTCCGGACGGTCGCGAAGAGGACCGTTGAGCCCAGCAGGAGGATCCCCATGAGCCAGTACTGCCATGACTGGCCCAGTTGCAGGAAGGTCGTCACATTGGTGACCTGCACGATGAGGAGCGCACCGAAGAAGGCCCCGATGTACGAGCCCCTGCCGCCCATGACCCGCGCACCACCGAGCACCACAGCAGTGATGCTGGCCAGCGTGTAGGTCACGCCCGAGGACGGGTCTCCGATGCCCACCTGCGCCATCAGCAGGATTCCCACGGGAATGACGAGGGCCGACGTGGCGACGTACGAAAGGAAGCGCACTCGTCCCACGCGGACACCGATCCGGGCAGCGGCGTCGGCGTTCGACCCGATCGCGCGGAGAGACAGGCCGGCTCGGGACCGGCGCAGCACGATCTCGAGGATGATGATGATCGCCACCACCACGATGATGGACACCGGAATGGGTCCGACCTTTGCGGCGATCACATCGGTCACGCTCTCCGCGATCGAGCCCTGCGGTCGATCGCGCATCGTCAGCGACAGCCCGCGCAGAAGCATGAAGACGGCCAAGGTCGCTATGACAGGGTTCACCTTGAGGCCCTGCACGAGGCCGCCGTTGATGGCGCCCACCCCAAGTCCCGCACCGATGACCAGCAGGAAGCCGACCAGCCACCAGATGCTGCCGACGTCGTCCACGATGTAGAACGAAGCGATCACCAGCAGGAATCCGGACAGCGGCCCCACGGACAGGTCGAAGCCCCCACCCAGCATCGCCGTCTGCTGCGCCACCGCGATCATCGCCAGCGGAGCCAGCAGAGCGAGCAGGCCGGTGAGGTTCAGCGGGGTCAGGTAGAAGGAGTTCTGAAGCGCGACGTAGGCACCGAGAAGCACGACAAGGACCGCCAGGACGATCGAGGCCGCGTAGTCGCCCCGCAGCCATCGGGGAAGGCGTATGGCCTTGCGCCCCTCGTTCAGCCGCTCCCGCATGGAGGTGGAGCTCAGCGCGGCTGTCGTGATCGCCTGCTCGCTGATGTCGTCCCCGTTCAACTCCTGCACGATCCGCCCGCGCGAGACGATGACGACGCGGTCGCATAGGCCGGCGAGCTCAAGGTTGTCCGATGACATCACGACCACGGCGGCTCCGTCGTTGGCCGTTTGCCGCATGATGTTGTAGATCTCGACACGGGCGCCGGCGTCAACGCCCTGGGTCGGCTCCTCCGCGACGAGCACGGACGGTGTGCCTCCGGCGGATCGGGCCATCAGGATCTTCTGCTGGTTGCCCCCCGAAAGGGAGGACACGGTCGTGCCCAGGGTGGGGGTCTTGATCGAGAAGCGGTCCACGGCCTTCTGCGCGGTGTCACGGACCTTGCCCCGCCGCACGACGCCCGCCTGGGAGACGGTGGCCAGTTCGCCCAGCGCGATGTTGTCGGATACCGACAACGGCAGGAAGACGCCCTCGACGTGACGGTCAGCCGGGATGAACATCAATCCGGCGCTCGTGCTCGCGGTCGTCGACCCCGTGCGGACCGATCGATCATCGATGCGCAGGCTGCCGGAGGCGGCCCCCAGCCCGCATAGCGCCCGGATGAACGCGTCCTGCCCGTTGCCCTGAACGCCTGCGATGCCCACCACCTCTCCGGGCCTGGCCTGGAAATCCACCGGCCCGAACCCGGAGCCGCGGAAGTCCGTGACCTCGATGCCCCCGCCGCCGATGGAGGCCGTTCCCTTCTGCGGGAAGACGGCATCGAGCTCGCGGCCGATGACCAACGAGATGATCTGGTGCTCGTTCACCTCGGCACTGGGGAACGTCCCGCGCACCTTGCCATCCCGCAGAACCGTGATCCGATCCGCGATGGACTTCACCTCGGGGATCCGGTGCGAGATGTACACGACGGCCCCACCCTGGTCGACGAGTCGCCGGACCTGGGTGAAGAGCAGTTCGGACTCCTCGAAGTTCAGGTGCTCAGTGGGCTCATCCAGGACGAGGACCTTCGGCTGAGTGCTCAGCGCCCTTGCCACCTCGACGATCTGCCGCTGCTCGACCGTGAGGTCGTCGACCCGCGTGCGGGGGTCGATCTCCAATCCCCAGGGCGCGAGCCACTCCTGGGCCCACGCTCGGGCCTTGCCCACGTTGCCGATCCAGCGTCGGCCGCGCGTGAGCTCCATGTTCTCCAGCACGGTGAGCTGGGGCAGCAAGGCCGGCGTCTGACGAACGATGGCCAGGCCGAGCGATTGAGCCAGCCGCGGATCAGCCGCCGAGAGCGGCTGACCTTGGATCGTGACGGATCCCGTGTCCGGAGCCAGTGCACCGGAAGCCACCGCCATCAGCGTTGACTTCCCTGCACCGTTCTCGCCCACCAGGGCGTGAACCTCGCCTCGCCGCACCTCGATACTGACGCCGGTCAGCGCCCGGACACCCGGGAACGACTTGTCGACATCCTTGAGGGCGAGCAGAAGGTCTCCGGACACGGGATCCGTCATTACGTCCGCTCCCATTCGCTACGTGGTCATGCGTCCTACTGGAATAGCGCCGTGAGCTGCTCGGCGCTCAACTGGGAGGACAGGATCGCGTCCGGCGGCAGGTCCGCGTTGCACACGGGGGCGGCCGCGTCCTGCTCCGTCGAGTCCTCGCTGAGGGGCAGGCTGAGGATCATCGGCTCCGGGTCGTCGATCCCCTGGTAGGCCGCAACTGCACGGCGCAGCGCCACTCGCGAGATCCACGTCCGGGACGAGATCGTTGCGATCTGGTAGTCCGGGTTCGCATCCTTGTTGTCGTACCACAGGCAGGCGAACTCGTTGGAGTCGTTTGCCGACCACGGCGGGATCGGCTTGTCGGCCGCCTGGAACGCGCGGATTCCGCCAACGGAACCGCCGCCGTAATCCGACACGATGCCGTCGATCTGGCCGTACTTGGTGATCAATCCGGCCACGACCTTCTGCGTCTCGCCGGGCTCCCAGTTGGTGACAGCGAAACCGTCGTCCTTGTTGAGGAGCGTGACGCCCGGGTTCTCGTTCACGGCCTCGAGGACGCCATCGAAGACGGCCTGGCTGTAGCCGTTCCCAGCGGTTCCGCCGAGCATGACGAGGTTGCCCTCGCCGCCCATCTGCTTGATGGTCCAGTCCGCCAGCGCACGGCCGTACGCCTTGACATCCTCCGCGACGAACGCGGTGTAGTCCTCACCGGGCGTGCCACCGGGCCCGGCCACGTAGGGCACCACCTGGACGCCGGCCTCCGTGGCTGCCTTGACGGCGGGCAGGAGCGCCTCAGCGGAGTCGGCGAACGTGATGATGACGTTGGCGCCCTGAGCAACCAGGCCGTTGAAGTCCGAGATCGCCTTCTGCGGATCGGCCTGGGCGTCGGTGTAGAGGACCTGAGTGATGTTGGGGCACTTGGCTGCCTCGTCCTCGAACTCGGCGCGCGTGATCTTGCGCCACGAGTTGCCGCCGAAGCCGTCAGCGAGCGCGACGACCATTGGCTTGTCGCCGCACAACGACGTGATGTCCGGCAGCAACTGGTCGGTCGTGCCCGTAGTGCTCACATATCCCTCGTCCGCCGGCTCGGCGCTCTCAGCCGGGGCTGCCGACTCGCTGGCCGCGGCCGAGGCGGCAGGCTCCTGGCCCTCCGCCGATGACTCCGCGGTGCTGGTCGGTGTCGCACACCCGGCCAGTAGAAGCGCACCGACCGCAGCGACCCCCACCAAGCTCTTCTTCCCTGATTTCACTACGTCCTCCTGTCTGGCCAGTGGTCCACACGAACCGCTGGCGCCCTATTGGAGCTTCTGGCCCACCCGAGGCCAGAGGACTACTGAGCGAGATACCCGCCATCGATGACGAGTTCCGACCCGGTGACGAACTTCGCCTCGTCCGAGGCGAGATAGAGGCAGCCGTACGCGATCTCGACGGGGAGTCCCGCGCGCTTCATGGGCGTGGCATTCACCACCCAGTCGTTGATCGCCTGATCCTGCGACTGCGTCAGTGGCGTGTCGATGAAGCCCGGATGCACGGAGTTGCAGCGGATGCCCTGTTCGGCATACGTGATGGCCACGTTCTTGGACATGTTGCGAACTGCGCCCTTGGTGGCGTGGTACGCAAACCCGCCCGCGACAGCCGCACTGCCCCAGATCGACGAGATGTTGATGATCGAGCCGTTGCCCCGCTCGAGCATGTGGGGGATCACCGAACGCATCCCCAGCCACACGCCTGTCTGGTTGACGGCGACGACCTTGTCCCAGCCGTCGTGATCGAGCTCGTGAGCCGGCTCGTAGACGATTATGCCGGCGTTGTTGACCAGGACGTCGATGCCGCCGAACCGGTCCAAGGTCAACGCGGTCACGCGCTTCCAGTCCTCATCCTTGGCCACATCGAGCGTCTCGAAGTGGACGTCCCCTCGGTAGGGATCGCGCTTCGTCAGGCTCGTGGCCACGACGGTGGCACCGTGGTCAGCGAACAGCTGCGCGACCGCGTACCCGATACCCCGGGACGCACCCGTGACGATGGCGACCTTGCCCTCGAGTCGGCTCATGCGCTTCCACCCTTCGACACGCATCCGGTGCTGCACCGGACGTCCTAGTGATGAGGACCATCGAAGGGCTGCTGCTCAGGGGGTGCGGCCGCGCGCGCATCTCACTTTGAGACGCCATGCCCCACACGTGTCTCGTTTCTAGCCACTTGGATCACGGGGCGGTAACGGCCGGCGAGCTCACGGGCCTACCTCGGGAACACGAAGCCCGGGTGTCAGAGGCGGTACGCGCGAATCTTGCGGTAGAGCGTGGCGCGGGAGACGCCCAGCTCTTCCGCGGCCCGGCTCTTGTTGTTGCCTAGCCGGGCCAGCGTCACCTCGATGGCTCGCCGTTCCAGGCGCTCGATCTCGCCATGGACGCGGACTCGCCCATCGCGAATGTCCGGCGGCAGGTGCTCGATCCCGATGGGCGAGCCATGGGCCTTCATGGCCAAGGCCTGGACGACGCGCTTCAACTGCTTCAGGTTCCCCGGCCAGTCGTAGGCGCGGATAGCATCCATGGCTCCCACGGTCAGCTGCGGAGGTGGCACGTCGATTGATGCGGCGAACCGCCGGATCAACTCGTGGATGTCCCCTGGCCGCTCGCGCAGGCCGGGCACCCGAAGCGCTTGGATGCCAAGGATCGCCCGCAAGTCCGGATGCAGCGACTCCTCCTCCACGTCGCCGACGACCGTGCTGATCAATTGGTGCGGAGCACGTGACTCCGACGCCTCGATCACCGTGGCGAGCAGCTGGGCATCGTGCGCATCAAGGGCATTGACCCGCTGGATGACCAACGTGCCCGGGCCGTCGAGGGCATCCTTGACCCGGGTGATCCAGGCCTTGGTGCCCTCGACGTCGGCGAGGCCCGCGTGGAGCACGGTCATCGGAGTGTCGGGCGTCACGACCTCGTGCACCGCGCGAGCGAACTCCGTCTTTCCCACGCCCGACTCGCCGTACAGCAGCACTGCCACGCGATTGCGCTGAGAGGCGATTGCCACGGAGAGGGAGGCATCCCACACGGGGTCGAAGGCACACATGCGTGACCGGAGCAGCGTAAGCGCATCGGTGGGACTGCCGTCCTTGGTGATTGCGCCGGCGCCCTGCGGGCTGATCCTGATGAGGGCACCCACCACGCCGCCGTCCTCCTCGACCGGCTGCACGGTCAGGCGCGCATCAGCCCCGGCCGCATCCCACAGGGTGCCCTCCTCACCGTGGATGGCGTGGTTTGCCGTCGTCCAGACCGAGTCCGGATCCGTCGTCGCCAGGAAGTGCGCACCGCGCGGATTGGCGATGATCATGCTGTCGGAGACCAAGACAGTCGGCGCCCGGCTCGTACGCGTGGCAGCACGGAACTCCTCGATGAGGCGCTTGTCGCCGTGCGACCCGAGCAGCGGCAACTGCTCGGCGATCTGGGCGGACGTCGACGCCACGAAGGGGAGCATCAGAGGACTGGAATCGCGCACCCGGCAGACGAAGGTGAGGACGCCCTCGACGCGATGGGTGCGCGGATTCACGATCGGTGCTCCGTAGCAGGCGTACTGCTGGAAGAGGTCTGCGTAGTGCTCGGGGCCGATCACGGCGTAGGCGGTTCGCTCCTCGAGGACGCTGCCCAGGCCGTTGGTGCCGATCGCATCCTCGCTGAGGGTGGAGCCGGGAGCCGAATGGGTCCGATCCATCAGCCGCAGCAGGGACTTGTCTCCCACCCAGCGTCCGAGGATGACCCCCTCCCGGTCCGCCAGGAGCAGGGCCGTGGACATGTCGGCGAGGTGCGCCGACAGTTCGTCAAGGACCGGCTGGGCCGCCCTCGAGAGTCGGGATCGGCGCGTGTTCACCGGGGCCGTCGGGAGCTGGCGGAGGGTCGCGTCGACCCCGCAGCGGGCACTGCGCGCCCAGCTTTTGGCGATGGTCGGCCGGACCCCCGGAGCGACCTCGGACTCACTGAGGAACTGATCGCGCGCCCGGGCCATCCGTCGCAACTCGTCGGTTCCCAGGAGAGCGGTCATGTCACCTCCTGCGCGGGTGCGGATGGCGCCGCACCGTAGCCTCGAAACATATGCGCTCGCATGGCCGACATCATGGGAACGACCGAAATTGAGACACCTTCGGCAGCCACGCGGGCACGGCGGTCGACCGGGTCAGCCATTCAGGAATGCCAGCACGGTCCTGGCCACGGCATCGGGGTCCTGGAACAGGAACGAGTGGCCGGCGCCGGGGACCAGGACGAGCCGGGCCCCCGGGATCCGTTGGGCCAGGAAGCGGCTGTTGGCCGGCGGGGTCACCAGGTCACGGTCTCCCGTGATGACCAGCACCGGCAGGTGGAGTCCGGCCAGTGCCCGTGCGTTCGCATCGCTGCGCAGCCAAGGGTCCTCGGCCATGACCATCTGCTCGTAGGTCGCCGATGGGGTGGAGGTCTCCGGGTAGCGGCCCGAGTCCACGGCCGCCCTGAGCCGCTGCAGGAATGCCCGTCCGCCCGCCTGGGCGCAGCGCGTCGGCGGGTAGTTGGTGCGCAGGTAGGTGGCCGTTGTCCCGCCCGAGTCGCTGTCCGCCTCCTGGACCCAGGGCGGCCCCAACGTCGCGGCCGCGCCGCCGGGGTTCGTGCCGGCGAGGACGAGCCGGCGGATCGTGCCAGGGTGACGTACGGCCAACTGCTGCGCGACGAAGCCTCCCATCGACCAGCCCAGCACGTCGGGCCGCACGAGCCCCAGAGCCACGATGAGGTCAGCGGCCCAGTCCGCCATCCGGCCGATCGTGATGCGCGCGGGCGGCGGGCCGGACTCACCGAGCCCCGGGTAGTCGAAGACAACAACCCGGCGGCCCGCGCCCAATCCGGCCAGCAAGGCGGGGTCCCACTCCGCGAGGGGCGAGCCCGTGCCGTTGAGCAGGACAAGCGGGCGGCCGCGACCCGTCTGGGCCACCGAAATGCTCGTCCCCGCGACGGCAACGGTGCGAGTCTCAAGCCGGACGGCCGATCCCGCCGCGGACACCGAGCATGAATCCGCGGCGGGAACCGCCGAGGCGGCTGGCCCCAGGGATGCGGCGACGACGGCCAGGGCGGCGACCGAGGCCACGCCCAGGAGGCTCACGGTCAGGCGGCCGCCTCGGCCCGGCGGGCCCTGCCGGCCTGCGCGATGAAGTCGCTGGACTGCGTGTTGAACATGAGGTACAGCATGAGCGCGTCGATCACGAAGGCCCCAACTGCCCGGAGCCATTCCCCTTGCACGAGGTAGGCGAGCGCGCCGATGACGTTGAGCGCGATGAGCACCGTGAGCAGCATCCGCGACCACTCCCGGCCCTGCCACAGGTAGGCCGACACGACCATCCGGACGAGAGCGATGGCACACATCAGGGCGCCGGCCAGGATCATCGACACGACGACTATGGATCCGGACAGGTCTGTGATGCCCTGCTCGACCAGGGTGGCCTCGAGCTCGGCCGCGATGCCGGTGCGGGTCATGCCGACGCCTGCGGCCAGGAGGTCGAACCCGAGGATCAGGACGTACACCGCGCCGATCCACTGCAGGATCACGGCCAACGTGATGCTGACGGGTCTGCTCATGGGCGACACCGTACGCCGGGCTGTCGGCTAATACGGCAGCTTGCGGAACACCGATCGCGGCAGGAGTTTCACGCCGGTCATCACGACTCGCAACTGGGCCGGGACGTAGACCGTTCCACGGCCCTTGCGCAGGCTCGACACGATCACCGCGGCGACCTCGTCGGGCGTCACGGCCATCGGCGCCTCCGGGCGGCCCTCCGTCATGCGCCCACGGACAAAGCCTGCGCGCACGACAAGCACATGCACCCCGGTCCCGTGCAGGGCGTCACTCAAGCCCTGGGCAAACGCATCGAGCCCAGACTTCGTGGATCCGTACACGAAGTTGGCCCGCCGCGCGCGGTCTCCCGCCACGCTGGAGAGGACCACGAGGCTGCCGTGTCCCTGCTCGCGAAGGCGGCGCGCGGCATTGAGTCCGGTGCTCAGCATGGCGGTGTAGTTGATCGTGGCCACCGTGACGGCGAGCCGCGGATCGGCTTCAGACTCGGCCTGATCGCCCAGGACCCCGAAGGCGAGCAGCACGAGGTCGACGTCGCCGGCATCGAACACGGCGTCGATGATCGGCCCATGAGTGTCGGTGTCGGTGGCCTCGAAGGCCACCTGCTCGACACCTGCGAACCCCGCAGCCGTCAGGTCCGCTACAGCGGCGTCGAGCCGCTCCGACGGACGACCCGCGAGCACGACTCGGCGGATCCGGCTGCGCGGCAGTCGCCGCAGGGTGGCGAGGGCGATCTCGCTGGTCCCACCGAGGATGAGGACGGACTGGGGAGCGCCCATGGAGTTGATCACAGGCCCAGTCTCCGCGACAGGTCCGAGGCGAAGACACCTTCGGGATCCATTCGCTTGCGGATGGTGCGCCACTCCCCCAGCCGCGGATAGGACGCGGCCATCGTCTCGGGCGACATGCGCGAGTCCTTGGCCATGTAGAAGCGACCGTCGGCCTCGAGCACCATGGCATCGAGTTCGTCGAGAACCTCGCTCAGGCCATGCACATCGGCCGGCATGTCGAGGGCAAGGGTCCACCCCGGCCGCGGGAACGAGAGCGGCGCGGGATTGGACGGCCCGAAGCGCTTGAGCAGGGTGAGGAAGGTCGGCACGTGGGCAGCGCGGAGCCTCTCAAGAGACCCCTTGATGACGTGCGCCCCCGAGTCCGGCACCGCGTATTGGTACTGAACGAATCCGCTGGCACCGTAGATGCGGCTCCACTCGCGCACGATGTCGAGCGGGTGGAAGTAGTCGGCGAGGCGCTGCAGCTCCCCACGCCGTTGCTTAGGGGCCTTGCGGAACCATGCCTCGTTGAAGGCCCGCATGCTCAGTGAGTTGAGGAGGAAGCCCGGGAACCACGTTGGCGCCGTGGCGATGGCTCTCGGGTCATATGCCAGGGGGTCGGCCGCGAGCCTGGCCGGCAAGGCATCAGCTGGTGCGTGGTCGCCCTGCATGAGGATGCCGCGATCGTTACGGGACAGGCTGTCCAGCCACGCGACGCTGTACCGGTGGTCGCTGTCGCTTTCCGACATCCGCGCCATGAGGGAGTCGAGGTCGTCGAACCGATCGGTGTCGACAGCCATGTACGAGCTCGTGATGGGCAGGACGTCGAAGGTGACTTCGGTGATGATGCCGGTCAGCCCCATGCCGGCGACCGTGGCCCAGAACTCCTCGGACTCATGGTCGGGGCGGAGGTGGCGCAGGTCGCCGTGCCCGTCGACCACACTGAGGCTGCGCACGTGGCTCCCGAACGTGCCCTCGAGGTGATTGTTCTTGCCATGAACGTCGCTCGCGACCGCGCCGCCCATCGTGACCATGCGGGTGCCTGGGGTCACCGGGACGAAGAAACCGCGGGGCACGATCACCCGCAGCAGGTAGCCGAGCGCGACGCCTGATCCTGCCCGGATGGTGGCGGCTCCCTCGTCGAGATCGATATCGCAAAACGGCCCAAGGTCGAGCACGGTCGCGCCACCCGACTGCGCAGCGTCGCCGTAGGAACGGCCCAGGCCACGGGCCAGGATCCCCCGAGGTCCGGCCGAGTGGATCTGTTGTTGCAGTTCCGTCACGGAGGAGACCTGGACGACAGTCGACACGCTAGGACAGGTGCGCCCCCATCCGGTGAGCCGTGTGGTGGCGGGAGGCTTCGGTGCCGGAGGTCGCGGCGAGCGCTCGACCATCTAAACCCCCCATGCTCCCAAGCCGAACAACGCCGCCCACAGTACGCCGGTGACGATCAGGACCGGGTCGCGCAGCACCACGTCCTCGGGCGCTTCCGCCGTACCGGCATCGACATCCACGGCGTACCGCAGCAGCGCAGTGACGAACGGCAGGACGCTCAGCACGCCCCACGGCCCCCCACCTGACGCCTCGCCGACCTCGAATGCCCACAGGCAGTAGGCCGTGACGGTCACCGAGGCGGAGATGGCCCAGACGAAGCGCAGGTAACCCGACGTGTAACCGGCCAGGCTCCGGCGCAGCGCGCCTGGGTCGATGCCCTCGTCGCGCAGGCTCTTGACCCGCTCGAACTCGCTGTAGCGCTTGCCTGCGGCCATGAACAGCGAACCGAAACCGGCCACGATGAGGAACCAGTTGGAGATCGGGATGCCTGACGCCGCGCCGCCGGCGATGGCGCGCAAGAGGAAGCCGAGGGCGATGACGACGAGGTCGACGACGGGTTCGTCCTTGAGATAGAGCGAGTAGGCCACCGTCATCGCGGCGTACCCGGCCAGCACCCATCCCAACGCCGGCGCTATCAGGAAGCCCAGGCCAAGACCGATGACGAGCAGGACAACGGCGGCGGCGAGGGCCACCGGGACCGACAGGTCCCCCGCGGCGATCGGCCGGGTCCGCTTCCGTGGGTGCGCCCGGTCTGCCTCCGCGTCGCGGGCATCGTTGACGAGGTACATGGCACTCGCAACCAGGCAGAAGCCAGCGAACGCCCCGAAGGTGGCGACGAGCACGCGCGGCTCGAACAGGGTGCCGGACGCCAGCGGGGCCGCGAACACGAGGACGTTCTTCAGCCAGTGCCGTGGCCGCATCGCCACGGCCAGTGCCACGGGCAGCGACCGTCGTCTAGTTGGCTCGCTCAACACTGGCTCCAGGCTCGGAGTCGCCAACGATGCGGGCCAGTTGCGGCACGACCAGGAACCACGTGATGGCGTGCATGAGCAGGAGCAGGATCCGGGTCGACCACAGGACGTCCGCGGCCTCGGTCAAGGGCAGCCAGCAGGATGCAACGACTGCGACGGTCCCGCCCCAGAACACCATGCGCCCGGCGTGCCGGTTCCCGCGGACCAGGCTGGCCAGCAGACCGCCGAGCACCGCGGCCACGACCGGCAACAGCAGCACCACGAGCCACGGCATCACCTGCAGTGACGCATCCCCCACCCGGGTGACCTCGAAGGGCACCCCGGCCATTCGGCCGATCAGGTAGACCGCCAGGCAGAGCAGCCCGGCCCACCCACCCGTGACGGCAGCGGCGTACATCAGGAACCGCACGCTCGGGTTGGCGCTCGACGGCGGCCCGACCGGGGTCACCGAGTCCAGCCAGGGCGAGGTCATGGCGAGCATTATTCGCACTCTGGGGCGGCCAGACCAACGACCCGGGATTTCCCGCCGCGCCGCACAACCACTTGCGTAAGTTACCGGCCAGTAGCATTATGGGGTTACTGGCCGGTAACAACGGAGGTACACCCATGTCCCACTACAAGAGCAACCTGCGCGACCTCGAGTTCAACGTGTTCGAGGTCTTCGGCGCGGCCGACCGCATGGGCCATGGGCCTTACCACGACATGGACGTCGACACCGCCCGGTCGATCCTGGGCGAGGTCGACCGACTGGCCACGGGCCCGCTTGCCGAGCCCTTCGCGGATGCGGACCGCAACCCGCCGATCTACGACCCGGTCACCAAGTCGGTCACGATGCCCGAAGGCTTCCGCAAGTCCTACGAGGCCCTCATGGACTCCGAGTGGTGGCGCCTGGACCTGCCCGAGCACCTCGGCGGCACCGGCGCGCCCCCGTCGTTGCGCTGGGCGGCGAGCGAGCTCATGCTCGGCAGCAACCCTGGTGCCTTCATGTTCATGTCCGGGCCTGGCTTCGCCGCGATCCTCGACCACCTCGGCAATGCCGACCAGAAGCGCTGGGCCGAGTTGATGATCGACAAGCGCTGGGGCGCCACGATGGTCCTGACCGAGCCTGACGCGGGGTCCGATGTCGGTGCTGGTCGCGCTCGCGCCTTCGACAACGGCGACGGCACGTGGCGCATCGAGGGTGTCAAGCGCTTCATCACGTCGGGTGAGCACGACATGGCTGACAACATCGTGCACCTGGTCCTTGCCCGGCCCGAGGGCGCCGGCGCCGGCACCAAGGGCCTGTCGCTGTTCGTCGTGCCCAAGTTCTTCGTCGACCTGGAGTCGGGCGAGATCGGCGCCCGCAACGGCGTCTACGCCACTAACGTCGAGAAGAAGATGGGCCTGAAGGTCTCGACCACGTGCGAGCTCACCTTTGGCGAGAAGGAGCCGGCAATCGGCTGGCTCGTCGGCGACGTCCACGACGGCATCGCCCAGATGTTCAAGGTCATCGAGTACGCCCGCATGATGGTCGGCACGAAGGCCATCGCCACCCTGTCCACGGGCTACCTCAACGCACTGGACTACGCCAAGACCCGCGTTCAGGGCGCCGACCTCACCGAGATGATGGACAAGACGGCCCCCCGCGTCACGATCACGCACCACCCCGACGTCCGGCGCAGCCTCATGCTGCTCAAGTCGTACTCCGAGGGGCTGCGAGCGCTGGTCGCGTACACCGCCTACTGGCAGGACCTGATCGAGCTCGGCCAGGCCGGTGACTCCGACATCGACCTCGACACCGCGGAACGCGTGAACGACCTCCTGCTCCCGATCGTCAAGGGCGTCGGCTCCGAGCGCTCGTACGAGATGCTGGCGGTCGCCCTGCAGACCTACGGAGGCTCCGGCTTCCTGCAGGACTACCCGATCGAGCAGTACATCCGGGACGCGAAGATCGACACGCTGTACGAAGGCACGACCGCGATCCAGGGGCTGGACTTCTTCTTCCGCAAGATGGTCCGTGACCAGTTCCACGCCATCACCTACCTGGCCGCTCAGATCACCGAGACGGTCAAGGGCGACGAAGGCTCCGGCCAGCTGTCGGCCGAACGCGAGCTGCTCGGCAAGGCGCTCGAGGACGTGCAGGGCATGGTGGGCACCCTGGGCACCTGGGCGATGGCCTCGCAGCAGGACGCCAAGGAGATCTACCGCGTGGGGCTCAACACCACCCGGCTGCTCATGGCTACCGGTGACCTGGTCATCGGCTGGCTGCTCCTGCGCCAGGCAGAGGTCGCCAGTGCGGCACTCGCCGCAGGCCCGGCCGAGCGTGACCGTGCCTTCTACCTCGGCAAGGTGGAGACGGCCAAGTGGTTCGCCCGCAACCGGCTCCCGCTGCTGTCCGCCGAGCGGGTCATCGCCGAGGCCACCACCCTGGACATCATGGAGATGCCCGAGGAAGCCTTCTAGATCCCGGTCCCGTCGAGGGTCGTACGCTCACAACGTGACGCGTCCGGCCCTCGACTCATCGGCGGGCACGACGCTCCCCCTCGTGGCGATCGGTGCCGGCCTGGCGGCCGTCGCGGTGGCCGCGGCGGCCGTCGGCCTCGTGCTGGCCGGCGGGTCGTACGAGCCCCCGCCGCCGGGCCTGCCTGACCCTGGCCCCCTTGTCTCCTGGGGTGCCCCGGTCCTGCGCACCCTGACCGACCTCGCCGCCGTCGCGACCATCGGCTGGCTGCTGGCGGCCACCGCCCTGGACCCGTCTGGCCGGGACGGAGTGGTCTCGCCCGCGGGGCGGCGTGACGTCCTGCGGGCCGCGGCTGCGGCGGGCCTGTGGTGCCTGCTTGCCCTGATGCAGATGGTGTTCGAGCTCGGAACCGTCCTGGGCATCCCGCTCTCCGAGGCAGCGAGCCCCGACATCGTCTCGACGTACGCCACCGAGGTGCCCACCACCCGGGCTTTGCTGGCCATGGCGATCCTCGCCGCAATCGTCGCCATTGCGGGCTTCACGACGTCGACGACGGGTGCCGCAGCCGCCTGGCTGCTCCTGTCGGTCGTGGCGATAGCGCTCCCCTCGCTCGCCGGGCACAGCGCGGGACTCGGCGACCACGCACTGGCCACGTCCGCCGGGGTTTCGCACGTCGTGGCCGCCGTGCTCTGGATGGGTGGACTGGTCGCCCTCGCCCTCCACGCATTCCGGCGCGACGTCCCGCTGCGCCGGCCGGTCGAGCGCTTCTCGACGCTCGCGCTTGTCTGCATCGCCCTGCTCGCCGCGAGCGGGGCCGCCAACGCATACACGCGACTGGACAATCCCGGGCAGTTGCTGACCACCGGATACGGGCAAGTGATCCTGGCGAAGACCGGCCTGATCATCGTCCTCGGCATCATCGGCTGGCTGATCCGGCGCCGCATCATCGGGTCGCTTGACCGGTCGCGGCGAGCCGGCGTGTTCGCCCGCATCGCCGGGCTGGAACTGCTGATCATGGCGGCAGCCCTGGGCCTGGGCGTCGCCTTGGCGTCGAGCCCGACGCCGCGCGTGCTGGTCGACCTGCCCACGTACGGAGAGAGCCTGCTGGGCTTTCCCTACCCACCCGAGCCGACGATCGCGAACGTGGCCCTGACCTTCCGCCTCGACGCGCTCTTCTTCGTCGGCACGATCCTGGCCGGCGTGCTCTACCTGGCGGGCGCGATCCGGCTGGCCCGACGTGGCGACCACTGGCCGGTGCTGCGGACGGTCTCGTGGCTGGCCGGGCTGGCAGTGGTGCTCTGGTGTACCAACGCCGGCATCTCCGCCTACGCACAGGTGTCCGTGGGGCTGCACATGCTCCAGCACATGACCCTCACGATGCTCGGCCCGATCTTCCTGGTCATGGGGGCTCCTGCGACCCTCGCCCTACGGGCGCTCAAGCCCGCCGTGGGCAACGAGCGCGGGCCGCGCGAGTGGCTGGTGTGGCTCCTGCACAGCTGGATCACGCGCCTCCTGACCAACCCGATCTACGTGTTCATCGTGTACGTCATCGGCCTGTACGGCCTCTATTTCACCCCGGCCTTCGGCTGGCTCATGGGCAGCCACGTCGGGCACGTCGTCATGCAGGTGCACTTCATCGTGTCCGGCTACCTCTTCTACTGGGTGCTCATCGGGATCGACCCCCGGCCCCGGCCGCTGCCCTACTGGGGACGGCTGCTGCTGCTCCTGCTGGCCCTGTCCGTCCACGGGTTCTTCGCGGTCGCCCTGATGAGCGGCACCACCCCCCTGGCCGCCGAGTGGTACTCCCTGGTCCAGCCACCGTGGGTCGTCGATCCACTGAAGGACAGCCTCAACGGCGGCCAGGTCGCCTGGGCGCTGTCCGAGATCCCGAGCCTGATCGTGCTCGTCGCCATCGCCGTCCAGTGGTCGCGCAGCGACGAGCGGGAGGCCACCCGGGCCGACCGGCAGGCCGACCGCGACGGCGACGCCGAGCTCGCCGCCTACAACGACCGGCTGGCCGGGCTGGCCCGGCGTGATCAGGACGGCACGTAGTCATATACCCTAGGGGGTATGCGGAAGACACCGATCCTCGTTGCCCTGGCCCTCACTGCGCTGCTCGCAGCCGGCTGCTCGTCGACCTCGGCCGACCCGGCCGCCTCGGCTCCGGCGGCCGTTACGCAGGTCAGCGCCCCTGCGGCGCCCGAACGGGTGGATGCCCCCTACTTCGCGGCCGCCGTAGCCACCCCGGGAGTCGTCGTCCTCGACGTGCGCACGCCCGAGGAGTACGCGACGGGCTACATCTCCGGAGCGGTGAACATCGACGCCCAGGGTGCTGACTTCGCCGCGCAGGTGGGCACCCTTGACCCCGAGGCGACCTACGCCGTCTACTGCCGCAGCGGCAACCGATCGGCGGGGGCCGTCGCGGCGATGTCCGCGGCTGGCATCCAGCACGTCTACGAACTGGAGAGCGGCATCGTCGGCTGGCAGGAGGCCGGGTATCCGCTCGAGGGCTGACCTGCTTTACCGTAGTGAGGTGAGACTTCCCCGCGCACTCGTCGGCGCCACGGCAGTGCTGGCCGCCCTGCTGGCGATTCCCAGCGCCGGCGCGGCCGAGCGGGCGCCGTACCACCCGACCAACCTGGCCAATGTGGGGCAGGCCGGCCAGGTCATCGTCGTCACGGCGGATTCCTGGTCCACCACCTACGCCACCCTGCGGGCGTACGAGCGTGACGGCAACGGCGGCTGGCGACAGGTCCTGCCGGCTACTCCCGCGCGCCTCGGCTGGAGCGGCCTGGTCGTCGCGGACGACCGCAGGCAGGGCACCGGTAAGACACCCGCAGGCACGTTCGGGATCGTCAGCGCCTTCGGGCGCAAGGCCGACCCAGGGACGTCGCTGGACTACGTCCAGGTGGATCGCAACGACGCGTGGACCTACAACCCCGCGAACCCCGCCACCTACAACGTCTTCCAGACGGTCGACCGCTCATGGGCGTCCTACGGCGGGTACGTCGAGCGGCTGTGGTCCTACGGCCGGCAATACGACTACGTGGCCGTCATGGACTACAACCTGCCCGACGGCCCCATCCGCGTCGGCGCCGATGGCGTACGCCGGGCCACCCAGCCCGCCGACACGAGGGCCGGCGGGGGGATCTTCCTGCATGTCACCAACGGCAAGGTGACGGCCGGCTGCATCGCGATCCCGGAGGCAGCGATGCGCAGCGTGCTGCAGTGGCTGAAGCCGGCCCGAAACCCCGCCATCGTCGTCGGCCCCGAGTCGGTCATCGACCGGATGTAGTCGGCGACACCAGCGCCTGGCGTCGCACGAGCGCCACCGGAACGACGCCACGTGCTGGTGTCGGCTGGTCAGCGCAGGCGGATGTCCTGGAGCACCGGGAACTGCGCCCGCCATTCCTCGCTCGTCGCCGGCTCCACTTCGACGACGAGGACCTCTGCCTGGGTACCGGCCTGGCCGATCACTGCGCCCTTGGCGTCCACCACGACCGAGCGCCCGCCGAGGGTGATGCCCGGCTGCTCGCCCACCTCGTTGCAGGCGATCAGCAGCAGCTGGTTCTCGATGGCGCGGGCACGCGTGAGGACATCCCAGTGCTCGATGCGCAGGGTCGGCCACCCGGACGTGAGCACGACCGCGGTGGCCCCGCCCTCGGTGAGCGCCCGGAACAGCTCGGGAAACCGCAGGTCGTAGCAGGTCGCCAGGCCCGTCGGGCCCAACGGCGTGTCGACGACGACGAGCTCGTCCCCTCCGCTCATGAGCACGGTCTCGCCGCCGTCGAAGCCGAAGAGATGGATCTTGCGATACGTGGTGACGAGCGAGCCGTCCGACCCGAACAGCAGGCTGGTGTTGAAGTACTGCCCATCGTCGGCGGCCTCCGCGATGGAACCGCCATGGATCCAGATCCCGTGCCGCGCCGCCAGTCCGCCGAGGGCCGACGCGATAGGCCCGTCGACCGGTTGGGCGTGCTGGCGAGCGGCATCCACGTCGAAGGCGCCGACATGCCACAGTTCCGGCAGGACGAGCATGTCCACCGAAGGTCCGGTGGCGTCCACGAGTTCCAGCGTCCGGGTGACCCGCTTCTCCACGGGCTCCGCGGACGAGCAGTCGAGCTGGAGGAGTCCGACGCGCACGCTCATGGCGGGACTCTACGCATTCGCGGCCGCGGGCCGGCCCGGTCGCCCTAGGGTCAACGTCCATGGATCCCACCACGACCGACCAGACCACCGCCGAGCTCATCGAGGCCTGGCAGGAGGCGCTCACGGCCGTGGCCGACCTGGCTGCAGGCGCCACGGCAGCGGAATGGGCCCTGGCCTCCCCGTGCCCGGGCTGGACGGTGGGCGACGTGGTCGCGCACGTGACCGACATCGAGGACTTCCTCAGCGGCGCACCCCGTCCTGACCACACGCCGGACTTCGCCACGCTGCCGCACGCCCAGGGTTTCGTGGGCCAGCTCACCGAGACCGGGGTCGACTTCCGCCGGGGCCGAACGCCCGCCGAGGTGGTTGCCGAGCTTCGTGCGGTCATCCCGCTGCGCCGATCCCAGGTCGATGCGGTCCCCGAGGGCGAGGAGGTCATGGGCCCGTTCCTCGCGCCGATGTCCATCCCCCGGCTCATGCGGATGCGCACGTTCGACACGTGGGTGCACGAACAGGACATCCGTACCGCCGTGGGCCGTGACGGTGGCTGGGACACTCCGCCGGCCATCGTCGCCTTCCAGCAGATGGTCCGCGCCGTGCCCTACATCTGGGGCAAGAACCTGCGAGCACCGGCCGGAACCGTGCTGCGGGTGACGGTCACCGGACCGGCTCTCCAGGCGGATACGTACGCCACCGTGGACGCGTCGGGCAAGGGAGTCGCCTGCGACGCGCTCGACCCCACCGTCTGGCTCGAGGCCGCGTGGCCCGACTTCATGGCCTTGGCCTGCGGCCGGGTGGATCCAGCCGACCGCGCGCTGAGATCACGGATCGCGCTGACCGGCGACGCCGACCTCGCGGCAGCCCTGCTCCCCGCGATGTCGGTCACGCCGTAGCGGTGCCCTAGTCCTCGATGCGATCGAGGAGCAGTTCGAGCGCTGGATCCTCCAGGAAGGTCGCGACCGAGCGCAGGGCCCGCGAGCCGAGTGCCCCGTCGATCACCCGGTGGTCGAAGGAATACGACAGCGTCATCACGGGGCGCACGACGACCTGTCCGTCGACTGCCCACGGGCGATCCAGCACCCGGCCCATGGCCAGGATCGACGTCTGCCCGGGGTTGATGATGGGCGTGCCTCCATCGACGCCGAAGACGCCGACGTTGGTAAGGGTGATGGTGCCCCCGGTCAGGTCGGCCGGCGTGCTGCGGCCGGCCCGGGCGGTGTCGATCAGCGCCTGCACCCGGCGCGCGAGGTCCACCAGGCCCAGGCCCGATGCGCCCTTGATCGTCGGCACGAGCAGGCCGCGCGGCGTGTCGGCCGCGATGCCGAGGTGCACGTCGCGGTGGATGACCACGTCAGCACCCTCGGCGGTGTCCACCCAGGTGGAATTGATGCGCGGATGCGCCCTCGCCGCCCGGATGAGTGCCGCCGCTACCAGCAGCATTGGGGAGACCCTGACGTCGGTATCCGAGGTGCGTACCCGCAAGCATGCGACGACCTCCATCGCCCGGCTCATGTCGACGTCG
>JAUXRN010000156.1 GCA_030681835.1 Actinomycetota bacterium
CAGCCGTTCGCCGGGATGACCGTTGAGGTGCACCCGACCGGGCAGGCCGGCTTCCAGTTCGACGTGCATCCGGTCCCGCAACGTGACCAGTCGCCGCGACTCTCCTCGCGACAGGGCCTCGGCCGCCAGCTTCGCGGCCGCACCGAACCCCACGATGTACGGGACATTCTCGGTGCCGGCCCGCAGCCCGGACTCCTGGCCGCCGCCCCCGGCGAGCGGGACCAGCGCTATTCCCTCACGCACGTGAAGCGCCGCTATGCCCTTCGGGGCGTACATCTTGTGGCCGACGATGGTGAGCAGGTCGACGCCCAGCGCATCGACGTCGACCTCGACCTTCCCGATCGACTGTGCGGCGTCGCAGTGCAGCAGGACGCCATGGTCGCGCGTGATGGCGGCGATCTCGGCGACCGGCTGGAGGGTGCCGGTCTCGTTGTTCGCGTGCATGATCGACGCGAGGACCGTGTCCTGGGTGAGGGCTGCACCGAGTTCGTCGGGATCGACCCGGCCGTGGGCATCCACGCCGAGGTAGGTCACCGAGACCGCGTGGCGCTGCTCGAGGTACCGGCATGCGGCCAGTACCGCGGGATGCTCGGTGACCTGGGTGACGACGTGCGCCCGGGAGCGACCCGCGTCGATCGCGGCCAGAGCCGCGCCCCGGATCGCCAGCGCATCGGCCTCGGAGCCGCTGCCGGTGAATACGACTCGCCCGCCTCTGCCGGAGACCAGGCTGCTCACCTGCTCGCAGGCCTGCGCCAGCGCGTCACTGGCCCGCACGCCGTAGTCATGAGTGCTCGAAGGGTTGCCGAACTCGACGGACAGGTACGGAGCCATCGCCTCGACCACGGCAGGGTCGATCGGCGTCGTGCCGTTGTAGTCCAGGTAGACCGGGCGATCAACGAGGACAGGGTGCGGGGTAGTCATCGTGGCCTAGAAGACCAGGACCTTGGATCCGTTGATGATCATCGGCGCGTTCACGATGGGCCTTCCTCGCGGGCGTGATGGAGCCAGCGCAGGTGCTCGTGTTGGCCGAGCAGGTCCAGGCGCCGCCACAGGACACTGCCGGGCACGGCCTGGCTGGGGTGGCAGTCGACTGCCGCGCGCTGGTGAGTCCGGTCGACCGTCAGGGTGATGTCGATGTCACCCGGCGCGTGCCCACTGAACGAGGATCCGCATTCACTGTTGAGGGCCCGCGCGACACTGTCGGGGACGGTCCAGCCGAGCATCCCCACGGCCCGCATCGTCGACACCTGGGCCGCCACCGCCGTGGCCGCGCGGTGATCGGGGTGACCCGTGACGCCGGAAGGGTCGAACGCGATAAGGCCGTCGGGCTCCACCTCCTCGGCGTAGGCGAGCGCATCGGCGAGGAGGACCCCGTGGTCGATGCCGGCCAGGCCGCCGTCAGGGAACGCGAGCAGCCGGACATCGACGATCCCGAGTTGGGCGGCCGCCGACCTGAGCTCGTCCGCCCGCAGCGTTGCCAGGTCGCCCGTGACCGCGTGCAGGGTCGAGGCCTCGCCGCGGGTGAAGCACAGCACGTGCACCCGTGCGCCGGAGTCGGCGAAGGCGGATAGGACGGCACCGAGGCCGAACGACTCGTCGTCGGGATGCGCCACGATGGCGAGGACCGAGCCCCACTCGGGCAGCGCGCTCACGCGACACTCACCTCGACGGGCAGCCCGGCCAGGCGCCACTCGAGCATGCCCTCGTCGAGCCGCCGGGCCCGCCGGCCCGTGCTCGCAAGCAGGCGCACCGCGTCAGACGCGAGGACGCAGTACGCGCCACGGCAGTAGGCGACGACCTCGACGTCCTCGGGCAGGTCGTGCAGGCACTGCTCGAGCTCGCCCAACGGGATGGACAACGCCCCGGGTATGTGGCCTGCCTCGAACTCCACGGCGGGGCGGACGTCGAGCACGACCACGTCGCCGGCCCGGGCCCGGCGCAGCAATTCCTGGCGCTCGACCGGGTCGCCGTCGGCCTCGGCTACGCCGAGGTACTCGGCCGCCGCCCGCTCGGCGTCGGCAAGGTGCGTGGTCGCGACGGTCCTGAGCAGGGCGAACAGTCGAGCGACGTCGTCCCCGGCCAGGCGGTAGCGCATGAAGGTCCCGTCACGACGGGCTCGCACCAGCCCGGAGTCCTTGAGTGCCTGAAGGTGCTGGGACGCGGTGGACAGCCCCAGCCCGGCCGACGACGCAAGCGACTCGACGGTCCGCTCGCCCTGGGCGAGCAGGTCCAGCAGTTCCAGTCGCTTGGGGCTCGACAGCGCCTTGCCGGCCCGGGCGAACTGCTCGTACATCGCGGTCTTGGCGTGGCGCTGGCTCATGCCGGTCGTCCAACCGGGGCAGGGGCGGGCCGGTGGTGGGTCTCGTACATGCGCACCGCGACGACCACTCCGGACGTGGCCGTCAGGATGGCAACGGCGGTGATGGCGAACCGGATGCCATACAGGTCGGCGAGGATGCCCGCCATCAGCGCACCGACGGCGAAGCCGCCGTCGCGCCACAGCCGGTACGTGCCGACCGCGCGGGCGCGCCAGGCCGGATGCGCGACGTCGCCGATGGCGGCGAGCAGCGTCGGGTAGACCATGGCGGTGCCGAGGCCCAGCAGGATCGCGGCGACCGCCCACCATCCGAACTCGTTCGACACCGCGACGATGCCCAGGCCGACCGCCTGCAGCCACATGCCGCTGGCGATGAGCCACTTGCGGCCCCACCGGTCGGACAGTGCGCCGGTGCCGAGTTGCGCGATGCCCCACACCGCCGGGTAGAGCGCGGCGAGGATGCCGATCTTGCTGATCGACAGGCCGGCGGACAGGAACAGGACCGGGAAGAGTCCCCAGGCCAGGCCGTCGTTGAGGTTGTTGACCATGCCGGCCTGGCTGGCCGCGGACAGCGCCGGCTCCTTGAACGAGGTCTGCAGGAAGACCTGGCCGTTGGTCAGCTCGTCGTGCAGGTGATCGTGCCTGCCGTCGGCCCTGGGCACGTGGCCGGTCGCCTCGAGCCGTGCGAAGTCCTGGGTCTCGCGGACGAAGATCGCCGAGACGCCCAGGCCGAGGGCGGCGAACGCGATGCCCAGCAGGAAGGGAGCGGGCCGCAGGCCGTACTCGGCGGCGAGATAGCCGGTCGCCAGGGCGGTGGCGGCGACCGCGGCGTAGCCGGCGGCCTCGTTGAAGCCCATGGCCAGCCCGCGTCGGGCCGGGCCGACGAGGTCGATCTTCATGACGACGGTGGTGGACCAGGTCATGCCCTGGCTGATGCCGAGCAGGACGTTCGCGAACACGATCCAGCCCCAGCCCGGGGCCCAGATGAGCAGCAGCGGCACCGGCACCGCGATGATCCAGCCTGCGACGAGCACGGGCTTGCGGCCGAACCGGTCGGACAGCGTGCCGGCGAAGTAGTTCGTCGCTGCCTTGGATGCGCCGAAGGCGAGGATGTACGTCATGGCGGCGGTGTAGGCGTCGAGGTGGAACTCGGAGCCGGCCAGCAGCGGCAGCACCGTGCGCTCCTGACCGAGCATCCCGCCCACCAGGGCGTTGACCGCGACGAGCAGGCTGAACTGCGCGAGGTTCTGCCGCAGGCCCAGCTGCATGGACCTGGGCTGGCTCATGTCACGAGCTCCTGGCCCGTGGCCCGTGCCCACGCGCCGGTGCCGCCTTCGAGGACGGAAACCTCGCGCCCCTCGCGCTCGAGCACGCTGGCGGCCGTCATGGCGCGGTCGCTGCCGCCGCACATCGTGACGAGGCTTCCCGCCGGGGCTCGCTCGGCCGTGACGTCGCCCAGTTCGACGTTCACTGCACCGGGCACGTGGCCGGAGGCGAACTCGTTCGCCTGCCGGATGTCCAGCGGCACGGCGCCGGCGACAGCGTGGCCGTCGACCAGTGGCGTGCGTCCCACCGGGAGCCCGGCATCGGCCCACGTCGCGAAGCCGCCGTCGAGCTCGCCGGCGAGGTTGCCATAGCCGACCTTGCGGGCCTGCCACACGATCTCCTCCGGGTCCTGGTCGCCATTGCGCACGAAGGCGAGCGGAGTGCCGTCGTCGGGGACCATCCAGCCGAGCCACGTGGCGAGCACCGGCCGCAGGGCGATCGCCAGCGAGCCGGGGACGTGGCCGGCGGCGAACTGGTCGGACGGGCGCACGTCGACGATCTCCGCGCCGGAGGCGTGCAGTGAGCGCAGTTCCCGCAGGCCGAGCCGGGCGAGCGGGCCGGTGTCGAGGTCCGGCACGCCGTCGCGGTTGACGGCGCCGAGCCGGCGGAAGTAGGGCGGATAGGTGCCCAGGCTGGCCAGGAGCCGGGCCACGAACTCGTCCTCGTCCTCGAGCGCCATGAGCGCGTTCGTCGCCTTCTCGCGGCCGATGGTCGTGATCCGGTCGGCCCCGGGCGGTGCCGAGCAGAACGAGCCGGCGCCGTGAGTGGGGAAGACCGGGGTCGAGTCGGGCAGCTGGGCCAGGCGCCGCAGTGAGCGGAACTGCGCCCGGGCGAGCTCGTCGGTCCGGCCAGGCGATACCAGGTCGGTTCGGGCGGCCGACCCCACGATCAGGGATCCGCCGGTGAAGGCCGCCAGCACGCCGTCACCGTCCATGAGCAGGTAGGACATGTGCTCGTCCGTGTGCCCGGGCGTCGTCCAGCCGACGAGGGTCAGTCCGCCGAGGTCGTATGCCTGCCCATCCGCCATGGGCACGTGTTCGAAGAGACGGCCGCCGAGTGCGGAGCCAAGGATGACGGCGCCGTCGCGGCGGGCCAGCCGGGTCGACCCGGACAGGAAGTCCGCGTGCAGGTGCGTGTCCGCGGCCACGACCACCCTGAGCCCCCGGGTGGCGGCCTCGTGATCGAGCGTCCGCAGGTCCACCGTCGCGTCCAGTGCAAGGGCCCGACCGTCCCCGAGGTCCACCAGGTACGCCTGGTTGCCGAGTCCTTCGTCGAGCAGGGCGATCACGCGCTCGCTCATGGCACCTCCTTTCGGCACTATTCCATAGAATTACGGAATAGTCATCCGCGGAGGATGAGTCGGCGGCGGCGGCTCCTAGGCCGCGAGCCGAACCAGCATGTCCTGCATCTGCTCGATCTGGGCGGTCTGCACGACCCGGATGCTCTCGCTGAATTCCTGCAGGTCGGGGTTCGCGCTGTCCTGGATCATGCCGATCATGTGGAGCGCACCCTCGTGGTGCCGGATCATCCCCGCCAGCCACAGGCTGTCGAACGGCGCTCCGGACGAGCCGGCCAGGGTCGCCAGCTCGCTGTCGGTGAGCATCCCGCCCATGCCCATCCCCATCGGGTGGTCCAGGTCCGATGGCAGACCTGCGTCCGCGAGCCAGCCCTCCATCTGGATGATCTCGGCCGCCTGGCCGTCGCGGATCTCCGTCGCGAGCGCGCGCAGTTCCTCGTCGGTCGACGTCGCCAGCGCGAGGCCCGACATGTCGACTGCCTGCTGGTGGTGCGGGATCATCATCTGCAGGAACATGACGTCCGAGCCGGACAGGTCCCCGGCCCCGGTGGCGCCTCCATGCATACCCATCCCGCTGGCGTTGCCCATCATGCCGACCGGTGTCACGGCGTTGTCACGCGTGAGGCCGGCGCCGAGCAGGAATGCCACGGCCGCGACGAGCACGACGATGATCCCGGCAAGGATCAGCGTTCGCCGGTCGACCGTGGTCTGCATGGCGCCTCCCGGGCACGTGGACGACAACGAGCGAATCCACGATATGCCCGTCCCGCGGCCGAAGGGCGGGCCACGGCGGGACCGTGCGTACGCTGGGCCCGCGCACGGGCCGGTGCTGGGAGGAAGGGGGCCGCATGAGCGCCCCTTCGACGACCAGGCGGATCCAGATCATGGACGCTGCCGCGCAGCTGTTCGCCGACCATGGCTTCCACAATGTCTCGCTGACCGAGATCGGCCGCGCCGTCGGCATCTCGGGGCCGGCCGTGTACCGGCACTTCGACAAGAAGGACGACATCCTCGGCGCGATCCTCGTGCAGATCAGCGAGTTCCTGCTCGACGAGGCGACGGCCCTCGGCACGCAGCACGCCGACCCGCACGACCTGCTCGAGGCGCTCGTCGCGGCCCACGTGGACTTCTCAGTCACGAGGCCGGAGTTGATCATCCTGCAGTGGCGCGAGTTCGGGAACCTGCGCGGCGAGGACCGGCGCACGGTGCGCCGGCTCCAGCGCACCTACATCGACTACTGGACCGCCGTGCTGCTCAAGCTCAAGCCCGCCCTGTCGATCCCCGAGGCGGGGGCCACCGTGGTGGCGGCGTTCGGGCTGATGAACTCCACCCCGTTCAGCGCCTCCCGGCTTGGCCCCGAGGAGTCCCGGCCTCTGCTGCGCACCCTCACGATGGACATGTTCGCCGTCTGACGGCGCGGGGGCTAATAGGCATCTACGAAACTGGCCGTTCCCCTTTCCTTATGGGGCGCCGTTAGGTTAATCTCCATTAACTAGACGGGCGACGGGAGCGGCATGACGGCGGACATGAGGCAGCTCGTGCAGGAACTGCACGAGCTCGTCGCCGCGGCCCGCATCGGCGGGTCCGCCGCCGCGCGGGAGCGGCACGTCTCCCGCGGCAAGCTGCTCGTGCGCGACCGGGTCGACCGGCTGCTCGACCCCGGCAGCCCCTTCCTCGAGCTCAGCCCGCTGGCCGCGCACGGCGTGTACGACGACGACGTCCCGTCGGCCGGCGTCGTCGCCGGCATCGGACGGGTGCAGGGACGCGAGTGCGTCATCGTGGCCAATGACGCGACGGTCAAGGGCGGGACGTACTACCCGCTCACCGTCAAGAAGCACCTGCGCGCCCAGGAGGTGGCCCGGGCGAACCGGCTGCCGTGCATCTACCTCGTCGACTCCGGCGGGGCGTTCCTGCCGATGCAGGACGAGGTCTTCCCGGACCGGGAGCACTTCGGCCGGATCTTCTTCAACCAGGCCAACCTCTCCGCCGCTGGCATCCCGCAGATCGCGGCGGTCATGGGCTCCTGCACCGCCGGCGGCGCCTACATCCCCGCGATGTCGGACGAGTCGGTGATCGTGCGCAATCAGGGCACCATCTTCCTGGGCGGCCCGCCACTGGTGAAGGCAGCGACCGGCGAGGTGGTCACGGCCGAGGAGCTCGGCGGCGGCGACGTCCATGCGCGGCGCTCGGGCGTGGTCGACCACCTCGCCGCCGACGACGCCGAGGCACTGGCCATCGTGCGCTCGATCGTCGCGACGCTCGAGCGACCCGTTCAGCCGTCCATCCGCCAGCACGAAGTCGAGGAGCCGGCCGTCGACCCGGCCGGGCTCTACGACGTCGTCCCCACCGACGCCAAGGTGCCGTACGACGTGCGCGAGGTCATCATGCGCATCGTCGACGGCAGCCGCTTCCACGAGTTCAAGGCCCTCTACGGGCAGACCCTGGTGTGCGGGTTCGCGCGCGTCTGGGGCTACCCGGTCGGCATCGTCGCCAACAACGGCATCCTGTTCTCCGAGTCCGCGCTCAAGGGGGCGCACTTCGTCGAGCTGTGCAACCAACGGGGCGTGCCGCTCGTCTTCCTGCAGAACATCGCCGGCTTCATGGTGGGCAAGGAGTACGAGACCAGCGGCATTGCACGCGACGGCGCGAAGCTGGTCACTGCGGTCGCCTGCTCCGTCGTGCCGAAGTTCACCGTCGTCATCGGCGGCTCCTTCGGGGCCGGCAACTACGGCATGTGCGGGCGGGCGTACGACCCGCGCTTCCTGTGGATGTGGCCCAACGCGCGCATCTCCGTCATGGGCGGGGAGCAGGCCGCGACGGTGCTGGCCACCGTGAAGCGCGACGGCCTCGAGGCAGCGGGGCAGGAGTGGAGCGGGCCAGACGAGGAGGCGTTCAAGGACCCCATCCGCGAGCAGTACGAGACGCAAGGATCGCCCTACTACTCCACGGCACGGCTGTGGGACGACGGCATCATCGACCCGCTCGACACCCGGCGCGTGCTCGGTCTCGGCCTGGCCGCCGCCGCGAACGCGCCGATCCCCGAGCCCTCCTACGGAATCTTCCGGATGTGACGGGCATGCGCACACCGGGCATCACCACCTACGGCACCCTGCTCGTGGCCAACCGCGGCGAGATCGCCATCCGCGTGATCTCGGCGGCTCGGTCGCTCGGCCTGCGGACCGTGGCCGTCTACTCCGACGCCGACCGCGCGGCTCCGCATGTGCGCGCTGCCGACGAGGCCGTGCGCATCGGCCCGGCCGCCGCTGCCGAGTCCTACCTGTCGATCGACGCGCTGCTCGAGGCGGCGGCGAGGGCGGGCGCGGACGCCATCCACCCGGGCTACGGCTTCCTGTCCGAGCGTGCCGCCTTCGCCCGCGCGGTGTGCGATGCCGGACTGGTGTTCGTCGGGCCGACGGCCGGCGTGATGGACCTCATGGGCCGCAAGGACCAGGCCAGGGATGCGGCCGTCGCAGCCGGCGTACCGGTCGTTCCGTCGGCCCGGATCAGCGGCGCGGGCGTGGACGCGGGCGCGATCGGCTTCCCCCTGCTCGTCAAGGCCGCGGCGGGTGGAGGCGGCAAGGGGATGCGGGTCGTCCGCGCCCCGGAGGAACTCGACACGGCGCTCGCGGCGGCCGGGCGCGAGGCGCAGAGCGCGTTCGGCGACGCCACTCTGATCGTCGAGCGTTACGTCGAGGGCGGCCGCCACGTCGAGGTGCAGGTGCTGGCCGACCAGCACGGGCACGTCGTCCACCTGTTCGAGCGCGACTGCTCGGCCCAGCGCCGGCACCAGAAGGTGATCGAGGAAGCGCCGGCGCCCTTCATCAGCGAGGAGGTCCGCCAGGCCATCACGGGGTCGGCCGTCGCACTGGCGGCCGGCGTCGGGTACCAGAACGCAGGCACGGTGGAGTTCCTCGTCAAGGGCAGTGACGCGTTCTTCCTCGAGATGAACACGCGTCTCCAGGTGGAGCACCCGGTGACCGAGATGGTCACGGGGATCGACCTCGTCGCATGGCAATTGCGCATCGCCGACGGGCAGCCACTCGCCTTTGCCCAGGAGGACATCCGGCTCCGCGGCCACGCCATCGAGGCCCGCGTATACGCCGAGGACGCCTTCCACGGCTTCCTGCCGCAGTCCGGCCGCGCCGACTTGGTCCGTTGGCCAGAGCACGCCCGCATCGACGCCGCCCTTGAGAGCGGCCAGGTCGTCGGCACGTCGTACGACCCGATGCTCGGCAAGGTGATCGTGCACGGTGCGAATCGGGAGGCTGCCCGGCGCGCGCTCGTGGCGGCGCTCGACGACACCGCGATCCTCGGCCTGACCACGAATACTGGGTTCCTGCGCGGCCTTGCCGCCAGCCCCGCGTTCCGTGACGGCCACGTCGACACGCAGTGGCTGGATGCACACCCGGGGGCCATCACCCCGCACGGCGAGGTCGAGGCCGGCGTGCTCGCCGCCTGGGCCCTGGCCCGCGCGGCGGCGACACACTCCGGGCACCCGTTCGCCGCGGCCGATGGGTGGCGAATGGCCGGCCCGGCGGCCCCCATCGTCGCCCAGCTCGTCGTCGGCGAGCGCTCGAGTGTCTATCTCGTCCACGTCGGCGGGACCGTGGAATGCGACGGGAGATCGTGGACGGTCGCCGACCTGGCCGATGACCGCCCGGACGCGATCAGGGTGGAGATCGACGGACGGGCGCGCGAGGCCGTTGCGCGCGTCGAGCCGCACCGCGTCGTCGTCGCCTATCTCGGCCATGCGTTCGCCTTCGCGCGGCCGGACGCTTTCGGCCCGGCGGCGCACCACGAGGCCTCGGACGGCTCCGTGCTCGCCCCGATGCCGGGGTCCATCCGGGAGGTGCTCGTGGCCGCTGGCGAACAGGTCAGCGCGGGCCAGGTCCTCGGCGTGCTCGAGGCGATGAAGATGGAGATGCCGCTGCGTGCCCCCGTTGCCGGGACGGTGACCCTCGTGACCGCGATTGCAGGCAGCCAGGTCGAGCTCGGTGCCACGCTGTTCGTGGTCGAGGCGCAGGGGGAGGCGGCATGAGGCAGCCGGACACCCATCCCCTCGCCACCGGCATGCCTGCCGAGGTCACCGTGTACGAGGTGGGCCCGCGCGACGGGCTGCAGAACGAGCCCACTGTCATCCCGGCGGATGTGAAGGCCGAGTTCATCTCCCGGCTCGTCGACGCAGGACTGCCCATCGTCGAGATCACCAGCTTCGTGCACCCCCGCTGGGTGCCGCAGCTCGCGGATGCATCGGAGCTGATCGACCTGCTGGACCAGGCGGGGCTGCGCGGTCGCGTGCCGATGCCCGTCCTCGTGCCCAATGAACGCGGGCTCGACCGGGCGATCGAGAAGGGTGTCGAGCACATCGCCGTCTTCGGGAGCGCGACGGAGGCGTTCGCTCAGCGCAACCTGAACCGCTCACTCGACGGGCAGTTCGAGATGTTCGCGCCGACGGTGGACCGCGCTTTGAGTTCGGGCATGGCGGTCCGCGCGTACCTGTCGATGTGCTTCGGCGACCCATGGGAGGGCGACGTCCCGGTCGAGCAGGTGGTGAGCATCGGGAAGCGGCTGTACGAACTCGGCGCCTACCAGCTGTCGCTTGGGGACACGATCGGCGTGGCCACGCCCGGGCACGTCGTCGAGCTGGTGGAAGCCTTCGCGGCGGCCGGCGTTCCGCGCGAGGCGATCGCCCTTCACGTCCACGACACCTATGGCCAGGCACTGGCCAACGCTCTCGCGGCATTGCAGGCGGGCATCACGACTCTCGATTCCTCGGCCGGGGGGCTCGGCGGCTGCCCCTACGCCAAGAGCGCCACGGGCAACCTCGCCACCGAGGACCTCGTGTGGATGCTGCACGGCGTGGGCATCCGGACCGGCATCGACCTCGACTCGCTCGTTGCTACCAGCACATGGCTGGCCGGGATCCTCGGCCGCCCCAGCACCTCGAACGTCGTGCGGGCCCTCGCCCGCGGCAACGACCCCGATGGACATCCCCCACCCCTCACGGAAGGGCAGCCGCCCAGATGATCAACGGAATGCTCAACGACGAACTGTGCGCCCTCCAGTCGGTGGTACGGGACTTCGCGAACGATGCGATTGCCCCGGTGATCGGCCAGCACTACGAGGAGTGCACGTTCCCGTACGAACTGGTCAAGGGGATGGGGGAGCTCGGGCTCTTCGGCCTGCCGTTCCCCGAGGAGTACGGCGGCTCGGGCGGCGACTACTTCGCCCTGTGCCTGGCCCTGGAGGAGATCGCCCGGGTCGACTCGTCCGTCGCCATCACCCTCGAAGCCGCGGTGTCGCTGGGGGCGATGCCCGTCTACCGGTTCGGCACCGAGGAGCAGAAGCGGCAGTGGCTCCCGCGGCTGTGCTCGGGCGAGCTGCTCGGCGCGTTCGGGCTGACCGAGCCCGAGGTCGGCTCCGGCGTGGCGGGCGGGCTCGCCACGTCGGCGCGACGCGACGGCGACATGTGGATCCTCAACGGGCGCAAGACCTGGATCGGCAACGCCACCTTCGCCGACCTCGTCATCATCTGGGCCCGTGACGAGGCCGACGGTCAGGTCAAGGGCTTCGTCGTCGAGAAGGACATGCCCGGCTTC
>JAUXRN010000209.1 GCA_030681835.1 Actinomycetota bacterium
GACCCGCTGCCCGAGACCGTGACCACGACGGCGTCATCGCCGGGCCGCACGGCATGGAAGGAGACCACTTCGGCGCCTCTCGCCAGCTTGATGCCGGCCATTCCGGCCGCCGACCGGCCCTGCGGGCGCACGGCGCTGGCCGGGAAGCGCAACAACTGCGCGTCGCTGGTCACCAGCACGAACTCCGCGCCCTCGGCTTGCGCCTCCGGCAGACGCACGGCCCCGACGACGCGATCGCCCTCGTCGAGCCGGATGACGTCCCACGAGTCCTTGTTCTGCAGCGCGTCTGCGACGACTCGCTTGACCGTCCCATGTGCCGTGGCGAGGGCGATCGCTCCTGACTCGTCGACGGTGGTGAGGCATAGGGGCTGCTCCCCCGACGGCAGGTCCGCGAAAGCGCCGAGCGGTGCGCCGCCCGTCAGCGCGGGGACGCCGCTCACGGCCGGGATGGACGGCAGGTCGACGGCGTTGAGCCGGACCAGCCGGCCGGCCGACGTGACGATTCCGAACTGGCCGCGTGACATCGCGGGGACGGCACTGATGATGACGTCGTGCGACGTGCGCTGATCGTGCCCCGCAGCGTCGCCCGGTGTCGTCCCGGCGGTTCTGGCGAGCAGGCCCGTGCTGGACAGCAGGATCACGCAGGGCTCATCGTGGACTTCCATCGGCATGGCCGCCAGCACAGGCACCGACGCGGACTCCATGAGCAGAGTCCGGCGCGGCGTGGCGTGCGACTGCGCCACCTGGGCGATCTCGTCGGCGACGGCCGCACGCAGCACGGATGGATCCTCCAGCATGGACGTGAGAGCGTCGATCTCGCGACGCAGGTCGTCGCCCTCCTTCTCCAACTCGATGCGGGAGAACTTGGTGAGTCGGCGCAAGGGCATGTCGAGGATGTATGTCGCCTGCACCTCGCTCAGGTCGAACACGCTCATGAGCCGTTCCCGGGCGGCCGCCGCGTCGTCTGACGCACGGATCACCTCGATGACCTCGTCGATGTCGAGGATCGCGACGAGAAGTCCCTCGACGAGGTGGAGCCGGTCCAGCGCCTTCGTCCGTCGGAACGCACTGCGGCGTCGCACGACGGCCAGGCGGTGGTCCAGCCAGACCTGCAGCATCTCGACCAGGCCGAGGGTCTTTGGCTGCCCATCGACCAATGCCACCGCATTGACGTTGACGGTGTCCTCCATCGGCGTCATCCGGAAGAGGTGCTCAAGCACGGCCTCGGGATGGAACCCGTTCTTGATCTCGATGACGAGATGCAGGCCGCTCTCGCCGTCTGTGAGGTCGACGACATCTGAGATGCCCTCGAGCTTCTTGCCCTGGACGGCCTCCTTGATCTTGTCGATCACCCGCTCGGGGCCCACGTTGAAAGGCAGCTCCGTGACGACGATCCCGCGACGTCGCGGGGTGACCTGCTCGATGCGGGTGCGTGCGCGCACCCGGAACGACCCGCGCCCCGAGGCGTACGCGTCGCGCACGCCGTCGAGGCCCACGATCACGCCTCCTCCGGGGAAGTCGGGACCGGGGATGAACGTCATGAGCTCGCTGAGGGTCGCATCGGGCTGGGCGAGCAGGTAGCGGGCCGCGTTGAGGACCTCGCCAACGTTGTGCGGCACGAGGTTGGTGGCCATGCCGACGGCGATGCCGGATGCCCCGTTGACGAGCAGGTTGGGCAGCGCTGCCGGGAGAACGGCCGGCTCATGCTCGCGGCCGTCATAGTTGGGGCCGAAGTCCACGACGTCCTCGTCGAGGCCGTCCGTCATGGTCGTGGCGGCGAGCGCGAGGCGCGCCTCGGTGTAGCGCATGGCGGCGGGACCGTCGTCAGGTGAGCCGAAGTTGCCGTGGCCGTCGATGAGGGGAAGCCGCAGCGAGAAGGGCTGAGCCATGCGTACGAGGGCGTCGTAGATCGCCTGGTCGCCGTGCGGGTGCAGGCGTCCCATCACGTCGCCGACGACCCGTGCGCTCTTCACGTGTCCCCTGTCGGGCCGCAGTCCCATCTGGGCCATCTGGAACAGGATGCGCCGCTGGACGGGCTTCAGGCCGTCGCGCGCATCGGGCAGCGCCCGGGCGTAGATCACCGAGTAGGCATACTCCAGGAAGGAGCCCCGCATCTCCTCGGAGACGTCCACGTCGACGATGCGACCGTCACCGGGGGGTTCGGTCGTGCGGGCGGCGCGCCGGGCCATGGGGTCCTCTCCGGGCTCTAGGGGATCGCGGTCAATCTTGGCCGTTCAGCGCGGGGGAGGGCCGGCTCCGACACGGCTGACGGCCACTGAGGCTAGGTCCAGCCCAGCCGCGAGCGCCCGGGCGAGCCCGAGGCCGCCGGCCCAGGCCGGCAGGAATCCCGCCGCGAAGGCGTCCCCGGCGCCGGTCGTGTCGACCACCGCAGCCGGGCGCGCCGGTGCGGTCACCTGCTCCATGCCCGCCCGGGCCATCGCACCGGCCGCTCCGCACTTGACCACCGCCACCGGGACGAGGCCTGCCAAGGCCGCCAACGCGGCCTCCGGATCCCGACGGCCGGTCAGCACCTCGGCCTCCTCCTCGTTCGCGATGACCAGGTCGACCAGGGCCAGGCCGGCCCGCATGGCATCCTGTCCCGACCGCAAAAGGGCTGCGGAAGACGGGTCCAGGCTGGTCGTCGCACCTGCCTGCCTTGCCGTGTGCAGGATGGCCAGTCCGGCCGCGGCGCACGCCGGATTGAGCAGGACGTAGCCGGACAGGTGCACATGGTCGCCGGCCGCCACACGGGCCCCGTCAATGTCGTCAGCACGCAGGTCCGCATTGGCCCCCGGGTCCGGGAGCATCGTGCGCTCGCCCAGGGCGTCCACGATGACGACGCACACACCGGTCGCGCGGCCGGCGGACACGGGCAGGTGCGCCTCGACGCCCTGCGCGGCGAGCGCCTCCCGGGCGCGGCTGCCCGCATCGTCGGCGCCTATGCGGCCGACGAATGCCGACCGATGGCCGGACGCGGCCAGCCAGCCGGCCGTGTTGGCCGCCGAGCCGCCGGACTGCATCGACACCACGGCCGGGGTGTCGCTGGCGTAGGCAAGCGGAGACGAGATGCGCGCCGTGACGTCGAGCATGACGTCACCGACCACGATGACGCGAGGTTCCCGGTTCGCGCCGATGCTAGGCCGTCCGCGAAGCCGCGTCGGCCACGGCGATACGCGCGGCCAGCTCGGCGTTGCGCACGATGATCCGCTCGTTCACGAGGAGGCTGGCTCCGTGCGTGGCCCGGTGGAAGTGGTCGAGCAGGAAGGGCGTGACGTCCTTGCCCACCACGTTGCGCGCGCCGGCCAGCCGCAGGCCCTCCTCCAGTACCTGATCGTGCAGGTCGGGATCGAGTTGCTCGGCCGCCGGCAACGGGTTCGCGACAACCAGCGCGGACGCGATCTTGAGGGCGTCGCGCACCGACATGATCCGGGCCACCTCGTCTTCATCCCGCGCTGACCAGTTCACCGAGAACCCCGAGTCGGTGAGATAGAAGCCGGGGAAGCTGTCTGTGGCGTAGCCGAGCACGCCAACGTTGAGGGTCTCGAGCCGCTCGAGGGTCGCGCCGACATCGAGGATCGACTTCACGCCTGAGCAGACGACCGTCATCGGGGTCACAGCCAGCGTGGTCAGGTCGGCGGACTCGTCCCAGGAGTCGCGGGCCTGCCGATGCACACCGCCGAGACCGCCCGTGGCGAAGACGCGCAAGCCGGCCAGCATGGCGATGTGGCTCGTAGCCGCGACGGTGGTGGCTCCGTGCCCGCCGCGGGCGACGATGGCCGCCAGGTCCCGCACGCTGACCTTGATGACGTCGTCCCGGTTGGCCACCTGCTCGAGCAGGTCCTCGCTCAGGCCGACATGGACCTGCCCGTCCAGGATCGCGATCGTGGCGGGGACGGCGCCTCGGGAGCGCACGATGTCCTCCACCTCGGCTGCCACCCGGAGGTTCTCTGGGCGCGGCAGCCCGTGGCTGATGATCGTGGACTCCAGGGCCACGACCGCCCGCCCCTCGGTGAGGGCCTCCTGCACGTCGTCGGCGATGGTCAGGCTTCCCGGCGCGAGGGCCGTGGCGGCAGGGGTCACCCGTTGACCATACCCAAGAGGGCCAGAATGGGGCCATGTCCACCGGCGCGGGAAGCACGGCCAGCTACCCCGTCGGATGGGAAGCCGACGTGCTGCTGCGCGACGGCCGCCCCGTGCACGTGCGGCCGATGGTCCCCGAGGACGCCGACCGCCTCCGGGCCTTCCATGCATCACTGTCGGACCGCACTGTCTACTTCCGCTTCTTCAGCGCCAAGCCGACCCTCACGGACGAGGACGTGATCCGGTTCACGCATGTGGACCATCACGACCGGGTGGCCCTCGTTGCCCTCGACGGTGGCGACTTCATCGGGGTCGGTCGCTACGACACCGTTGGCGGCGGTGTCGCCGAGGTCGCGTTCGTCATCCGCGACGACATGCAGGGACGTGGCCTTGGGTCTGTTCTGCTGGAGCATCTTGCGGCGGCCGCTCGGGAGTGCGGTCTGACCCGGTTCACCGCTGAGGTCCTTCCGCAGAACGGGCGAATGCTGGCGACGTTCCGGCAGGCCGGGTTTGACCTGGACCAGCGACGGGAGGACGACGTCATCGTCCTGGGCTTCGACATCGAGCCGACTGCGTCCAGCCTGGAGGTGATGACGGCGCGGGAACACCGCGCCGATGCCCGGTCGGTCCACCGGCTGCTGCACCCGGGCACGGTCGCTGTCGTGGGCGCCGGCAGGAATCCCGGAGGCCTGGGACATGCGCTGCTGGGCAACCTGGTGCGCGGAGGGTTCCGCGGCCGGCTGATCGCGGTGCACCACGAGGTCGACGAGATCCTCGGCGTCCCATGCGTTCGGTCCCTCGCCGACGTCGATGGACCGGTCGACCTGTGCGCGGTCGTCGTCCCGGCGAACGACGTGCGCCAGGTGATCGAGCAGGCGGCCGTCGCCGCGGTCCACGGGGTCGTCGTCGTCTCGGGCGGCTTCGGGGACGCCGGTGGTGACGGCCCGCGCCTGCAGCAGGAACTCGTCGACCTCGTCCGCGGAGCCGGCATGCGCCTTGTCGGCCCCAATGCCCTAGGCCTGCTCAACACCGACGACGAGGTGCGGCTGAACGCCTCGCTGATCCACCGAATGCCCCGAGCGGGCACGGTGGGCTTCTTCAGCCAGTCCGGGGCGCTCGGCGGGTCGATCCTCGATCGGTTGGAGGGCCGTGGGCTTGGGGTGTCGACGTTCGTGTCGGCCGGCAACCGCGCCGACATCTCCGGGAACGATGTCCTGCAGTACTGGCTCGACGACGAGGACACGTCGCTCGTGCTGCTCCACCTCGAGACGATCGGCAACCCACGCAAGTTCGTCAGACTGGTCCGACGGCTTGCCGCGCGCAAGCCGGTCATCATGGTCCGGGCGGGCGGGGCGGAGGCTCGCCACCCGAGCGGGCACGCAGTCCGCAGCACGGCCCTGTCCCAACGAGCCGTGGACCAGGTCATGGGCGCTGCCGGGCTGGTCCTGGTCGATGGCATCGATCAGTTGCTTGACGCGGCCATGGTGCTGGCCGGTGGCCTGCTTCCCGGTCGGGCCGGCGTGGCGATCATCGGCAACAGCGATGCCCTCTCGGTGATGGCAGCGAATGCCGCGGATCGGCTAGGCCTGCCCCTCGACGGCGATCCGGTGACCTTCGCGCGTCAGGAGTCCGCTGAGGCCTACCGGACCGAGATCGCCCGGGCCAAGGCCACAGCAGGTGCCGTCATCGCGATCCACGTCCCTCCGATCGAGCGGCCTGGCGATACCGAGGTCCGCCACGCACTGCGGGCGTCGGCCGATGGCAGCCTGCTCGTCGCGGTCATGCCGGACGGCGGGGTCGGCATCCACGGCGTCCCGGTGTTCCGCGATGTCGAGGCTGCCGTGGCTGCCCTGGCGGCCGCCCGCCGGCTCGCCGAGTGGAGGTGGTCCCACGCGCCGGAACCGGCCTCGGGGGACGGCCTGGGCGAGGCACGTGACCTCACCGGGCCCGACGTGCCGGTGCCCGACGTGCCTGTTCTGGGGGTGCAGTCCGGTGATGCGGTCCTCGAGCTGCTCGGGCAGGCCCACGTCGACATGCACATGGCCGAGACCACGGGGCTTGGCTGGCGCATCGGGGTACGGGACGACCCTTTGTTCGGTGCGGTCGTGCGGGTCGGCATCGACGACGCGGTCGCCGAGGCACTCGATGATGCGGCATACCGCATTGCTCCGGTGGACCGTTCCGAGGCCGCCACGATGCTGGCCTCCATCGCCGCCCGCGACGCGGCCATCGGGAACCTGCAGGCGGACCAGCGCACCGGCTTCCTCGCGGCCCTTGCATCCGTGGTGTCCGAGGCCAGCATCCTGGGCTCCGCACCGACCGTCAGCGTGGAGGTCGACCTGCGAGGTGTCCGCCCCGCGGCCGGAGCCACGGGGGACTTGACTGTCGGCAGGGCGTGGACGAGCGTGTCCCCTCGCCCCCACGTCCTCGACCCGGCGGCTCGCCGCTTGTGAGGTCCCCATGAGCCCTGTCGTGCGCAGGGTGCTGTTCGGCAACGCCTTGTCCGCGATCGGCAGCGGCCTGACGATGCCTCTGCTCATCGTGTACCTCGGGCAGGTCCGCGGACTGGGCATCGCCGTCGCGGGCATCGTCGTGGCCTTCGTGGCCGTGGTCTCGCTCGTCATGCTGCCGATCGTCGGCTACCTCGTCGATCGTTTCGGCCCTCGCCCAGTGCTCATGGTCGGGCTGGTCGTCGAGGCGATCGGCGTCGCGTTGCTCGCCGTGGTTGACGACGTGCCGACCGCGTTCCTGGTTGCCACGGTGGTGGCGATCGGCGGCTCTGCCACGTGGTCACCGCAGTCGGCACTCCTCGGGCGCCTGACGACCACGGAGCAGAGGCAGCGTGTGTTCGGGATCCAGTTCATGCTGCTCAATCTCGGCATCGGGATCGGCGGCATCGTCGCAGCGACGATCGTCCGCGAGGACAACCCAGGCTCGTTCACGATCCTGTACCTCGTCGACGCGTGCACGTACGTTCTGTACTTCGCCGTCCTGCTCACCCTGCCCGGCGTTGGCGTCGGGCCGGCGCCTCGGGAGGAGGGCGACCACGGCGAGGGCGGGTACCGCGAGGTCCTCCGCGATGGCCGGCTCGTCCGCCTGGCCCTGCTGGGGCTGGTCCTGCTGAGCTGCGGATATGGCGCCTTCGAGATTGCGATCCCGGTGTTCATCACCGTCATCAACGACCTTGCCGTCGGCTGGGTGGCGGTGGCCTACGCCGTCAACACCTTCACCATCGTGGCGATGCAGCTGTTCACCCTGCGCCTGATCCGGGGTCGATCGCGCAGCCGGCTCATGGCGCTCATCGCCACGATCTGGGGTGCCTCGTGGCTGCTCGTCGGCATCAGCGGCCTGCTGCCCGTCGGCGCCGCGCTCGGACTCATCATGCTGTCGACGCTGGTGTTCGCGATCGGCGAGACGTTGTGGGCACCGATCGCCCCTTCGCTGCTCAACGACCTGGCTCCCGACCACCTGCGCGGGCGGTATAACTCCGTGCAGAGCCTGGTCTGGGGCGTATCGGGATCGATCGGCCCGGCCGTCAGCGGGCTGCTCCTCGGGGCGGGGTACGTCGGCATCTGGCTGGCCACCATCCTGGGCGGCTGCGCACTGGCCGGCGTCATGGCGTTGCGCCTTCGGCACCGGCTCACCCCGGCGCTGGACGGCAGGCTCCCCGAGCCGGCCGAGGATGGGACAATGCCACCATGACCGATGCCGCCCTCGTCCAGAAGCTGCGTTCCGACATCCAGAGATCCGGGTACTACCCGGATCTCGTCGCCGATGCGCTCGACACCGCGATGGCCGCCGAGTCCTTGGTGTCGTACGTGGTGCACCACGAGGCCACCTTCGACCGCGATGAGCTGCGCCGCCACGTCACCGTGCTGGCCCTCACCCCGACCCGGCTCATCGTCGGGCACACCGACGAGCACCCGGTCGACGAGGGCAACCCGACACCGTATGCGTCCGCCTCGACGGAGGCGGTGCGGCTCGAGCGCGTGGACTCGGTCGTCGTGACCCGGGTGGTCAGCGAGCCCGAGCGGCACCGGGCCGGAGGCCCCGCGGCGGAGGTGGTCCTGACCATCGGCTGGGGCGCGGTCAGCCGCATCGAGCTCGAGCCGGCCGGGTGCGGCGACCCCCAGTGCGACGCGGACCATGGCTACACCGGCACGGCGAGCAACGACGACCTGAGTGTCCGGGTCTCCGAGGCCGCCGACGGCGCCGAGGTGGTGCGGCAGGTCCTCGCCTTCGCGGCAGCGCTGTCTCAGGCCACCGCGGACCGGGCCCGCTGACCCCCGTCATCGGGCCGACGCTGGCCGATGTCGCCTGCTCCGCGGCAGCCAGCGTCGGAGTCCCCGGCTTCACCGACGTCCTCGCCATCGGCGAATCCCGCCACGTGGTGGTGTGCCTGATCGACGGGCTCGGGGCCGAGCTGATTGCCCGCCACCGTGCCCTGGCGCCGAGGCTGGCCGCGATGCCGGGGGAGTCGATCAGCGCCGCCTTCCCCACGACCACCCCTGTCGGGCTCGGATCGTTCGGCACCGGCCTGCTCCCGGGCGGCCATGGGCTCGTCGGTGCGTCATTCCTGCTGCCTGAGGAGGACGAGATCCTTGTTCCCCTTCATTGGGGCAGCCAGCCCACCCCGGTCGCAGTGCAGCCCGAGCCAACCGTGTTCGAGGCAGTGGCGCGGGCGGGCGTGGCGATGGCCACGATCGCTCCCGGGGCGTATCGCGATTCGGGGCTGACCCGTGCCGTCCTGCGCGGCGCGGAGTACCGCCCCGCAGAGGACGCGGCGGAGCGGGT
>JAUXRN010000159.1 GCA_030681835.1 Actinomycetota bacterium
GTCGGTAATCCGTTCGGCCTCGGCGGCACGGTGACTGCCGGCATCGTCTCGGCGCTCGCCCGCAACATCGGCGGCCCGTACGACTACATGCAGATCGACGCTGCCGTGAACCACGGCAACTCCGGCGGCCCGACCTTCAACCTCGAAGGCGATGTCGTCGGCGTCAATACGGCCATCTACAGCCCGACCGGCGGCAACGTCGGCATCGCCTTCGCGGTGCCTGCCGATACCGTCAAACGCGTCGTCGAGCAGCTCGAGAAGGGCGGCGCGGTGAGCCGCGGCTGGCTGGGCGTCAAGATCCAGAACATCGACAAGGATCTTGCCGGCAGCCTCGGCCTGAAGGAGCCGAAGGGCGCGATCATCAGCGAAGTGATGGCCAACGGCCCTGCGGCCGATGCCGGCCTGAAGGTCGAGGACGCGATCCTGTCGATCGATACCAAGCCGATCGAGGATAGCCGCGATCTCGCCCGCACCATCGCCGACCTGCCGGCCAAGGCTTCGGTCGACGTGAAGGTGTGGCGCAACAAGGCAGAGCAGACGGTCAAGGTGAAGCTCGGCACGTACCCGAACACCGCGGCCACCGAGGAAGGCAACACCGAGCCCGAGGAGCCCAAGGATCTCGGCGGCAACGTCGACCTGAAGCAGCTCGGCCTCAGCGTTAAGCCGGGCCCCGGCAAGGACGGCGGCGTCGTCATCTCCGACGTCGACCCCAACTCGGACGCCGCGTTGAAGGGCATCAAGGAGGGCGACGTCGTCCTCAAGGCCGGCAACGAGACGGTGACTACGCCGCAGGACGTGGCCAAGGCCGTCAAGAAGGCACAGGACGAGGGCGCGCCCGCCGTCATGTTCCACATCAAGAAGGGCGGCGACCAGACCGTGCTGATCGCTATCCCGCTCGGCAAGACCTGAGCTGAGATCTGAAGCATGAACGACCTGGCGGCCCGCACCCTCGGCCTGAGAGTGCGGGCCGCCTCGACGTTCGGGGTGGCGCGGGGCACAATGCGAATCGGGGCGGTTGCCTCGACAACGGCGGAGCGGTGACGAGATGCACGTGCTGGTGGTCGAGGACG
>JAUXRN010000211.1 GCA_030681835.1 Actinomycetota bacterium
GCGCGCGCACGAAGAAGGTCATGGAGTTGTGCTCGAACGGGCTCCCGTGCCGGTCCCGCATGAGGTAGTTGACCAGGCCAGAGGATTTCTCGGGGTCCGCATCGATGTCGTCGAGGGACTGCTCCCCAGCGGTCGATACCCGGGCAGCGAAGACCACGTCGGCGTCGGACGCGCTTGCCCGGACCAGCTCGACGGTCACGTCGCTGCGGAAGGTGATCTCGTCGGCAATCGTCACGGCGACGACCCTACCGACGCTCGCCCGTTGAGGTCGGCGCGACTCGGGCGCAATCGCGACTCGGGCACAATGCGGGCATGCCCGTGTCCGGAGTCCGCCTGGCCCGCACGCCCGATGTCGACGGCATCGCCGGCGTCACCGTACGGTCGTGGCGGCACCGGCTGGCGGGCCTGGTCCCCGAGCCCCTGCTGGCATCCATGGACGAGGCCGACCTGGCCATGACATGGGCCTCCGCCATCCTCAATCCGCCCACCCCAGGTCACCGGCTCCTGGTGGCAGTGGACGACGACGAGGTGCGCGGCTACACCGCTATTGGGCCGAGCACCGACCCGGACGCGGACGGCGCAACGGTCGAGCTGCTCGCCCTGGAGGTCGACCCGGCACATGAGCGATCCGGACATGGGTCACGCCTGATGGCAGCCGCCGTCGACGTGGCCAGGTCTGCCGGCGCCACCTCGGCCAGCACGTGGTGCGCCTTGGATGACACCGCCCGCCGAGCGTTCCTGCAGTCGGCCGGCTGGGGGCCGGATTCAGCCTTCCGCGACGTGGCGGTGGGCATGGCGGCGGATGGCTCCGACATGCTCGTGCGCGAGGTCCGGCTCGTGACGGACCTGACGGATGGCTGACGCGCTGTCGCCAGGACTGGCGGCGGGACAGGGGCGCCGGATCACCCGGGACGCGCTCGGGATCGGCATCGCCACGGGCGCCTACGCGCTGTCCTTCGGCGCCATCAGCGTGGCGATCGGGCTGGATCCGCTCCAGACGCAGGCACTGTCGTTGTTGATGTTCACCGGGGCCTCGCAGTTCGCGCTGGTGGGCGTTCTCGGAGCGGGCGGCGGCCTCGTCGCCGCCGTGCTGACAGCCTGGCTGCTCGGCGCTCGCAACGGGCTGTATGCGCTCTCGCTGGCCCCCGTGCTGCGCCCGCGAGGGCTGGCCAAGGTCACGACCGCGCAGTTCACGATCGACGAGACCACCGCGATGGCCCTGGCTCACCCCGACCCGCCCGCAGCGGCCCGCGCCGCGTTCTGGCGCACCGGGCTGGCGATCTACGTGCTCTGGAACATTGGGACGCTGGTCGGCGCCCTCGGGGCCGCGGCCATCGCCGACCCGGCGATGCTGGGGCTGGATGCCGCGATCCCCGCAGGCTTCATCGCCCTGCTCTGGCCCCGCTTGGTCGACCGGACCATGTGGGCGGTGGCGATCGCCGGAGCCGTGGTCGCCCTTGCCCTGACCCCGCTGCTCCGTCCCGGCCTGCCCGTCCTCGCCGCCGGACTGGTGGCCCTCGCCGCATCGTGGCTGCTCGGGCGGCGGCAATGATCTGGGCGGCCGTGCTGGCGGGGTCGCTCGGCACTTACGTGCTGAAGCTGGTCGGCTACCTGCTGCCCGCCCGGGTCCTGGAGCACGCGTCGGTCCGACGCGTCGCCGGGCTGCTGCCCGTGGCGCTGCTGGCGGCCCTCGTCGCCGTCCAGACGTTCGCCTCGGGGCAGGCGCTGGTGATCGATGCGCGCCTGGCCGGAGTCCTCGTCGCGATCGGGGCGCTGCTCCTGCGGGCGCCGTTCCTGGTGGTGGTGCTGGCGGCGGCCGCCAGTGCCGCACTCCTGCGGGCGGCGGGGGTTGCCGCATGAACCAGCCGCGCAAGCCCATCTTCGGCTTCCTGTGGCCCAAGCCGGAGCCAGGTGCGCCGGTCGACGGCGCGTACCGGCAGACTCGGCCGGTGCGCGTGACGGCGCGCGGACCGCTTCGCGTCGCCATGCTCGTCCTCGGCTCGCTGGCTGTCGTCATTGTCGCTGGCACATCGATGATGGCCGCGGTCGCCACGGGGTTCTCCGTTGCCACGGTCGTCTCGGCCGCCGTCATCGCGTCCGGGGTGTTCCTGGTACTGCGCGGATGGGTCGTCGGCACCTACGTGAGCGACGACGCTTTGCTCGTCGAGACCACGTGGCGGCGGCTGGTGCTCCCGTGGCCCGAGGTGACGGGGCTGGACCGCATCGCGACCCGCGTACCCCTCGCGGGCGTGCCGGTACCGGTCCGCGGCGAGCGCGTCATCGCCGTCGATGCTGCCGGACGCCTGGTGCCGACTCACGTGTACTCGACGTCGCCTGACCTAGTGCTGCGCCCCGAGGCCTACGACATGGCCGCGCTGCGACTCCAGCGCTGGCGTCAGGAGGATGCGTAGAGCCGGATCGCCTCGCGCATCGCCGCGCGGGCCCGCTTGCGGTCTCGTGCATCGTCATAGCCCATGGCCAGCCGGTACCACGCCCGCCAGTCCCCCGGAGTCGCCGCCACCTGCTCCTCGTACTCCACGAACCGGGCATCGGCCGCGTCGCGGTCGACCCGCCCCGATGGCATCCGGGGCAGGTCGTCGACAGGCAGCCCGCCCTCCGCCGCAAGGTCGTGGCCCAGCCGCTGCGTCGCCCGGCCGAACATGAGCTCGCGCCACAGGATCCACACGCCGATGACCGGGATGACCACGATCGCCAAGCCGAAGGCGATGAGTCCGGGCTCGCCCGTGCTGGCGAAGGCCCACGCCCGGACCCCGGCCAGCAGGCAGTAGACGGCTACCGCCCCGGCGAGGATCCAGGAAATTGCCCGGGAGCTCACGGGACGCGGCTCACCGGTCGAGGAAGCTGTCGAGCCCGACGGTGAGCCCGGGGTGCTGCCCCACCTTGCGCACCCCGAGCAGGACGCCGGGCATGAACGAGGTGCGGTCCAGCGAGTCGTGCCGGAGCGTGAGGGTCTCGCCCACGCCCCCGAGGACAACCTCCTGATGCGCGACCAGTCCGCGCACCCGCACCGAGTGGACGCGGACGCCGTCGACCACGGCGCCCCTCGCGCCGTCCAGGCCGACGGAGGTCGCATCTGGCTGGGCCGGCATGCCCGCGCGGGCTTGCCCGATGAGCCTCGCCGTGAGCGCCGCCGTGCCCGATGGGGCATCCACCTTGTCCGGGTGGTGCAGCTCGATGACCTCTGCCGACTCGAAGTACGGCGCGGCCAGTTGCGCGAAGCGCATCATCAGGACGGCCCCGATACCGAAGTTGGGCGCGATCAGCACGCCGACGCGGGGCTGGGCCGCGCACCACTCGCGCACCTGCTCGAGCCTATGGTCGTCGAAGCCGGTCGTGCCGACGACGCAGTGGATCCCGTTGCCAATGCACGACTTCAGGGTGCGCATGACCGCATCGGGCGTGGTGAAGTCGACGATGACATGCGCACCAGCCTGCTCGAGTGCGGTGGGAGGCACGCCCATGTCGACCGCCGCGACGAGGCTGAGGTCAGGCGCCGCCTTGACGGCCTCGACCACGGCCTGGCCCATGCGGCCCTTCGCGCCGACGACGCCGACCTTGATCACGGGGCAAGCCTACTTCGAAGGCCGGCTCAGCCGACCGCGTTGAACGTCGTGGTCTCGTCGAACGGCCCGATGACGGCAAGGGTCGTGGGAACCGACAGGAGGTCTCGGGCGACCTCCCGGACATCGTCGCCGGTGACCGCGTCGACGCGGCCCAGCAGGTCGTCGATGCCCAGCAGGGGGTCCCCGTGCAGCTCGCTCTTGGCGATGCGGGTCATGCGAGCCCCCGTGTCCTCCTGGCCCAGGACCGTGCCGCCGCGCACCTGTCCCTTGCCACGGGCGATCTCGTCGGCGGTGAGGCCATCGGCTGCCAGCCACTCCATCTGCGTGAGGCAGACATCCAGTACTCGGTCGACCTTGGCCGGCAGGCAACCCACGTACACGCCGAACAGCCCGTCGTCGGCGAAGCCTTGTGAGTAGGAGTAGACCGAGTACGCGAGGCCACGCTTCTCGCGCACCTCCTGGAAGAGCCGGCTGCTCATGCCGCCGCCGAAGGCCGTGGACAGCACCGAGAGCGCGTAGCGGCGTGGGTCGTTGCGGGCCAGCCCGGGCACGCCGAGAACGAGGTTCGCCTGCTCCGTCGCGCGAGTGGTGACCTTGACGGATGCCGCGCGGCGTGGCGGCCGGCCGGCCCGCCGCGGCGGCCGTGGCAGGGATTCTCCGTCGAGCACGGCTGCGAAGGCCTTGCGCACCAGTCGCACGACCGTGGCGTGATCCAGGCTTCCGGCAGCCGCCACGACCATGGCGCCCGGACGGTAGCGCCGCCGGTAGAAGCCGTTGATGACCGAACGGGAGATGCCCTCGATCGTGTCTATGGTGCCGAGGACGGGCCGGCCCAGCGGCGTGTTGCCGAACATCGCTGCTGCGAACTCGTCGTGGACGATGTCGGTCGGATCGTCGTCGTGCATGGCGATCTCCTCGAGGATGACGCCACGCTCGGACTCCACGTCCTCCGTCCGGATGAGTGCATCGGTGACCACATCGCAGACGACGTCGATCGCGAGGGGCAGGTCAGCGTCGAGCACCCGTGCGTAGTAGCACGTGTACTCCTTGGTGGTGAACGCGTTGAGGTCGCCGCCCACCGCCTCGATCGATGCCGAGATATCCAGGGCCGAGCGCCGGTGCGTGCCCTTGAACAGCAAGTGCTCGAGGTAGTGCGCGGAGCCCATGGCCTTGCCGGCCTCGTCGCGCGAGCCGACGTTGACCCAGACGCCGAAGGCGACGGAACGCACGCCCGGGACGTGCTCGGTGATGACCCGCAGGCCGCCCGGGAGGGTGGTGCGGCGGACGAGTCCGCCGTCACCCTCCCGAAGCAGCGTGCGCGTGTCAGCCTTGGGCATCGGCCCCGGCGGAGGATCCCTCCATGACGGGGATGAGCGAGAGCTTGCCGCGCGAGTCGATCTCCTTGATCTCGACCTGGAGCTTGTCGCCCACCTTGATGACGTCCTCGACGTTGTCGACGCGCTTGCCGCCGACCAGCTTCTTGACCTCGGAGATGTGCAGGAGGCCGTCCTTGCCCGGCATGAGCGAGATGAACGCGCCGAACGTGGTCGTCTTGACGACGGTGCCGAGGTAGCGCTCCCCGATCTCCGGCATCGTCGGGTTGGCGATCTGGTTGATCTGCGCCCGAGCGGCCTCGGCCGAGGGGCCGTCGGTCGCACCGATGTAGATCGTGCCGTCGTCCTCGATCGAGATGTCGGCGCCGGTCTCCTCCTGGATCTGGTTGATGATCTTGCCCTTCGGGCCGATCACCTCGCCGATCTTGTCGACCGGGATCCGGATGCTGATGACGCGAGGGGCCGTGGCCGCCATCTCATCGGGTGCATCGATTGCCTCGTTCATGACCTCGAGGATCGTCAGGCGTGCGTCGCGCGCCTGCTGGAGCGCGGCACCGAGAACCGAGGCTGGAATGCCGTCGAGCTTGGTGTCGAGCTGCAGCGCCGTGACGAAGTCCTTCGTGCCGGCGACCTTGAAGTCCATGTCGCCGAACGCGTCCTCGGCACCGAGGATGTCCGTGATCGCGACGTACTCCGTCTGGCCGTCGACCTCCCCGGAAATCAGGCCCATCGCAATGCCGGCGACAGGAGCCCGCAGCGGGACGCCGGCATTGAGCAGCGACATCGTCGACGCGCAGACCGAGCCCATCGATGTCGAGCCGTTGGACCCAAGTGCCTCGGACACCTGCCGGATGGCGTAGGGGAACTCCTCGCGCGAGGGCAGCACGGGGAGCAACGCCCGCTCGGCGAGCGCACCATGGCCGATCTCGCGGCGCTTGGGCGAGCCCACGCGACCGGTCTCCCCAGTGGAGTAGGGCGGGAAGTTGTAGTTGTGCATGTACCGCTTGCGGTTGTCCGGGTTCAGCGTGTCCAGCTGCTGCTCCATGCGGAGCATGTTCAGCGTCGTGACGCCCATGATCTGGGTCTCCCCACGCTCGAACAGGGCAGAGCCGTGCACGCGCGGGAGCACGTCGACCTCGGCGGAAAGGGTACGGATGTCGGTCAGGCCACGGCCGTCGATGCGGACGTGGTCCCGGAGCACGCGATCACGCACCACCGACTTGGTCACGGAGCGCAGGGCCGCGGACAGCTCCTTCTCGCGCCCGGCGAACTGCTCCGACAACTCGGCGACGACGACGCGCTTGATGTCGTCGAGCCGATCCTCGCGCTCGGCCTTGCTCACGATCGTCATCGCCTGGCGCACGTCTTCGACGGCGAGCTTCTCGACAGCCTGGTAGGCGTCGTCCTGGTACTCCAGGAACACTGGGAACGACGCGACCGGCTTGGCTGCGGCCGCCGCGAGCTGCTGCTGCGCCTCGCACAGGACCCGGATGAACGCCTTGCTGGCCTCCAGCCCTGCAGCGACGACCTCCTCGGTCGGCGCCGTGGCGCCGCCGGCGATGAGCTCGATCGTGCGGACGGTGGCCTCGGCTTCGACCATCATGATCGCGACGTCGTCACCGGCGATGCGGCCCGCGACGACCATGTCGAACACGGCCTCCTCGAGCTGCTCGTGCGTCGGGAAGGCGACCCACTGGCCGCGGATGAGGGCCACCCGGGCGGCGCCGATCGGTCCGCTGAAGGGAAGGCCCGACAGCTGCGTCGATGCCGATGCGGCATTGATCGCGACCACGTCGTACAGGTCCTTCGGGTCGAGGGCCATGACGGTGATGACGACCTGCACCTCGTTGCGCAGGCCCTTGGTGAAGGTCGGGCGCAGCGGCCGGTCGATGAGCCGGCAGGTGAGGATCGCGTCCTCGGACGGACGGCCCTCGCGGCGGAAGAACGAGCCGGGGATCCGCCCGAGCGAGTACATCCGCTCCTCGACGTCGATCGTCAAGGGGAAGAAGTCGAACTGCTCCTTGGGCTGCTTGCCCGCGGTGGTCGCGCTGAGCAGCATCGTGTCGTCGTCGAGGTAGGCCGCGACGGAGCCAGCCGCCTGACGGGCCAGCCTGCCCGTCTCGAACTTGATGGTGCGCGTGCCGAACGACCCGTTGTCGATGACGGCCTGCGCGGTGTGAATCTGGGGACCCTCCACGGGTGCCTCCTGTTTCTGTTGACAGGGGCGCACACGTCTCGCGACCGTTGGCGGTCTTCGATCGAGGCCCACGGGTGGCTGCCCACTTGGGCACCACCCGGAGGTCACTACCGAGGACCGACGGACGCCTTGATCGTGGCGCCCCGGATTTCCTCTGGCGGTATTCAGTTGTGGCCCGATTCAGTTGCGATCGGGCATGTGCTACCTGCGGATGCCCAGTTTCTCGATGATCGTGCGGTAGCGCGCGATGTCGGTCTTGACCAGGTACTGCAGCAGGCGCCGGCGCTGACCCACGAGGAGCAGCAGGCCGCGACGGCTGTGGTGGTCGTGCTTGTGGGTCTTGAGGTGCTCCGTGAGGTCGGCGATGCGACGCGTCAACATCGCGATCTGGACCTCGGGGCTGCCGGTGTCGCCCGGCTTGGAGCCGTGCTCGGCAATGATCTGCTGCTTGGTGGCGCTGTCGAGCGGCATAGATTTCCTCTCGGGCGCGTCCCGCCGGGGGTATCCCTCGGAACGGTAGATCTGACACGAGTCCACAAGCGCCCGCTTCTGGACCGTCTGGTGCAGGAAGGATACCAGCCCTAGCGGCGCAGGAGGACCGCGGCATCGGTGCCGATGGCGAGCGTGACGTGGGCGAGCACCCCGGCAAGGATGGATCGGGTCCGCACTGCCACGACCCCGAGGAGCATGCCGCCGAACAGGCTGGTGACCAGCTCGGGGATCGGCTTGTCCAGGTGCAGGAGGCAGTAGGGGGCTCCCATGGCCGGGACGGCCCACCACCGGATGATCCGGAAGCCCGCCGACACCAGGAAGCCCCGGAAGAAGAACTCCAGCGCGACGAACGTTGCCGCGTACATGAGCCACCAGGTGAGCAGCCCCGCCACCGTGCCGGTTCCGTCGGCCAGCTCGCGGTAGAACGGATACGTCTGCTGGAACCGGGGCTGCCCCGCCGAGACGTAGGCGCCGATGACGATGGCCGGCAGCAGGATCGCGAAGATCCGCGCTTCCCCCCGGAACAGCCCGAGGCGAAGTCCGTATGAGCGGATCGGCTGCGCGGTGATCCGCGCGTAGGCAATCGGCACGCTGACATAGATGGCGATGACCCAGCCCGCCCACCAGGCCAGCTGGGCCAGGTGCGGCCAGGCGTCCGGGCCCTGTCGGGGCAGCCAGCTGACCAGGCTGACCGCGGCCCAGCCCGTGGCCAGGAACGCCGCGAGCCGGGCCTGTTCGGTGGTCGCGCGGGCGGCGAGGGCGTACACCGCGAGGAAGACGACGCCGAAGGCCGCAGCCATGCCGGCTAGCGACTGCCCCCACCACGAGCGGGCGTCGAACACCACCAGCAGCACCGTGGCCCAGCCGAACGTCGCCGCCGCGACCGCCAGGACGACCCCGGCCACCCGGGCCGGGTTCGCCACGGCGAAGACCTCGCGCCAGCCAAGCTCGCCCTGTGCTGGTTCGACGATGCCCTCGGCCGGCCTCGTCATGGCCGCCTCCGCAGGGCCAGGTAGGCGCGTCGCACCGAGAGCGTCCGCTCGAGGTCCAGCCGGATCCGGTCGTAGAACTGCTCCCGGTAGGTAGCGTCGATCGCCGTGTAGATAGTCACGTAGAAGGCGGAGAAGGCGGCCAGGAACAGCGACACGCGCAGGAGCTGCCGGGTCACCCCGATGCCGTCGCCCCACCACCAGACAACCTCGACCGGGGCCGCGCCGACCATCCAGATCGTCTGGACGTCGATCGTCACGGCCAGCGCGCCCAGCGTCACGAGGAAGGCCCAGACGACCACCGCGAAGAGGGCCACCTGCACCAGTTGCGCCACGGTCATGACTAGGCCGATATTGGCGCGCTGCCGACGCCCCAGGCCGACGGGCGTGTCGAGCCCGCCCAGTGATTCCACGACGTCCGCCAGCGGCGTACCGGCGGAGGCGGCCACGACCTGGTCCCGCGTGGTGGCCGCCTCGATCAGGGAGATCTCCTCGGGAACCCGGCTGAGGATGAAGACGATGCCGAAGGCGATGAACAGCCCGAGGACGATCCACAGATGCCTCGACTGCAGGCTCCCGGCCACCTGCCAGACCTCGGTGTTCAGGAATAGGAAGGTGATGAACAGCAGCAGGAGAGGAAGCGCCCTGGTGGTGAGCCGGTACAGGTCGCTGACCCCGCGGAACGTGTAGCGGACGGCCCAGCCCACCAGAGCGAGGATGGCGTACCGCGTGAGTGCCCAGACCACGACGAGGATGAAGGCGGCGAGGAGGACCGTCTCGATCGTCGGTAGCCAGGCACGCGTCGTGGCGAACGCCACGACCCCCGGAACGAGGACGAAGCCGGCCAGGACCGGCCAGGTGACCCGGTCGGGCAGCGCCCGCCACGGCCTGCCGTGACGACGGTTCCACACGGCCGCGACCAGGCTGACCGCCATGACGAGGACGACTCCCGCGGCCGCCCCCGCGATGTCATCGAACGAAGCTGCTGACAGCAGCACCAGCACGACGAATGCAACTGCCAGGGACGGGCTCGCGCGCGTCCACACGGCCGTCGAGGACCGGTAGTCCTCGGCAAGGAAGGGCAGGCCGCGACGATAGAACCATCGCTCCGTCTGCCGCAGTCGCTCGTCAGCCATGGTCACGGAGGATCGTGGACGCGGCGGAGACGTCGCTGCTCATCTGCTCGATGAGGGCGTCGACCGCTGGGAAGGTCAGTTGCCCGCGGATGCGCTCGACAAACTCAATCGACGCCTCGTGCCCGTACAGGTCGAGATCGCCGCGGCCGATTGCGTACGCCTCGACCCGGCGTTCGCTCCCTCCGAACTGCGGGTTCGTCCCGACCGAGATCGCAGCCGCCATTCGATCCTTGTCGTCAATTCGATTCTGGCCGTCGATGAGCCATCCGGCGTAGACCCCGTCGGCCGGGATGGTGGGGTCGCCCGGCCAGGCGAGGTTCGCCGTCGGGAAGCCGAGGTCCCGGCCACGATGGTCGCCGTGCACGACGATGCCGTCCAGCCGGTAGTCCCGACCCAGGACGGCGGCCGCCGAGCGCAGGTCGCCCTCGACGACGAGTCGACGGGCCAGGGTCGAGGACCAGCGTTCCTCGCCGTGGCCGGCCAGCGGGACCGGGATCGCCGCGAAGCCCCAGCGCTCGCCCAGGTCGGCCAGGGTGGCGACACTCCCACGTGCCTGGTGCCCGAACCTGAAGTCCTCGCCGACGACGACAGCGCGCACGCCAAGCCGATCCACGAGGAGGAACCTGACGAAATCCGCTGCGTCGGTGGCCGCCATGGCGGCATCGAAGGGCAGCACGTCGACCTCGTCGGCGCCGGCCTGCAGCAGCAAGGCGGACCTATGCGCGACGCTGGCGAGGGAGGTCGGCGCCCCCTGCTCCGAGACTACGGCCATCGGGTGCGGGTCGAACGTGACCGCGACAAGCGGCAGCCCCAACGCGTCTGCCTCCCGGCGGGCCTGGGCCATCAGCGCCCGGTGGCCCAGGTGGACTCCGTCGAAGACGCCGATACACGCGACGGTGCCGCCGGTGGCTGCGGCCGAGGGCGCCGGGGTGATGGACATCGCGGACCAGCCTATTGGGCCTGTCGGTCACTCTGGCCGGCGAAGACGGCCAGGTAGCGGGCCATCCCGCCCTCGTCGACCGCGAGGGCCAGCAGGTGGCCTTCCGGCGAGACGACGGCCATGGGACCGGCCTCGTTCGGCGGACCGGCCCAGGCGATCCGCTGGCCGTAGGCGACGGCTCGCGCGGCGGGCGCGTCAACCCGCCACGTCGGGAAGCACGCCGCGGCCACCTCGTCCAGCGGCACCAGGTGCCCTGCGGGATCCGCCTGGACGTCCGCCAGGGGGAACGGGTCTTCGAAGGGACCGACGCGGGTG
>JAUXRN010000214.1 GCA_030681835.1 Actinomycetota bacterium
GATACTTGGATTGACGGTCATCGTGGTGTCCTTCTTCGAGTCGGTTGTGAGAGATCACTCGAAGGATCACCCGATGACCGTCGCCTACGTCAGCGCGACACGCTCACCGGGATCCGTACACCACTCTGCCGGACGCAACTCAAGAATGACGGGTTCGCCTGTGCGGAAGGCATCGCCCATGGGCGAGCTGGTCCATAGCGACAGTTGCCTGTATGAGTCCAGACTGCGCCCCTCCAGGCCGAACGAACCCACTGCACGAAGTGTCCCTGCACCGCTCACTCGAGAGACGACCACGGCGCGAGGGGCATGCGCGGGCAGGACCTTGAACACGAGGTGCTGGGCGATCTGGTCGCCGCTAGGCCGCGTCATGATGAAGCGAACCATGTCGAGCATCATGCGGGACACTCGGACATCTCCGGACCGTCGGCCATGCCCCAGTCTTCGTTCGACCAACGCCTCATCCGTCATGAGTCACCCGTCAGACTAATGTCAGGCCGGCGATCCCCGAAGGGTCGCTGACGGTGGCCTGAGCCACGGTGCTCAGCCCTAGATTGTGCCTGCGGCAGTAGTCGCGCAGAAGCACGAAAGCTTCGTCGATGCTGCAGCCTCGACTCTGTGCGATGGCCCCCTTGGCCTGCTCGATGATCGTGCGAGTGGTTAGGGCTTCCTGTAGTTGCTCGGTGAGGACTTCGCTGCGACGGATAGCGCGCTCCTGCAGCAGCCCGATCGTGGCGACGTCGGCGAGCGCCTGCACAATGCGGACCTCAGTGGGTGTCATCGCGCCGACATCGGTGCCGAACAGGTTCAAGGCACCGATCACCTCGTGGCGCAAGCGCAGGGGAAAGGCATGCACCGAACGGAATCCCGCGGCCAATGCGCGCGGGGCGAATTGTGGCCAGCGATCCGTTGCCTCCAGTAGGTCGGCGTTGATCACCGGGGTTCCTATCCGAAAGCAGTCCTGGCACGGACCTTCCTGAACCTGTACCTGAAGCAACTCCAGCAACTCGGTCCGCTCATCCGAGGCCGCCATGAACTGCAGGCGCCCCGTCGGATCCGCGAGAAGGAGCCCCGCATCGGCGGTTCCCACGAGTTCAGTGGCCCGGCTGGTGAGCATGTGGAGAAAGTCGATCTGCTCGAAGGGCTTGACCAATGTGTCCGCGAACTCAACGAACACCTCTGCGACACGTTCAGCCATCAAGACGGTCATCGTTGAGCCCCTGCAACGCTCACGGCTGCTCCCTTCGGCTTGGGGGAGCGCACCCGACGTCGGCGAACCTCCCAGAACGCGAAGACCCCGGTACCCTTGAGCATCGAGATCGACGACGCGCTACCGGGTCCGGGGTAACACTTCAAAGGTATCCCGTGGCCGGGGGCGGCGCAAACGGCGGGCCTCGACACGCCCTTGTGCCAAGGGGGTGGGATCTCGCCGAGCGTCGCTCTGGTGGTGGGTCCGGTCCGGTCCGTGCTGTGCAACTCGGCTCCCGTGTCCGTACGCTGGAGTGAGTATCGGTTTGTGCGCCTGCTCCGGTCCCTGGCAGTGCCTCACCCTTGGGAGAGTGCGCGATGAAGGACGGCTATCGCCAGGATGACTTCCTAGGACCGCCCGATCAGGTCCGGGCGCTCATCGAACTCGAGCCGACGCGGAGCGACGATCCGGCCGGGACGGCACTGGTGCTCAAGAGAATCTGCCGGGTGGCCGCCCGGATACTGCCAGCGCAGGGCGTCGCGGTGAGCCTGATGACCGAGCAGGGGCCGACCGGGATTGTGGCAGCGCTCGACAAGGCGAGTGGCGTGGTCGAGGAACTGCAGTTTCTCCTCGGCGAAGGACCTGGCTGGGATGCTTTCGAGACGCGGGCTCCTGTCCTGGTCCCCGATTTGCAGGCGGGAGGGGCGCAGAGATGGCCCGGCTACTGCGCTGCTGTTGGGGCGCACGGGATGCGAGCCGCGTTCGCCTTTCCCCTGTTCGTCGGATCAGCCCGATTGGGCGTGCTGGGGATCTACCGGGCGGAGCCCGGCCGAATATCGGATGAGACGCTCGCCGTCGCGCTGAGCCTGGCTGACCTCGCGACCGAGACGTTGCTGGACGGCCAGGAGGAAGCCGGCGCTTCGGGCATCCCCCCGGGAGTGGACGCCGTGCTGGAATCGCGGTTCGCGGTGTATCAGGCGCAGGGGATGGTGATGGTCCAGCTGGGGGTCCCTCTTACGGAGGCCCTGGCCCGGCTGCGGGCCTATGCCTATTCCGAAGACCGTACACTGGGAGCGGTAAGCCGCGACGTCGTTGCCCGCACGCTCAGCCTTGAGGCGGACCAGCGGTGATCCGGGCGTGGGTGTGGGGAGTGGGACGATGAGCACAGTGACCGCGGAGCGCGTTGCGGAGATGTTCGTGGAGTTCGCTGACACCCTCGTCGCGGAGTTCGACCTGGTCGAGTTCCTGCAGATGGTCACGGTCCGGGCGTCGGAGGTGGTGGGCGCGGCGGAGGTCGGGCTGCTGCTGGCCGACCCGCAGGGGGAGCTGCAGTTCATGGCTGCCTCGGATGAGCGCAGCGAGCTGCTCGAGCTGTTCCAGGTGCAGTCCAATGAGGGCCCGTGCCAGGACTGCTTCCGGCAGGCCGCGCCGGTGATCAACGCGGACCTGCGGGAGGCGTCGGCCCGGTGGCCGCTGTTCGCCCCGCGGGCCGTGGCGGCGGGGTTCCGCTCGGTGCACGCGTTCCCGATGCGGCTGCGGGATGAGGTCATCGGCGCGCTGAACCTGTTCGGCACCGAGGCGGGCCGGATGGAGCCGGCGGACGTGCTCACGGTCCAGGCCCTCGCCGACGTCGCGACGATCGGGCTGCTGCAGGAGCGGGCGGTGCACCGGGGCGAGATCCTGACCGAGCAGCTGCAGGGCGCCTTGAGCAGCCGGGTCATCATCGAGCAGGCCAAGGGTGCCATCGCGCAGATGCGCGGGTGCAGCGTCGACGAGGCGTTCACCCTGCTGCGCGGCCACTGCCGAAACCACAACCTCCGCCTGAGCACCGTCGCCCACGCCGTCGTCACCGACCCCACGCCGATCCCCGGTCTCACCACCGCCTGACCCGCAGCTGCCTGCCCCAGAAGCGCGCGGTTGTGTCCCGCCCGGAGTGCCCATAGCGTGGTGACGTTGCCCCGGACCCCCGCGACGCGTCCAAGGACGCGTGGCGGACCGGGGCACTCGTATGTCGTTCCTGGCCCTCCGCGGCGCCCTACGCCACCGCCGGACAGGAGCCCTCGTCATGACCCAGGCGACGTCAATCTGGCTGGCCGGCTGTCAGCCGAACGTCCCGGCGTCAGCGCTTCTCACCGATCGTGAGGCCACCTGGAATACCGACGTACTTGTCGTCGGTGCGGGGATCACCGGGCTGCTCGTTGCGCTGAGCCTGGCCGAATCGGGCGTCGACGTCACGGTCATCGATGCCGGCTCCTTCGGCGACAACACGTCGACCCACAGCACCGTCAAGATCACGGCAGCCCACGGCACCACTCTCGCCCGCGTCGCCAGGAGCACGGGCCCTGATGCCGCCGTCCGGTACGGCGCTGCCAATGCGGCTGGCCTCCAACGACTTCGCGAGACGATCAGTCGATTCGACATCTCCTGCGACCTGATCGACGACGTGCACTTCGTCTACACGACGAGGGAAGAGGGACGTGACGACCTGCTCGAGACTGCACGGCTTTCGTCGCTCGCGGGCATCCCCGCCATCGCGGGCGGCACCCTTCCCATTCCGGTCGACGCGGTCGCGGTCCTGAGGCATGAGGGCCAGGCGCTGGTCCAGCCTGCGGCGCTGCTCGATGGCCTGACGGCGGCCTGCGCAGCACTCGGCGTGTGGTTCGCACCCGGTTTGTCGGCACGCACCGTCGAGTCCTTGGGGTCGAGCCTGCGCGTCGGGGTATCCGACGGGTCGTTCATAGCGGCAGGCCACATCGTCCAGGCGAGCCACATGCCCTTCCTGAACTGTGGAGGTGCGTTCATGCGACTCGTGCCCAGCCGAGCATTCGCGTTGGCGGGCCCCCTTCCGGCCGGGGCGCGGGCAGGCAGTACCTACACCCCGGATGACCCCACGCGCTCGACGAGGGTCGTTCAGTGGGAAGGGCATCCGTGGCTGGTCGCGGTCGGCGAGCACCAGATCGTGGGACGTGGAGGATCGTCCCGTGCCCTGGCCGACAGCCTGGCTCGGTGGGCCAGCGACGTCTTCGGCGTCACGGACGTCGGGTTCACCTGGGCAGCCCAGGACCTGCACAGCGGCGACCACCTGCCCATGGTCGGCCAGGTCGGCAGCGATCCTCGCGTCCTGATGGCGACCGGTTTCGGCGGTTGGGGGTACTCGAACGCCGCCGCTGCTGCCGAGGTCCTCCACTCACTGGTCACGGGCTCGGATCCCGGTCCCTTGGCCGCTGACTGGGACCCCCGGCGCACCGGTCTGCCGCAGGCCTTGCCCGGCGTCGTGGCGACGGGCGCCGAGGTCACGGGGCACTTCGTCGGTGATCGGCTCCGATCCCTGGCCGGCTCCAAGGAACCCAACCTCGAACCCGGCCAGGCCAGCGTGCGCCGCGAAGGCCGACGCACCGTCGCCCGGTATCGCGATCACTCGGGCGATCTGCACGAAGTCGATGCGGCATGCACCCACATGGGCTGCCTGGTGCGATGGAACGACCAGGACGTGAGCTGGGACTGCCCCTGCCATGGTTCGCGTTTCTCGATATCGGGCGACGTCCTCGACGGCCCAGCCCACACGCCGTTGGGACGTATCTCGTCATGATCGCCCTGGCGATGCTTCTCGGCGTCTCACTCACGGGACTTCTCGTCGTCTTCGACTTCTGGCACTGCCGTGCTCGCAACACTCACCCGGCCGCAGTCGTGCCCGATTGACACGCCGTTCCGGTCTGATGCGTTTGATGTGTACCTTTCCCGGGTACTCAACGCGTCAACGGCAATGCCGTGCTGCAGACCGAGGCCTACCTAGGAAGTGAGTGAGCATGACGACCCCCGCCACTGAGTCTCCTGGATCCGACCCTGACATGAACGCGGTCCGAGAAGGCTCGCTGACCCCTATCCGGAGAACCATCAATGACCTGCGCGTTCCGCCGATCGTGGTGGCGGCGTGGGAGAGTCCTCCGCCTTGGTTCTTCTCGAGTCCCTAACCCCACTCGCGAACGGAAATCTCATGGACAGCAACAGCAATGACCGAAGCGTCTCGGTTGACGTCTCGGTCCCAGAGGAGACCTATGAACCGGACCCGGACGACGCAGCCGACGACGATCTAGCGGCGGAGCGTGCTGGCCAATCGGCCACGGACGAGGTGGTCGGCGACTGATGATCGCCTTCCTTGCTCGACGAAATACGCGTTTCAGGTGTCTGGCGCGGGGTCCTCAACGTGTCAACAGCACGGCCTTCTGACAGCCGAGAAGGAGAGTGCGCGATGACGGCCTCATTCACTGATGCACCGTTGGGCTGCAGTCTTGATTCACACGATTGGACAGCGGCCATGAACGAGCAAAGCGACTACTACGAGGTGTGCAGGGGATGCGGCAAGCAGGCAGCGTGGACGCCACCGTGGCCCAGCACAGCTCAGTAGGCGAGCGTCACCGTGATCGCAGCAGCCGCGAGGCCTTTGCGCAGTCACCGGTCAGCCGCCTAGCGACGCCCAGTGGATCGATCGCCTACACGCGTGCGGGCAGCGGTCCGCCACTTCTCCTGGTCCACGGACTGGGCGGCACGCGACGTACCCGGCAAGCCACCCTCCCCGCCTGGCACGGACGTTCACGGTCATCGCCGTCGGTGGCTGCCTGGCGGGGCACAGTCTCGGCGGTGGCACGGTGATGCAGTTCGCGTACCAGCATCCCGAGCGCACCGAACGGCTCGTCCTGATCAATAGTGGCGGACTGGATATCCCACGGTCATTGGTGCCCGCCGCTCGACGCACCGTCGACCGGTCAGGGGCTACTGAGTCATGTACCCCGGTCGTGACGCCCCAATCTGCCGGCCCATGTCAGGGGTTTCGGACTTCAGGTTCCGGGTACGTGGCGGGGGAACGAGGCCTCGCTGGGGGGCCGTCGGCGGGAGGAGTCCGAGGTGCCCGCATTGTCAATCGGGATCTTGAGCACGTACCCGCCGATGGTCTGTGGCCTAGCGACCTTCTCCGCTGCTCTTGAGCGTGCGCTCCTAGCGCTGGGGCACCACCTGCAGATCGTGCGGGTGGAGGACGGGACGACCAAGGCTCCGGTGCACGACTCAGCCGCCGGCGTGCTGGTCAATGGATCCGCTTCCTCTGTGCGACGGACCGCCGCCGTCCTGTCCTCGTGCGATGTTGCGATCGTCCAGCATGAGTACGGGATCTTCGGCGGGCCCGATGGAGACGAGGTCCTCGAGGTTATCCGTGGTATCGACGCCCCTGTGATCGTCGTCCTGCATACGGTGCCGCAGCATGCGTCCATTCACCAGGCCGAGATCCTCGTCGACCTTTGCCGACTGGCCAATCGGGTCGTCGTCATGTCTTCGTCCGCTCGCCAGCGACTACTCGAGACCTACGCCCCGATCGACGGTTCCATGGTGGTCACCATCCCCCACGGTGCCGCTCTGGCCGCGCATGTGCGAACGGGGGCCTGGCATCGCGCGAACCCCCAGGCGGAACTCTTGACCTGGGGCCTACTTGGCCCGGGGAAGGGGATCGAGCACGTGATCCAGGCGGTGGGCCTGCTCGCCGGACTGGGGCACCCCGTGCGATACACGATCGCAGGTGCCACGCACCCCAAGGTGGCCGCGCGGGAGGGGCACCACTACCGCGATCTGCTTGCCGCCCGTGCTGACGCCCTGGGCGTCAGCAACCTGGTCACCTTCGACGATTCATACAGGGATGTCGAGGACCTGACGGAGTTCATTGCGGCGGCGACCATCGTGGTACTCCCGTACGACTCGGTGGAGCAAGTGACGTCGGGTGTCCTCGTGGACAGCATCGCGGCCGGACGCCCCGTCATCGCCACACGGTTCCCGCACGCAATCGAGATGCTGAGCCACGGCGCCGGGCTCCTTGTCCCGCAGCAGGATCCAACGTCCTTGGCCGTGGCGATCCAGACGGCGACCAGCGACCCGGCCCTGCTGGGGACGATGGAGGTCAAGGCGCGTGAGCTCGCACCGATGCTCAGTTGGAGCGCCGTCGCGGCTCAATACGCAGCCGAGTGCCAGCTCCTGGTGGGGTCCCGCCAGCGGATGACCGCCTGACCGCCGCTCGGGTGGGAGGTTTCGAGGCGCCCAAACGGGGGTACCTACAGGCGCGCCCAACCTGATCGGAGCCCCTCATGCCTGCCTACCGAACACCATCACTGCAGCACCTCGTACTCGTCAAGGCCGCCGCATGACCACAGTGGCAGTCATCGCGCACTCGGCGAAGACGATGGGTGGAGGACTCGCGCAGCTGCGCGCCGTGCTGGAGCAGTCCGGGTTCGCCCAGCCCCTCTGGTACGAAGTGGCCAAGAGCAGCCAGGTCCCGGAGTGCGTCGGCAAGGCCACGAAGGACGGCGCTGACCTGGTCTTCATCTGGGGTGGCGACGGAACCGTCCGCATGTGCGTGGAATCCCTCGCCGGCTCCGGCGTTCCCATCGCCATCCTTCCCGCCGGCACAGGCAATCTGCTGGCCAGGAACGTGGGAGTCCCGCAGGACATCGAGAAGGCGGTCGCGATCGGTCTGCACGGCGACCGGCGGGAGATCGACACGGCCACCGTGAATGGGAACCACTTCGCCATCATGGCGGGCGGCGGACTAGACGCCCTTGTCATGCGTGACGCCAGCGACGGGATGAAAGAGCGGTTCGGCCGAGTCGCCTACCTGTGGTCAGGGGCCCGGCACCTCGGAGCCAAGCCCGTCAAGGCGACGATCGACCTCGAGGGGCGACGCTTCTACAAGGGTCCCATCACCTGTGTTCTCTTCGGGAACATGAGCGAGGTCCTCGGAGGGATCGAGGTCTTCGAGGGATCCAGCGCGGACGACGGCATGATCGAAATGGGCGTCGTCAGCGCGAAGAGCCGTACCCAGTGGCTTCGCACCCTCACCCGCGCGGCCGTCGGACGGGTGGAGGGCTCCCCGTTCGTCAGTACTACTCGCGGCACGAGCATGACGGTCGAGTTCGACCAGCGCGTGGCCTACGAGGTCGACGGCAGCGAGCAGAAGCCCACCCGCAAGCTCAAGGTGAAAGTGATGCCCAAGTCGACGACACTCTGCGTCCCCAATTCCGACCAGCTGGCCAACCAAGACAAGTAGTAGGCCAGCGATGACCACGGCCAACCCCGTGCAGGATGTCGGCGAGCAGGTTGCTGAGAGCCAACCGATGGGTTGGGTTGCCCGCACTGGTCTGGCCGCACGGGCGCTCGTCTACCTCGCCATGGGCTGGCTGGCCGTCCTCGTGGCGGCCGGTGGCCGCGCCGACGTCGACCAACGTGGAGTCCTCAGCGAGGTGCTGAGCCGGCCGATGGGCGCCGCCGTGGTCGCCGCCATGGCCCTCGGCTTCGGCGGTTATGCCGTCTGGCGCCTGTCCGAAGCGGCCTTCGGGGTCAAGGGTGAGGACGCAGCAGTACCCCGCGTGAAGTCACTTGCCCGGGGTCTTGCCTACGGCGTCCTGGCCTTCGGCGCCGTCTCCCTGCTCGCTGGCACACGGGCGTCGCAGTCCGGTGAGCAGACACAACTTGCGGGGACGGTGATGCAGCAGACGGGTGGCCATTGGCTGGTTGCCGCCGCCGGCGTCATCGTCGCTGGCGTAGGAGTCACGATGCTGTACGAGGGCTGGTCTTCGGCCTTCATGCGGTGCTTCGGCTACCTGCCGCAGCCGCGGCGCAGGGTGATCGTCTGGCTCGGCAGCGTCGGCACGGTGTCGCGCGGGATTGTCATCCTCGTCACCGGAGCCCTCATCATCGTTGCAGCGTGGACAACGCAACCCGACAAGGCGGGTGGCATTGACGAGGCCTTCCGCACCCTCCTAGACCAGCCTTACGGCGGCTTGCTCGTGGCCGCCCTCGGCTGCGGACTCATCGTATTCGGCATCTACGGGCTGGCCGAGGCAGTGTGGCGCCGGGTTCCGGACGGTCAGCCCGCATGAGCGCGACAGCCCACATGGTCTACCCGCCAATCGACCGCCGACGCGCGGCAGTTCAACTGGTGGGCGGCGGACTAGTGCTGGCGCTGGGCCTGTCCATCATCGGATGGCTGATCGTGGGCGTCGACATCACTCGACCGTTGATCGCCTGGGAGGAATCCGTCAATGGGTGGTTCGTCGACCACAGGACACCGACTCTGAACACCCTCACCCATGTGGGCAGCACGCTCGCGGACACGTCCGCGTGCATAGCTCTGCTCATCGTCATGGTGGCCGTGACTCGGCTGTGGCTGGGTCGGTGGCGCGAACCCCTGGTGCTGGGTGCCGCCATCATGGGGGAGCTGCTGGTCTTCCTCATCGTGACGGCCGCGGTCCAACGGGACCGACCCGACGTGCTCCAACTCGATGCCGCGCCTCCTACCTCGAGCTTCCCATCGGGGCACACCGCGGCGGCGGTGGTCCTCTACGGATGCATCGCCGTCATCGTGAATCGCGAGATGCGAACGAGGTGGCTTGCACTGCTCATCGCAGCCGCCTGCTGGGCGGTTCCCGCCGTCGTCGGCATATCACGGGTCTATCGGGGCATGCACTATCCCGTCGACGTCGTCTTCGGGTACATCGGTGGCGGTCTGTGGCTGACAATCGTTCTCGTGACCTTGCTACCCGTCGTACGAAGCCCAGCCACGATCGAACGCGGACCCATGCCGCCGGCGATCGGCGGAGGCCGTCCACAGGAGCCAGCATTGCCCTCGCGTCCGCTCGGGAGGCCGTGATGACGCAGCAGGATCAGGGCGGCGCGCCTGGTTCCTTGCAGGAGACGCTGTCGCCCAGCGCACCGGGCCTGCCACCGGAGTCCGGGGTCGCGGTCGACCTCCGCCAGGTTGCGCCCGACGCAACTCCGTCGACGCGGCTCCTGGTGATACTCGGAGCCGGGACCACCCTCCTCTTCGCGGCACTGACCGTCTCGGTCGTGCAGCACACGGGTGCCGTGTCCTCCGCTGACCTCGAGCTGCACTCCTGGGCGCTGGTGAGCCGCAACGAATTGACCATCGGCATGGCGCGGTGGCTGACCTGGGGCGGCGCCACTGTCGTCGTGCTTCCCGCCCTCATCGTCGTGGGCGCCTTGGCAAGTCCGGGACGGCGTGCCATTCGGTCGAGAATCGGATCCGGCATGCTCCTCGCCGGCATCGCCAGCCTAGGCATCTACCTGGGCCTTCTCATCAATGCCGCGGTCGGGGGAGTTCGGCCCCTCGAGGGGGATTGGGCCGGTACTGCGGGAGGTCCGACCTTTCCCTCGGGGCACACGACCGCGGCCACCATCTTCGCCGCTTTCGTCGTGTGGGCGTTGATCCCGCGCATACGCACGACGACGCAGCGGGTCGTTCTCGTGGTCGCGGCGGGCGCCTACGCGGGGGTCGTGGGCATGACCCGCCTGTGGCTCGGGGTTCACTGGCCCAGCGACGTGCTGGGGGGATGGCTCTTTGGCGTGGCATGGTCATCGCTAGCCGTTGCAGCCGTCATCGCGGCCAGGCGAAGGTGGCCTCGCCGGGCGACGATTGACGCAGGAGCGGATGGGTGACATGGTCGAGCGTGTGCAGCTCCGCTACCAGATTGGTTGACATGACCTCGAACCAGCAGCCGACGCAAGACGCCGAGAAGACGACCGAGAACGCCGGGCAGGCTACGACGTCGGAGGAGGCCATGGAGGCGGTAGCAGGTGTCGACGGCCACGTGAACGAGTCCGCCTACGCCCCGACCGGGCAGGAGCCCGTCACGGAGCCAGTCGACGACTGACCCGCACGAACGCATCGATCGCTTCCTGCAGGTCCCCGCGGCTGTGCGCCGCGGATACCTGCACCCGGATCCTTGCCTGCCCCTCCGGCACGACCGGGTACGAGAACGCGACGGCATACACGCCCTCCTCGAGAAGGCCCTGCGAGAAGGCCGCCGCCCGGTGCGCATCACCGAACATGACGGGCACGATGGGATGGTCTCCCGGCAGGATGGCGAATCCGGCAGCGACCATGCGCTCCCGGAAGAACGCCGTGTTGGCGGCCAGCCGCTCGCGCAGGTCCGCCGAGCCCTCCAGCAGGCGGAGCGCGGCGAGGGACGCGCCCACGACAGACGGCGGGATCGAGTTCGAGAACAGGTAGGGGCGCGACCGCTGCCGCAGCAGGGCGATGATCTCCGCGCGCCCGCTGGTATAGCCGCCGGACGCCCCCCCGAGGGCCTTGCCCAGCGTGCCGGTCACGATGTCCACGCGGTCGGCCACACCGTGCAACGCGGGGGTGCCGCGACCGCCCGGCCCGAGGAAGCCCACGGCATGCGAGTCGTCCACCATCACGAGTGCGTCGTGTCGCTCCGCCAGGTCGCAGATCGCGGGCAGGTTGGCGACGTACCCGTCCATGGAGAACACGCCATCGGTCACGACCAGCCGGCGCCTCGCCCCCGTCGACTCGACCAGTCGTGCCTCGAGCTCGGCCATGTCGGAGTTGGCGTAGCGCAGCCGGGTGGCTCGGCTGAGCCGGATGCCATCGATGATCGAGGCGTGGTTGAGGGCGTCGGAGATGACCGCGTCGTCGGGCCCGAGCAGGGTCTCGAACAGGCCACCGTTGGCGTCGAAGCACGAGCCGTACAGGATCGTGTCGTCGGTGCCGAGGAAGCCGCTGAGCGCGGCCTCGAGTTGCGTGTGCAGGTCCTGCGTCCCGCAGATGAACCGCACGGAGGCCATGCCGAAGCCGTGGTCGTCGAGTGCCTGGTGCGCCGCCGCCACGACGTCGGGGTGGTCGGCCAGGCCCAGGTAGTTGTTGGCGCAAAGGTTCAGCACGCGCCGGCCGCCCACCTCGACATGGGCGCCTTGCGGGGTCGTGATGACCCGTTCGCCCTTGGTCAGGCCGGCCTCGTCGATGGCAGCCAGCTCACCCGCCAGCTGCTCGCGCACGTTCCCGTACATCGCTACGCCTCCCAGTCGAGGATCACCTTGCATGCGTCGCCGCCCTCGGCTGCCCGGAAGGCCTCGCGGAAGTCGTCGACGACGTAGCGGTGCGTGATGACCGGGCTGACGTCGAGCCCGGACTGCAGCATCACGGTCATGGCGTACCAGGTCTCGTACATCTCGCGGCCGTAGATGCCGCGGATGGTCAGCATGTTGAACACGACCTTGTGCCAGTCGATCTCCGGTGCCTGCGTGCCGATGCCGAGCAGCGCGATCCGGCCGCCGTGGGCCATGTTGGCCACCATGTCGGGCAGGGCGGATGGGTGGCCGGACATCTCCAGGCCGACATCGAAGCCCTCGGCCATGCCGAGATCGCGCTGCACCTCCGCGAGGGTCCCGGAGCGCACGTCGAGGGCCACCGTCACCCCGAGCCGTCGCGCGATCTCCAGCCGGTGCGGATTGACGTCGGTGATGACGATGAACCGCGCGCCCGCGTGCCGGGCGACCGCAGCCGCCATGAGCCCGATCGGCCCGGCTCCGGTGATGAGGACGTCCTCCCCGAGCACGGGGAACTGCGTGACGCAATGCACGGCATTGCCGAACGGGTCGAAGATCGCCGCCACGTCGAGCGAGACGCCGTCGGCGTGACGCCACACGTTGGTCATGGGCAGGCACACGAACTCCGCGAAGCAGCCCTGCCGGTCGACGCCGAGCCCGGACGTGTCTGAGCACAGGTGGCGCCGCCCGGCCATGCAGTTGCGGCAGCGGCCGCATACCAGGTGGCCCTCCCCGCTGACGATGTCGCCGGGCTGGAAGTCGTTCACGTTGGAGCCCACTGCTGCGATCTCGCCCACGAACTCGTGCCCGATGACCAGCGGTGGCTTGATGCGCTGGGCGGCCCAGTCGTCCCAGGCGTCGATGTGGAGGTCAGTGCCGCAGATGCCCGTGCGCAGGACCGTGATCAGTACGTCGTTGATGCCGACGTCGGGCACCGGCAGGTCGACCATCGACAGGCCTGGCCCGGCAGCAGTCTTGGCAAGCGCCCTCATGAACGGAGCATAGGCAGCAGCAGCGGCCTCAGCCCGTGGTGGTGGTGATCTCCACCTCGGCCCACTGGCCGCCACCACGTCCGCCCGATGTTGGCCCGAGGTGCGCGGCGTCCTTGTTGCTCACTCCCTGCACGAAGGACGGGCAGGAGTCCGTCGGGTAGATCTGGGTGATCCTGTCCCGTCGCTGGCCGTTCTTCATGCGCCGGTCATCGTCGATCAAGGTCACGGTGCCCACCGTCCCGACCGTGCAGTCCACGGGGTCGTTGCTTGCCGTGACGCGGACGGTGAGCACGAGGGTCTTGCGTGTCCCGTGCGGGGAAGCGGAGTAGGCCCATCCGATGACCTGCGTCTCCATCGCGGCTTCGGGGTAGTTCAGGTAGTCATTGCGCGTCGACGTGCCGCCACTGACCGTCCCGGCCGCATTGTTCAGCAGTCCATGTCCGTCGAGGTACACCTTGCCGAGCTGGAACTCGGGCACGATCCGGACGAGATTCGCGTAGCCCTCCATCGTGAAGGTCACCGTGGCGATGGTGGCCGAGGGCGCCGCTACGGGAGCAGCAGTCGCAGCTCCGGTCGAACTAGCCGCGACTGCAGCGGCGGCCACGAGGCCTAGCGCTGTGGCGATGGTCGAGGCCATAGCCAATCGTTTGCCGTGCGGCCCGACGTGTCAACGGTGCGGGCCTTACCCCTTGGCGAGGTGGGCCACCCTCGGGCCCATCGCCTCGGCCAGCGCGATGACCCCCGAGAGGGGCCGGATCATCACGGTGAGCTCCGTCACGAGGCCGGCGTCGTCGAGTGCCAGGTGGTCCAGGCCCTGCACCCCCCGCGTCCCGACGGTCGCCGTGAAGATCAGCGCATGACTGTTGGTCGCCTCGAGCTCGTCGGTGTAGACGAAGTCCTCGAACACCTCCATGACGTTGCCGAGGACCTCGGTCACGGTGTCACGGCCGACGAAGGGCTGGAACGCGACGGGGCTGCGGAAGACGACGCCCGGGGACAGCGTCGCCGACAGGGCGGACAGGTCGCGCGCCTCGACGGCGGCGCGGAAGGGGTGGGTCACCATCGCAGGCTAGGCCCAGCGGCGGGTG
>JAUXRN010000216.1 GCA_030681835.1 Actinomycetota bacterium
CACCCGCCGAGCCGCCGTCATTCTCGTGCTCGCCGGTGCGCTCGGCGTGGGCGCACTCGCCTCGTCGACCCCAGCCGTTGCCGGTGACGTCGGAGGCTCCTCGCGGGTCGTCGGCTGGACCTCGTGCGACGACGGGCCCGACCTGGTCCTCACCTACATGCCCACGACGCACCTTCTGTCCTGCGCGGATGCGAACTCAGGGCTGACCCGGCTGCGCTGGACCTCCTGGACCGATGAGCGTGCCGTCGGCACAGGCGTGTACCGGTGGAACGACTGTGACCCGGACTGCGCAGGCGGGACGGAGTACACCGCCAAGGCGACGGTCGTCCTCGACCGTCCGCGGACGCAGGCCGGCGATCGAGTGTTCACCCGTGCCACGGTGACCTACACCGACGAGTCGGGGGTTCAGCAGGTCGAGCGAGTGACGTCCATCCGCTGGACGGGCTGACATCTCGGACGGGCCGACGGGCTGCCGATGAGCACCCCGCCCCGGGTCGACCTGCCCGAGGGCGTGACGGTCGAGCGCTGGTCCATCCGCGGCAGCGAGCGGGCGGTCATGCGCACCGACATTGGCGAGGCTGAGGCCTGGGCCGTCCTCGTCCCGGGGTTCACCGGGAGCAAGGAGGACTTCATCGCCGTCCTGCCCTTGCTCGCGGAGGCAGGAGTGGGAGCCCTTGCCTACGACCACCTCGGCCAGCACGAGTCGCACCCATCGCACGTCGAGGAGGACTATGACCTCGCCTGGCTGGCCGCCGACCTCGGTGAGGTCATCGCGCAGGCGTCCGCCCGGTTCGACCGGACGGACGGGCCTCACCTCGTCGGCCATTCGTTCGGCGGCCTCGTCGCCCAACGCACCCTCGTCGACGGCCATGTCCGGCCGGCGTCCTTCGTGGCGCTGTGCACGGGACCGGGAGCGCTGCCGCCGGCGCGATGGCAGGCCCTCCCCGACCTCGTCGACGCACTGCCGCACACGGACCTCGGCGCGATCTGGGCCGTCATGCGGGCGGCGGACCGGGCAGCAGGGGTGACCCGCCCGCCCGACCACATCGAGGAGTTCCTCGAGCGGCGTTGGCTGGCAACCAGCCCGGTCCACCTGCGCCAACTGGGCCGCGCACTCATGGAGCAGCCCTCGATGACGCTCGCCCTGCAGGCGGTGGTCGACGACGGCGTCCCGGTCACGGTGATGTGGGGCGAGCGCGACGACGCGTGGCCCATTGAGGACCAGGTGCGGATGGCCGACGAGTTGGGCGTGCCCGCGGTGCAGATCCCGGGCGCGGGGCACTCGCCCAACGCCGACAGCCCGCACGCGCTGGTCGAGTACCTACTGGCTGCCTGGGGCCGCTGACGTTGCCGCGGTCATCGGCTTCACCGTGGCCAGCCGCTCCTTGTCCAGCAGGACCACCCACGTCTGTCCCGGCTTGAAGGGCAGCACCGACCCGTCCGGCAGCGTGAACACCGTCCCATCCTGGGCACGCGGTCGGCTCCACGTGACGTTCCAGGCCTGGCCATCGCGCAGGACGATCGCCTTGCCCGTGCCGATGGTCTCGGCGTGCGGGGTATTGCCCCCGCCTCTGTCGAAGTAGGGCGACGGCCGCTGCTTGACGTACTGGATCACGACGGTGTCGGCGTCCTGGCCGCGGCCGTTCTCCTCGGCCTCCGCCGGCCGGTCGTTGAGCTCCACCGCGTACGTCCCCGTGTCGGGGTCGTAGCGAAAGGCAGCCGTCGAGTAGTCCCACGTCATTCGTGCTCGAGTCGCCAGCAGCCCGCCGACGGGGACGGCCTCCTCGAACCGGAACCCGATGTCATGGGCCAGGGATGCCCCGGGGGCACGGCCGAGGGCGACCTTGCCGTCGAGGAAGTAGTTGTATGGCGCCCGCCGGCTGTAGTCCCGGCTGTACCCCTCGGCGCTGCGGCGCGGGGAGACGTCGTGGAAGTCGGCGGCGTCCAGTACTGGGTAGAGCCTGCCCTGCGCGCCGGAGTAGGCGAAGGCGGGACTGTCGTACTGGGAGATGAGGTCGACGTCCGTGATCCGGGCGGACCTGACTGGCCCGATCCGGGTGGGCACGTGGCTGGAGAACACCGCCGCGATGCGCGTGATGCCGTATTCGACCTCCTCCAGATAGACGACATCCGCCTTGGCCAGGCCAGCGTGCGGCTGGGCGTTGCCGGTGTTGTCGAGCTTGACCACGAGGACCGGTCGGGCCGCTGTCGCAGCCAGCCCGGTCAGGGGGTTCGTCGGTGGCGGGGGAGTCGGGGTCGGCGTGGCCTTAGGAGTCGGCGTCGGGGTCAGGCTTGGGGTCGCGGTGGAAGGTGCCGCGACCGATCCGGTCGGCGCCGGCGTCGGCGCGGTCGCGACCGGGCCGCTGCTGCAGGCGACGCAGAGCCCGAGGCCTCCGGCGCCAGCGGCAAGCAGGAGGGCGCGGATCACCCGGTCAGGCTAGGTCGGCCGCGCAGGCGGACCGCGCAGGACGCGCACCGGCGGGGTGTCGCACGCGCCACAGGTGGAGGACGGCCCGGAATCGGCATGAGCGTGGTGGTTGACGATGGAGGGAAGTGGAGTAAGGTGGGGCCGCTTGGAGTTGCCATCGTGACTGGCGTGATCAGAGAGGCAGGTGGGGAATGTTCCTCGGTACCCACTTCCCACGCCTCGACGACAAGGGGCGCCTCGTCCTCCCGGCCAAGTTCCGCGAGGCCCTGGCCGGCGGACTCGTCCTCGCCAAGGGGCAGGACCGGTCGATCACGGTGTTCCCCACGGCGGAGTTCACGGCGTACGCCGGCTACCTCGATGGGCTGTCCCGCACGAACGCCAAGGCGCAGGCCTTCCAGCGCGTGCTGTTCTCGGCGGCCTCGGACGAGATACCCGACCGTCAGGGTCGGATCACCGTGCCCACGGCGCTGCGCGAGTACGCCGGTCTTGACCGTGACGTCGTCGTCGTCGGCAAGAACAAGACGGCCGAGATCTGGGACGTGCAGGCATGGCAGCAGTACCTCGCTGCCCAGGAAGACGCCTACTCCGGACTGGATGAGGAGGTGTTCCCCGGCTTCTAGAGCCTCAGCCGCGCGGTGAGGTCTCCTCCCGCTCCCCGCTCTCGTACCTGACGCGACTTCCCCCGCGCCAGGACCCGCTGGAAACAGCGGGCGGGGACCTGGCCTCGCGGCCGAGCACGAAATCGCCCGAAGACGACCACGCCAGATGCCCCACCGCGACCTTCCTTGAAGGGGGACAGATGAACGCCATGATCAACGCCACGGCCGCCGGCCGCGGCATGCACGGCTCCCTGCTGCAGCACCCGGCGTGGCAGGCCGTGCGCTCGGCATCGGTGCTCGTCATCGCCCTCGGGATGACCACCGCGGTCCTCGTGGCCCTGTCCTCCTTCGTGGATAGCGGGGCGTAGGCACCACCATGTCGACCAGCCCACGCCATCTCCCGGTCCTCCGTGACCGGGTGATCGCGCTTCTCGCGCCGGCCCTCGAGGTCCCCGGTGCGGTGCTGGTCGATGCCACGCTCGGCCTCGGCGGCCACGCCGAGTGCGCGCTGGAGACCTTCCCGCGCCTGAGCCTGGTCGGGCTGGATCGCGACCACGAGGCACTGCGTCTGTCCGCTGAGCGCCTGGCCCCCTTCGGCGAGCGGGTCACGCTGGTGCACGCGGTCTACGACGAGCTCCCGGACGTGCTTGCCCGGCTCGGGCTGCTCCGTGTCCAGGGGGTCCTGTTCGACCTCGGCGTATCGTCCATGCAGCTCGACGAGCGCGATCGTGGCTTCGCCTATGCGCAGGACGCGCCCTTGGACATGCGGATGGACGCGACAACGGGGCCGACCGCGGCGGATGTTCTCAACACCTACTCGGCGGCCGAGCTCGCCCGGGTCCTGCGAATGTACGGCGAGGAGAAGTTCGCCGGCCGAATCGCCTCGAGAGTGGTCTCCGAGCGCCAGGCGGCACCGTTCACCTCATCGGCGCGGCTCGTCGACCTCATCCGGGAGTCCATTCCGGCCGCCGCTCGGCGCACGGGCGGCAACCCCGCCAAGCGCACCTTCCAGGCCCTGCGGATCGAGGTCAACGGGGAGCTGGATGCCTTGCGACGAGCCATCCCTGCCGCCCTCGACTGCCTGGCCGTCGGCGGGCGGATCGTGGTCATGTCCTACCAGTCGCTGGAGGACCGGATCGTCAAGCATTCCCTCCACGCGGGAGCCCATCCCGATGTCCCCGTGGGGCTCCCGGTGGTCCCGCCGGCCCTGCAGCCGTGGCTGCGGCTGCTCACCCGAGGGGCCGAGCTGGCACCCGAGGACGAGGTCGCCGCCAATCCGCGGGCAGCGTCCGTCCGGGTGCGCGCGGCCGAGCGACTGGCGGTGGCCGCATGAGCGCCGCCGCTCGCAAGCATGCTCCCGCTGCCGTCGACGCTGCCGCGGATGCCACCCTTGCCCCCACCCCGGGCCCGGGGATCGACGCTGTCAGCAACGAGTACGCCACGCGCGGCGCCTGGGGGCACCGGTCGTCCCGCCCGCATCTGCGCATCGCGTCGCCGCTTCGCGCCGAGCGGGCCAGCCGCGGGGTCTTCGCGCTGGTCGTCACGGGGCTGCTTGTCGTCGGGATGGTCGTCATCCTCGTGATCAATACCTCGCTTGCCCAGGGTGCGTTCACGATCAGCGAGCTGCAGTCTCAGCAGGCGGCGCTGTCGCAGGAGGAGCAGGCATTGTCCGAGGCGGTCGCCGCAGCCGGTGCGCCCCAACTGCTCGAGCAGCGGGCCAGGGAGCTGGGCATGGTTCCCACTGGGGCACCCGTGTTCCTCAGCCTTCCGCGGGGCAAGGTCGTCGGCAAGCCCAAGGCCGCCCCGGGCGGGACGTCCGCCATCCCCATGCTCGACACGCCCGCAGACGCCACCGTCACCGAGGCTGTCGACAACGCCTCGGTCGGGACGGACCTCCCGGTGGCGCCTGGTTCGGATTACGACCCTGCTGCGGTTGATGCCGCAGCAGCCCAGGCCGCCGCCGCTAATGCGGCTCCGCCCACGCGGGCCGGAGCGGCCGACCCGGCGATGACCGCCATAGTCGAGTCGGCCAGGGGCATCGTGCAGGGATCAGCCTCCTCGGAGAGCTCCCTGTGGAGCGACTCGACCGTGATCGACGTGACCTCGCAGGTCTCGAGCGAGGACGCCGGGCTCCTAGCGGTGCCGGTGCGCTGATGCCACCGACGCCGGGCTCGGCTACGGGGGAGGCGGCGTGACGAGGACCGCCCCGCCCCGCCTTGACCCACGTCGCCCGCCACACCGGGCGGCTGCTGCGCCCTCGCGCGGGGACCGTCCGCCATCGCGCCGATCGACGTTCCGGCTGGGCGACGTGGCTCGGCGCGGGTCGGCCCTGCTGGTCGCCACAGCGGTGGTGCTTGCCGTGTTCGGCCTACGCCTGGTCCAGCTGCAGGCCGTGCAGGGGGAGGCTCTCGCAAGCGCTGCCCTCGACCAGCGGCTGCGCACGGTCGAACTTCCCGCGGGTCGCGGTGCCATCCTGGATGTCAACGGCGAGCCCCTGGCAGTCACCGTCGAGGCCCGCAATCTCACTGCCGACCAGACCTTGGTGACCGACCCGGCCATGGTCGCTGCCGCGCTGGGTCCGATCCTGGGCGCCGACATCGACGTGCTGGCAACGCGGCTGACCGGTGATCGGCGCTTCGTCTACCTCGCCAAGGGACTCACGCCCGAGACGTGGGACCGCATCTCGGCGCTGCGTCTCCCGGGGATCTTCAGCGAGCCCGCCGCGCGACGGGTCTACCCGGCTGGTGACCTCGCCGCCAACCTCATTGGCTTCGTGGGTGCCGAGGGCGAGGGACTCGGTGGCATCGAGTACGCCTATCAGGACCTGCTGGCCGGGACCCCGGGGCAGCAGACCATCGAGCGCGGACCCGGCGGTCGCGTCATCCCGACCGGCGCGAACACTGTCACGGACGCCCAGCACGGGGCCACCATCATGCTGACCATCGACCGGGACATCCAGTACATGGCGCAGCAGGCCATTGCCGACAAGGTCGCCGAGTCCCGTGCCGACAGCGGGACGCTGATTGTCATGGATGCGCGCACCGGGCGGATCCTCGCGATGGCCACGGCTCCCACGTTCGATCCCAGCCAGGCCACGGCCGCGCGGGCATCCGATCGCGGTAATCGGGCGCTCAGTGACGTCTTCGAGCCCGGCTCGACGTCGAAGCTCATGACCATCGCCGCCGTCGTCAATGAGGGCCAGGCCAATCCGTACTCGTCGTTTGTGGTTCCCAACGGGCTCACCCGCGGCGACAAGGAGTTCCACGACATCAGCCCGCACGGCACTCTGAAGCTGACCCTGGCCGGGATCATGGCCAAGTCGAGCAACCTCGGGACGATCCTCGCTTCGGAGCGCATCGGCGGGAAGAAGCTCTACAAGTACCTCAAGAAGTTCGGCATCGGCGAGCCCACCGGCCTCGACTTCCCTGGCGAGTCGACCGGATACGTGCCGCCGCACTCCGAGTGGTCGCCGACGTCCTTCCCGACCATCGCGTTCGGCCAGGGCCTGAGCGTCAACGCCGTGCAGAGCGCGTCCGTCTTCGCGACCATCGCCAATGACGGGGTCAGGGTCGAGCCGACCATCATCGACTCCGTCATCCTTCCCGACGGCTCGGTGCAGGAACTGGCCGCGCCGAAGACCACGAGGGTGGTCACGGCGGAGACGGCAAAGCAGGTTCGCGCGATGCTGGAGACCGTCGTCGGGGAGGGTGGCACGGCACCCATGGCGGCCATCCCCGGGTACCGCGTCGGCGGCAAGACAGGCACGGCGCAGGCGTACAGCGAGGCCTGCGGCTGCTATGACGACGGCGTCGTCGCGTCGTTCATCGGCATGGCGCCAGCGGACGCACCTGAACTGGTCGTGGCCGTCTCGATCTTCAACCCGCGGGAGGGCCGGTACGGTGGCGAGCTTGGTGCCCCGGTCTTCCGAAGCGTGATGACGTACGCCCTGCAGGCACGCCAGGTCCCCCCGACCGGCAACGTGGGGCCCACGCTGCCACTCACCTACGGGTGACGTCGATGGCGTCGTTGCCGCGACCGCGGACCCAGCCCGTCCGGCTCGCCGACATCGTCGCTCGCCTGGGCCTGCTCGGCGACGGAGTGGATGTCCCGGTAACCGGGATCACCCTCGACTCACGCGGCATCCTGCCCGGCGATGTATATGCGGCACTTCCGGGCAGGTCTGCCCACGGGGCGTCCTTCGCCGCGGCGGCGGTGGCCGCTGGCGCCGTCGCCGTCATCACGGACGTCGACGGGTCAGTCGCCTGCGCTGGGCTCGGGGTGCCGGTCCTGGTGGTCGAGGACCCTCGGCGACTGCTCGGCCGGGTGGCCTCCCGGGTGTACGGCGACCCGGCCGAGCGCCTGCACTCCTACGGCATCACCGGGACGAACGGCAAGACCACTGTGGCATCGATGGTGACGTCCGGGCTGCGGGCCGCCGGCCGGGTGTCCGGGCTCATCGGCACCGTGGGGGTGAGGATCGGCGATACCGACTACGCCGGCACGCGCACGACTCCCGAGTCCACTGACCTGCACGCGATCCTCGCAGCCATGGTGGACGAAGGCGTGTCGTCCGTCGTGATGGAGGTCAGCAGCATCGCCATCGCGGAGCATCGCGTCGATGGCCTGGTGTTCGACATCGCTGCGTTCACCAACCTGACCCAGGACCACCTGGACTACCACCGCACCATGGCTGACTACTTCGAGGCGAAGGCCTCGCTGTTCAGCGCCGATCGCACGCGACTGGGCATCATCGGAATCGACGACGAGTGGGGCCGCGCCCTCGCCGACCGGTGCCCCGTCCCTTTCGAGACATGGTCCCTTTCGTCTCCTGTGGCTGACTGGACCGTGCAGCGCTCGGCCACCGGCTGGCTGGTCACGGAGCCTGGCGGCCTGCGCACGCCGATAGAGATGCCCTTGCCCGGCGCGTTCAACGTTGCCAATGCCCTCTGCGCGTTTGCCGTCCTGCGTCGCGCCGGGGTGGATCCGTTGGTCGCCAGCGAGGGCATCGCCGCCGCGGCCGTGCCTGGTCGCATGCAGGTGGTCGGCTCGGTCGGCGGAGTGACGGGCATCGTCGACTACGCGCACTCGCCTGACGCGATCGAGCGAGTCCTCCTGGCTGCACGCGACCTCTCGATCGGGAGGGTCATCGCCGTGCTTGGCGCCGGAGGTGGCCGCGACCGGGGCAAGCGACCGCTGATGGGCTCGGTGGCGGCGGGGCTCGCCGATGTGATCGTGATCACCGACGACAATCCGCGGTCGGAGGAGCCCGGGGAGATCCGTGCGGCGATCATGGCGGGCATCGACTCGACTGACGGGCGTCGGCGCGCCGAGGTGCACGACGAAGGGGATCGCGGTCGAGCGATTAGCGTTGCCGTCGGGATGGCCGAGCCGGGCGACCTCGTGGTGGTCCTCGGCAAGGGGCATGAGCAGGGGCAGGAGGTCGCAGGGGTGGTCACGCCTTTCGACGACGCCTCGGTGCTGGTGTCGGCCCTGCGCAGGCGGGAACAGGCGTGATCCCTCTGGACGCCGCCCGTATCGCGGAGGTGGTCGACGGCCGGCTTGCCGGCGCCGCCGCCGGAACGGTCGTGTCCGGCGTCTGCTTCGACTCTCGAGCAGTGATCCCCGGTTCCCTGTTCGTCGCCATCGAGGGGGCCCGATCGGACGGGCACGACTACGTGGCCCCGGCGCTTGCTGCAGGAGCCACGCTGGCCCTCGTGTCGCGCCCCCTCGAGGACGCATCGGGAGCCCCCTTGCCCTGCCTGGTCGTCGCCGACCCCGTGGTCGCACTCGGCACCCTGGCCGGCTGGGTCAGGCGGGAGTTGCTGTCCTGCACCGTTGTGGCCATCACCGGGTCGAGTGGCAAGACGTCGACCAAGGACCTTCTCGGCACGGTGCTCGACCAGGCCGGGCCGACGGTGCGCGCTCACGCCTCGTTCAACACCGAGGTCGGCCTGCCGGTCACGATCCTGTCGGCGGACGAGACGACGAAGTACCTCGTCCTGGAAATGGGGATGCGGGGTCCCGGGCACCTTGCCTATCTGTGCGGGGTGGCCCGGCCCGACGCGGGCGTCGTGATCAATGTCGGCTCGGCACATCTCGGCGTGGTCGGCTCCCGCGAGGCGATCGCCGACGCGAAGGCCGAGCTGGTCGAGTCCCTCCCCGCGGAGGGGCTGGCTGTCCTCAATGCCGACGATGCGACCGTGGCAGCGATGGCAGCCCGGACCGAGGCGCACGTCGTGATGTTCGGGGAGTCGGAGCACGCCGACGTCCGCGCGGTCGACGTCCAGCTCGACGATCTTGCGCGCCCGTCGTTCACCCTCCTGCACCGGGCCGACGGACTGTCAGGCCCCGTCGTGAGCGCGCCGGTGTCCTTGCGGTTGAGCGGCGAGCACTTCGTCTCGAACGCACTGGCTGCCGCGGCCACGGGTCTGGCGCTCGGCATGCCCATCGGCCTGGTCGCGAAGGGCCTCGAGCAGGCTGCGCCGGCCAGCAAGTGGCGCATGGAGGTCAGTCACGCAGCGGGCGGCTTCACGGTCGTCAACGATGCGTTCAACGCCAATCCCGAATCCATGCGCGCGGCCCTGAAGACACTCGCCGCGATGGGCCGGGGTCGGCGCACCTGGGCAGTCCTGGGGGAGATGCGCGAGCTCGGTGACGATGCCGTGTCGGAGCACGACGCGATCGGGCGGCTGGCCGTGCGGCTGGACATCTCACGCCTGGTCTGCGTCGGCGAGGGAACCCGGGTCATGCACTTGGGGGCAAGCAACGAAGGCTCGTGGGGCGACGAGTCCGTCCACGTGGCCGATGCCGACGCGGCCGTGGCCCTGCTGCGGGCCGAGGTGGCTCCGGGCGATGTCGTCCTCGTCAAGGCCTCACGAAGCATCGGGCTCGAGCGCGTGGCCGAGGCCCTCCTGGCGGATGGTGCGCCATGAGGCTCGTCGTCATCGCCGGGACCATCGCCACGATCGTGTCGCTCATCGGAACCCCCATCCTCATCCGGATCCTGGCGCGGCACGGCTACGCCCAGGCCATCCGGGTGTCGTCGGAGGGGGAGCAGTACCCCGATCACGAGAGCAAGCGGGGCACGCCGTCGATGGGCGGCGTCGCGATCATCGTCGCGGTGCTGGCCGGCTACCTGATCACCCACCTGCTGACTTGGCGGCCGGTGACACCGTCCGGCCTGCTCGTCCTCTTCCTCATGGTGGGGCTCGGCCTGGTCGGAATGGCGGACGATTACCTCAAGATCTTCAAGCAGCGGAGCACCGGCCTGCGAGCGCGCACGAAGCTGATCGGCCAGGCCGTCGTCGCATTCGCGTTCGCCTGGCTGTCGGTGCAGTTCCCGAATGCGGAAGGGCTCACCCCTGCTTCGATGGCGGTCTCCTTCCTTCGCGACACCTCCATCGTGCTGCCGATGGGCCTGTTCCTCCTGTGGGTCTGGTTCCTGATCACGGCCACGACGAATGGCGTCAACCTGACCGACGGTCTCGACGGGCTGGCGACCGGCGCGGCGGTGCTGTCGTTCCTGGCCTACGTGCTGATCAGCATCTGGCAGTACGGGCAGAACTGCGCCTTCGAGCAGACCTCGTTCTGCTACGAGACGGCCTACCCGCTGGACCTCGCACTCATCTCCGCCTGCGCTGCCGGTGCGACGTTCGGCTTCCTATGGTGGAACACGGCGCCGGCGCGAATCTTCATGGGCGACACCGGGTCCCTTGCCTTGGGCGGGACCATCGCCGGGCTGGCAATCCTCACCCGCACGGAGTTGCTGCTGCCCTTGACGGCCGGCCTCTTCCTCATCACGACGCTGTCGGTCATCGCGCAGGTGGGCTCCTTCAAGCTCACCGGCCGGCGCATCTTCCGCATGGCGCCCCTGCATCATCACTTCGAGATGCTCGGCTGGCCGGAGATCCAGATCGTCGTGCGGTTCTGGATCATCCAGGGACTGTGCATCGGCGCCGGGCTGGCGCTGTTCTATGCCGAGTGGGTGCGCGCGTGACCGCGGCCGTGGACCGGCTCGAGCGCGGTTCGGACTGGTCCGCCCGGCACGTGACCGTTGCCGGCATCGGCATTGCCGGGTATGCGGCAGCCGACGCCCTCGTGCAATTGGGCGCGCAGGTGACGATCGTCGATTCGGCTGACGGAGAGCGACAGCGCGAGCGGGCTGGGGTGCTCGAGGCTCTGGGAGTGCGCGTGCACCTCGGCTACGACGGCTCCATGCCCGTCGGAACGGATGTCGTGGTCGTGTCGCCGGGCCTGCGGCCATCGGATGGCATGATCGTCGATGCCTTGCGGTCGGGAACGCCCGTGTGGGGGGAACTCGAACTCGCCTGGCGGCTGCGCGATGCCGACGAGCCGGCCGCCTGGCTGTGCATCACCGGCACCAACGGCAAGACGACCACCACGCTGATGCTCGAGTCGATCCTCCGTGCTGCGGGGTACCGGACAACAGCGGCCGGGAACATCGGGACATCACTCATCGACGTGGTGATGCACGACGCGCTGGACGTCATCGCCGTGGAGGTGGGCGCGCCGCAACTGCCCTTCGTCCACACCATGAGCCCGACGGCATCGGTGTGCCTCAACATCGCCGACGATCACCTCGATCACTTCGGGTCACTCGACGCCTATGTCGCCGCCAAGGCCCGGGTCTACGAGCGGACGCAGGATGCTGCCGTCTACAACGGCCAGGACGACACGACCCTGCAGATGGTGGAGGCGGCGGACGTCATCGAGGGATGTCGTGCGATCGGCTTCACCCTCGGGGTGCCGGCGCCCTCGATGCTCGGGGTCGTCGACGGGATCCTCGTCGACCGGGCCTTCATCGACGACCGCGAGTCCCATGCCCAGGAACTCGCGGTTGTTGCCGACGTTCAGCCGGCTGCGCCGCATAACGTCGCCAACGCGCTCGCTGCAGCAGCGCTCGCGCGTGCTTTCGGGGTGCCCCCGTCGGCGGTGCGGGACGGCTTGCGGACGTTCGTCCCGGCGGACCATCGCATCGCGCTCGTCGGTACCGCCGAGGGCGTGTCCTACGTGGACGATTCGAAGGCGACCAACGCGCATGCGGCCCAGACCTCCCTCATGGCCTTCCCGTCCATCGTGTGGATCGCCGGCGGCATGGCCAAGGGCCAGGACTTCGGCGACCTCGTGCGCGTGGCGCGTGAGCGTCTCCGCGGAGTGGTGCTCATCGGCGTGGACCGAGCAGCGATCGCCGACGCCCTGGCCCGACACGCACCAGATGTGCCGGTGATCGACGTGGCCAGCCCGGACACTGGTGCCATGGTCGACGCCGTGCGCCAGGCCGCCGCCTTGGCGCACGCCGGCGACACCGTCCTTCTCGCGCCAGGGTGCGCGTCATGGGACATGTTCGAGGACTACACCGACCGCGGACGTCGGTTCGCCGACGCGGTTCGCCAGCTGCCCGCCTTCCGCGCTGCGGGCGGGCGGACATGAGCCAGACGTCGGAGCGCGTGCCCGCGGCGGCATCGGGCGATGGGCTGCAGCATCGCCTTGCCCTGCTCCTGCGGCACCCGCTCAGCACCTACTACCTGCTGCTCGGCACCACCTTGCTCCTGCTCGTGCTCGGCCTGATCATGGTGATGTCGGCGTCGAGCATCGAGAGCTTCCGCGTGTTCGGCTCCGCCTACACCCTTGCGCAGCGGCAGGCGATGTTCGCGATCATCGGGGTCGTCGCCATGCTGTTCGCCGCGAGGACCTCAGTGCAGTTCTGGCGCGGCTTCGCGTGGGTCCTGCTGCTCGGGGCCTTCGCCCTCCTCGTCGCCGTCCTCGTCGTCGGTGTCGAGGTGGCCGGCCAGCGGAACTGGATAGAGATCATCGGGCCGTTCCGGCTGCAGCCCTCTGAGTTTGCCAAGCTCGCCCTCGTGGTCTGGGGAGCCGCCCTCCTCACCCGCAAGGGACGCCCGCTGGACACCTGGTCGCGGCTGCTCTTGCCGCTGCTTCCGGTGGCCGCGCTGATGATGGTCCTCGTCCTGATGGAGGGCGACTTCGGCAACACCCTGATGCTGGCCGCGATCACCATGGGGATCCTCTTCGCGGCGGGCGCACCGCTCCGCCTGTTCGTCGTGCTCGGCGGGGCGCTCGTCACGGGGGTGGCGCTGCTGACCGTGGCCGCGCCCTATCGCATGGAGCGCTTCACCTCGTGGCTCAACCCGGCCGAGGACCGCCTCGGAGTGGGCTGGCAGGTGAGCCAGGGCCAGTACGCGCTGGGCACGGGGGGATTCTGGGGCGTCGGCCTGGGGGCAAGCCGGGAGAAGTGGGGATCACTCCCGGAGGCACATACCGACTTCATCTTCCCGGTCATCGGCGAGGAACTCGGGCTCGTCGGGACCCTTACTGTCCTCGCCCTCTTCGGCATCCTCGCCTTCGCCGTCTTCCGCCTGTCCCGCACGACCCATGACCCGTTCGTCCGACTGGCAGCGGCAGGGGTCGGGTCGTGGATCGTGGTGCAGGCCGTCATCAACATCGGCGCGGTGCTCGGCGTCCTGCCGATCACCGGAGTTCCGCTCCCGCTGGTCAGCTACGGCGGGTCATCGCTCATCCCCACGTTGGTGGCGCTGGGCATGCTGATGGCCTTCGCCAAGAACGAGCCCGGCGCCCGACGGGCCTTGCGGCGCAAGAGCACGGCGCAGGCGTTGCGGAAGCGCTGACGGATGCACGTCATCCTCGCCGCCGGCGGCACGGGTGGCCACATCGAACCGGCCCTGAACGTGGCGGACGCCATCCGTCGCATCGACCCTGCCGTCGGCATCACCGTGATCGGCAGCGACCGCGGACTCGAGCAGGTGCTCGTCCCGGCTCGTGGCTACGAGTTGATCGCCCTGCCCAGCATCCCGCTTCCGCGTCGCCCTAGTGGCGACCTCGTCCGGCTCGGGCCACGCCTACGGCGTGCGGTCCGCGAGGCGGCCGACGCGATGCAGCAGCGGCACGCCTCGGCCGTGCTGGGCTTCGGGGGATACGCGGCCGTCCCCGCGTATCTTGCGGCTCGGCGGCTCCAGGTACCGCTGGTGATCCACGAGGCCAACGCCCGACCCGGCATCGCCAACCGCATGGGCGCACGTTTCGCCCGGGCGGCCTACGAGGCCTACCCGGGGACGATCCGCGGCGCCCGGACGATGGCGTCCCCGCTCCGCCGGGACATCGCGACCCTGGACCGGGCGGCGACCCGAGCGGAGGCTCGCGCGCACTTCGGCCTGGACGCTGATGGACCGGTCCTCCTGGTCTTCGGCGGGTCGCAGGGCGCCCGGCGGCTCAACGACACCGTGGCCCAGTCCGTTCCCCGGCTCTGGGCGGACGGCATCGCGGTGCTGCACGCCTTTGGCGCGAGGAACGACCCCCCCGAGGCCCGACCTGGATACGTGGGCCTCCCCTTCATCGACCGCATGGACCTGGCGTACGCCGCAGCCGACCTCGTGGTCGCGCGGGCGGGGGCGATGACGTGCGCTGAACTGGCCGCGGTGGGACTGCCCGCCCTGTACGTCCCGCTCCCGATCGGCAACGGGGAGCAGAGCCTCAACGCCCGTCCCGTCGTCGACGCGGGCGGCGGCCTGCTGATTGATGACTCGGCGCTCACTGCGGAGTGGCTCACCCGAACGGCGGTCGACCTGCTGCACGATGGCAGCAGGCTGGCGGCGATGTCGGCAGCTGCGTACCGGCATGGCGTCCGGGACGCTGCCGAGCAGTTGGCCCGCATAACCCTGCGGGCGGGAGGGATGCCGTGACCGGCGTGCTCGAGGGTCTTGGCCGGGTCCACATCGTGGGCATCGGCGGGGCCGGCATGTCCGGCATCGCCCGGATCATGGTCGCCCAGGGACTGCGCGTGTCCGGCAGCGATGCGAAGGACTCCCGCCGGCTGCAGGCGCTCCGGGCCATCGGCGTCGACGCGCGCGTAGGTCACGACGCCGCGATGGTGAGCGGGGCCGGCGCGGTGGTCGTGTCCACGGCGATCCCGGCCTCCAACCCGGAACGTGCGGCTGCCGGCGAGCACGGCATCCCGGTCCTGAGCCGGGCGGCGGCACTCGCCGCGGTCATGGTCGGCCGGCGCGGGGTAGCCGTCTCGGGAACTCACGGCAAGACGACGACCACCTCGATGCTCACGGTCGCACTGCAGCACTGCGGGCTGGACCCGTCGTTCGCGATCGGCAGCGAACTCAACGAGTCCGGGTCCAACGCCCATCTGGGGTCGGGTGACGTGTTCGTGGTCGAGGCCGACGAGAGCGACGGTGCCTTCCTGCACCTGGCACCGGTGGCGGCGATCGTCACGAATGTCGAGGCCGACCACCTTGACCACTGGGGGACGTTCGATGCCATCGAGCAAGGGTTCCTCGAGTTCGCGACGGGAGTACGCGACCGGGACGGCTTCGTCGTGGTGTGCATCGACGACCTCGGCGGGGCCCGCCTCGCCCAGAGGGCACGCGAGGCAGGCGTCGACGTTCGCACCTACGGCGAGTCGCACGAGGCCGACTACCGCCTAGCAGACGCGCGCCTCGACGGCCTGGGCTGGACGTTTGACACGGTGCACAACGGCGTGCGGCTCGGGGAGATCTCGCTGGCCGTGCCGGGCAAGCACAATGCCTTGAATGCATTGGCCGCGTTCGTCGCTGGGCTCGGCCTGGATTGCCCATCCGCTGACCTGCGCGAGGGGCTGGAGTCGTTCAGTGGCACCCGGCGCCGCTTCGACTTCAAGGGGCAGGTCGCGGGCGTCCGGGTCTTCGACGACTATGCGCACCACCCGACGGAGATCGACGCCACCCTGCGCGCCGCTCGTGACGTCGTAGGCAGCGGCCGGCTCGTCGTGGCGTTCCAGGCGCACCACTACTACCGGACGGCCATGTTCACCAAGGAGTTCGGGGCGGCCCTCGGCCTGGCTGACGAAGTCGTCGTGCTCGAGGTATTCGCCCCGGGCGAGGAACCGATCCCGGGCGCCAGCGGCCAGACGATGGCCGCCAACGTGCCGCTCCCCCCCGACCGGGTGGTGTTCGAGCCGTCATGGTCTGCCGTCGCCGCGCAGCTCGTTGATCGGTCCGCGCCGGGCGACATCATCATGACTCTCGGAGCGGGCGACATCGCGATGATCGGCACCGAGGTGCTTGACCTGCTTCGCGCAAGGGACGCGTGATGTCAGCCCCGACCATCGACCAGCCTGTCGCGACCGTCGACTTCCGCGATCGCTCGGGCCGGCGGCGTCGGCTCGTTCGGGCGCTCGTCATCGTGCTGATCGCGAGCCTGGCCGCCGCCGCGGTATGGGTGGTCGGCTTTTCGACGGTCCTGGCCGCCAAGGAGGTGCGTGTCATCGGCGTGGAGGGGGTGGCGGCCGACCAGGTGAGATCCGTGGCGGCCATCCCCGTGGGCGTGCCGCTGGCCCGGATCGACACCGGGCGCGCGCAGGCGGCGGTCCTGGCGCTGCCGTGGGTCGCCACGGCAGAAGTGCGTCGGGGCTGGCCGGGCGAGGTCGTGATCGCCGTCGAGGCCCGCGTGGCCATTGCCGCGCTCGATGGCTCGGCCGACGCGGTCGACGCGACCGGCACGGCCTTCACCCCCCTGGGGCGGGTGGATCCGGCCCTGCCCCGGGTGCGGGCGACCGGCGTCGGCCTGGCGACCGCCATGGCCGTTCTCTCGGGATTGCCGGACGACCTGGCCAGGCGGGTCGCCTCGGTGGCCGCGACGACGCGGGACAACGTCGAACTGACCTTGCGGTCAGGAGCCCTCGTGCGGTGGGGCAGTCATGACCAGGCCGACTTCAAGGCCGATGTTCTCCGGGCCCTGCTGCGTGAGAAGCGCGACATGTACGACGTGAGCGCCCCCGAACTGCCCACGACCTTCCGCTCCTGACCCTGAAGTCGGACTTGAGGGTCACGCTGGCGTGAGGTTCAGGGGCTCCTTCCCCATCCTTCGCTTGCGCAACACGGGTCACTGCCCCTACCCTCCCGCCGGTCACGGACCAGACGGATTCTCAGTCTCTGGTTGAGGTTGAGAGTTCGTGACCGCGAAGCGTCGCCGGGACAGCCTGCGACATCGAATGAGAGGACGGGCCACCGTGGCGGCTCCGCAGAACTACCTGGCAGTGATCAAGGTCGTCGGCATCGGCGGAGGTGGCGTCAACGCCGTCAACCGCATGATCGAGGTCGGGCTGAAGGGCGTCGAGTTCATCGCCATCAACACGGACGCGCAGGCGCTCCTCATGAGCGACGCCGACGTCAAGCTCGACATCGGCCGCGAACTGACCCGTGGCCTCGGCGCCGGCGCCAACCCCGAGGTGGGCAAGAAGGCGGCGGAGGATCACATCGAGGAGATCGAGGAGGTGCTCAAGGGCGCCGACATGGTCTTCGTGACCGCGGGTGAGGGCGGTGGCACCGGTACCGGTGGCGCGCCGGTCGTAGCCCGGGTCGCTCGCTCCCTGGGTGCACTGACCATCGGCGTCGTCACCCGGCCGTTCGGCTTCGAGGGCCGCCGCCGCCAGGCGCAGGCCGAGGCGGGGGTCGACAACCTCAGGGCCGAGGTCGACACGCTCATCGTGATCCCCAACGACCGGTTGCTGTCGCTCGCCGACCGCAACATCAGCATCATCGACGCGTTCCGCCAGGCTGACCACGTCCTGCTTCAGGGCGTCTCCGGCATCACGGACCTCATCACGACACCGGGCTTGATCAACCTCGACTTCGCCGACGTCAAGAGCGTGATGCACGCGGCCGGCTCCGCGCTCATGGGCATCGGCTCGGCACGCGGCGAGGACCGGGCGGTCGAGGCGGCCGAGAAGGCGATCTCGAGCCCGCTGCTCGAGGCCGGCATCGACGGGGCCCACGGGGTACTGCTGTCGATCTCCGGTGGCAGCGACCTAGGGCTGTTCGAGATCAACGAGGCCGCGCGCCTCGTCAGTGATGCCGCCCACCCCGACGCCAACATCATCTTCGGGGCCGTCATCGACGACACCCTCGGGGACGAGGTCCGCGTGACGGTCATCGCGGCCGGGTTCGACGGCGGAGAGCCGCCGACCCGCCGGAGCGCATCGACGACCTCACGGCCGCGCGAGGAGGGGTCGACTGGCGACATCCCTGCCATCGTGGCCCCGTCCCGGGCGCCTCTCACGCAGCCCCGCACGATCGTCTTCGAGGACAGCGACGACGATCTCGACGTCCCGGACTTCCTGAAGTAGCCGTCAGCGCTCGTCGCGTTTCGTGTTCCCCCTTGCCGTCGGGCGCTCCGAGCCCTCGGCACCCGGTGGCCGCCCTGCAAGATGGGCGGCCACCGGTCGTTCCGGCGGGGTGAGCCCGGCGCCATACGACACCCTCAACCTGGCCGGGTACGTCGGTGACCTCCCGGGCGCGGTCACCGAGAACCGGGACCGCGTGGCACGGGCGATGGGGTCGAGCGACCTGGCCACGATGCGGTGCGTGCACGGAGCCGCCGTGGCCCGCGTGCACGGTCCGTCCGAGACCGAGGCCGTCGACGGCCTGGTCACGACGAATGCTGGCCTGGTGCTGCTCGCGCTCGGGGCTGATTGCGTGCCGCTCGCGATCATCGGCAGCAACGGGATGGCTATCGGGGTGGCTCACTGCGGCTGGCGTGGACTGGTCGGTGACGTCATCGGCGAGGCCGTCAACGCCGTCGCCGCCCTCGCCGGTAGCGTCCAGGAGGTCGTACTGGGCCCCGCCGTGTGCGGTGCGTGCTACCCGGTTCCCCCGGAACGGGTAGACATGCTGCGCGACGCCGTCTCGCGGGGAGTCTGCACGGCCGCCATCGCGACGAGGCATGACGGGCAGCCGGGCATCGACGTGCGCGCCGGAGCCCGCGCCCGGTTCGTCGAGCTCGGGGTCCCGGCGAGGATCATCCGATTCGTGGGCGGCTGCACCGTCGAGGACCAGGGGCTGTTCTCGTACCGTCGTGACGGCGTGACGGGCCGTCAGGGCATGGCGGCCTGCATCGTGGAGGGGACATGAACGAGAGCCGGCGCGATCAGATCGTTGCCGGCCTGGCGTCCGTGCGCCAGCGCATCGATGCCGCGCGGCAGGCGGCTGGCCGGCCCGATGCTGTGGACTTGACCGTCGTCACGAAGACC